>CAYRHG010000062.1:0-23008 GCA_964424025.1 uncultured Dehalococcoidales bacterium | reverse complement strand
TTGGGACACTGCAAACAATTCGGTTTTTGCAGCGAGCGCCCCAAGCTGTCGCAAGGCTGATCAACGAGAGAGACTTAGAAGCCGACCAAGGTCTTTTCGCAGATGTGTTTTGGAAACCTGCCGAGCGCCGGGTTGTCAAACCGAAGCCGAAGCCCGACAATGGCGACGAAACCGAACCAGACGACCCGCCGCCGCCGCCGCCGCCTCGTATCCAAGCCTACGACCTTAGACAAACTGACGATGGTTTTGACGTCTTCGACAATCCCAGTTACGAAGAGAGTTTGGAATACATCGACATACGTGCCGGCTACGCATTGACATCCGGAAATGCCATCACCAATCATTCCCGGTGGGATTTCGATTTCGCCAAACCGACGCAATCAGGCATTTCTGTAAATATCACAGGATGCAACTGGGAGGCTGTCGAACCGAATCACATTAGGTTGTTCGACATCCAACGCGGATTTGAAGTCCAAGTAAGCGGATTTGATCAACGTCGAGACCTCGCGGTGACCGTAAGGTCGAGGAAGAACCCCGAATAAATGCCCCGGCCTTTCAACTACACCGGCAGAGAACTAATCAGTCGGCGAGACGTGCTCGTCAGGTTAGACACTCGGGATGGACCTCCAATTCAAATCGAAGTCTCCGTCGATCTATCCAAATATCGATTCGCTCGATTAGCGAATGCCGACGTGATTCTCGAAGCGTACCTCGGGACCACGGGTGAACGGCAACGGTTCAAGTTGAACGAACCTTGGATCAGTATGGTGGCCGAGAGGTTTGCTTTGGTCGACATAAGTGAACCCGCTCAGTTGCGTTTCAACTTGAAAGTTATCGAAACCGACGGAGACGGAAGACTGCTGGGATCTTGTCGTCAAATCCGTTGGGTCGGCTTTGAAGATTACATCGAGAACGCGGATGGACTCTTGCCGGTTGAACCCGAGGATATCGGTCAACTTCTTTGGAAGATCGACTTCCCCGGCGAAGGTAAACCGGTGTTGCTTTGGTCAGAAGATTTCTGGGATCGCAGGAATGAATTGGCTCAACATCCGATTTTTCGTTCCTCCGCACTACCCGAGATGTTGCGTTCGGTGTTAACACAAGCGTTGGATGATCGAGCGTGGACCAACGAGGAGGGTTCTGAAGGAACATGGTTCGACGACTGGACGAGTTGGATGGACAATCAACGAGATTTCAGAGGATTGATGGATCGCTTGGAAGATCTCGATGATGCACCTTCCAAGGAACGATGGATCGATGAAGCGGTGGAACGATTCGCTGGGTCCACGCGGCTTAGGCTAGCTAACCGTTTGAGCGACTACTTTTCTAAGGGAACCAACTAATGATCGTCCGCAGTTTTTCAGAGCGGGGAGAACAGCGATTTGCTGCTTTTTTGGACGGCTTCCAAAACGGTGAAGTTTCGCAAGATGCTGCGTTAGATATCGCGTTAACCAATTCGCTCACAGAAAGTGTGACACCGCAAGTTAGGATCACAATCCCTGAACTCGCGAACAAAAAGGACCTTGCGAAATCGGTTTGCGATGCGTTCGCAGCTGCGAATTGGAAATCATTACCGTCTCACACGGATCCGCAAGAGCGCCGAATATGGACTTGGCTAGCGGCGGTTTGTTTCGATCACATCCGGACGCGGCGTGCGAACAGACGACTTCAAGATTATAGTTTTTTCATCGCCGGTCCGAATTGGAATAGGTTTTACCGGCATCGCATTGCCGGGCCAGCACGAACACATTGGCTGTTCCGGCGTTCTCCATCGGACGCAAACATATTGCTCTACGGACCCGCATACCAACATTCCGATTTCGAGGAACAGATTGCCGGTAGACAAGACCGTTACAGTAACGTTGCGATGGTCGCAGCCGCGAACAAACTTTATTGGGATTCCAGTTCGGGCCGACCTAAGCGCGGCGCGCAAACACGCCAAAGGTCAGGCACATTGCGGCGTTTCTTGAACGTGATGGATCAGCTGGACCTAACCTACGAACTCCACGGTATTCCGGAACAAAAGATTCTCAACCTACTTCCACCAGAGTTCGACCGTTGGAAACAATGAAACGTATCGGGCAAGTTCAACTTACGACCTCCCCCATCACCCGCTCCGCGCGTCCTTCACCCCTCTCCTGCTGATATCTGAGCATCGCGCCTGCCAGTCGTAATCCTCCGTCTACATCCCGCGCTTCGACGCGCAGGCGTTCCAAACGCGGCCATTCGGGTGTTCGGAGGATATGCCGTAGCAACTTGATGGTGTTGAGTGGTGCGGGGATAATTGGGTCGGAGAGTTCGGAGTTTTCGGTGAAGGCGATGGGATCGGGAGTGGTGGTATCGTCGGACAGTCTGTCGGGGCGTTTGACTAGGCCGCCTTCGGAAGGGGAGAACCAGTGGTCGCCGGGTGGGATGTCGGCGCCAGTGCGGACGCAACGTTGGAGTTGGGGTTGGAGGCCGACGGTTGAGAGCAGCGTCATTTCGTGCCAGAGGCGGAGAAGTGGAAGGATTGACTTCGCGGCGGTCTCAGCGAAGGTCAGCGAGTCGCGGAGGAGTGAAAATAGGTTTGGGTTTGCGGCGTTTGGTAGCGAGAACCGTTCGCACATCTCGGCGAAATGGGATGCTAGCGATAGGCGGTCTAGATCGTTGCGAAGACCGAGGTAGCCGTTGATGGTCTCGACTTGGCTGATGACGTGCAGGTCGGATCGGCCTTCGGAGATATGGGCGGTGATGTGTCGCAGCAGGTCTACGTGTCCGCCGGTCTTGGACGTGGTCCTACGAGCACCGCGTGCCACGCAGGAGATTAGCCCGCGGTTCGACGTAAAGAGGATTACAATTCGATCCGCCTCACCGAGGTTGCGGGTACGAACGACAATGCCTTCGGTGTTGAAGTATCGTCGTTGGGGTGAACGCATAGGGTGAACGCAACCTTTGCCCTCAATCGTACCGAAACGTACGGATGGGTCGCGGAGTTAGATCAGGTATGGCGGTGGTCTGTCATCGCAGCCACTCGGTTTGGAATGTCATATTTCCAGTGACGAGAGCAGCGATACCAACGAATCGATCACCGAGTCCGGGCTCGCGATCGAGACCAGATATGGGACCAACGCGAGAGTGGAAACGGAAACATAGATGACGACGGCCAAGGGTATGCGACCAGCCAGCGGCGGAATGTGTGCCGTCCGCTCAAGCGCCACTTTAGTACCGGTCCAAAGCATCAAGAAAAACCCTGTGCCGACAAAGCCTACGTAAAACGCGCCACCCATGACGTTGAAGCTCGAAGGGATCGCACCGACCAGCGAAAACGCAAATCTTAGGAAGAACCATGGCCCTTGATCGCTGGGAATCGGCCCGGTGATCGGATCGAGAAAGTTCGCGATGACCAATGAAGCGAAGTAGCCGATGAGGAATATGGCCGCGAAAGCGAAGGTCAGAGCGCCGAATGCCCACCCTCGAAAACTTGGCATCGGGGATTTGAGCACGAGGAATTGGTAACCCGCCAGTGCGCCGGCGAGGCCACCTCCTAAGAAGTACGTGGGAATCAGCGGACGCTGGTCGTCGAACTCGATCAACTCACGGGTCCAGTAGTAGGTGAGTAGGAATTCCTCGCGGGCTTCAAGTATGAGGAGTCCCATGTGGCCGATAAACAGGCCGAGCAACCCGCCGACTACAAACCCAAATGTAGCGCTCCTGGTGCGGTCAGAACGCTCGGATTGTTCAAGTTCGTTTTCCCTCGCGCGTTGTGCGGCGAGTCGTTCGAGAGGCTGTAATCGACTATCGTTCGGTTCTTGGTTGACGACGCTCAACGCAGCCCTACGCTGCCGTCTTCGCGGATGGGCGGCGGGATGCGTGCCGGTTCGAACGGGTGTAGGTTGGGAGCATCTTCGTTGAAGATCACGCCTAGGCCCGGTTTCTCGGGTAGCGTGAAGTAACCGTCCACGACTTCCATCGGTTCATCGACCATGTCGCGGCGCGGAGGTTTATCTTCATCAACCGCTTCCAGCACGTCCCAAGAAGGCGATGAAATGCCTAGTTGGACGCATGCCGCGGTGGCGATCGGTCCTTGGAAGTTATGGGGAGCAATGAGAATATGGTGAGCCTCTGCAATTGCGGCAATCTTCTTCACTCCGGTGATGCCTCCAGCGACCGCGATATCGGGCTTGAAGAAGGAGCAGTTGGTCATCTGGGCATACTCACGGAACTCCCAGATGTGCGCGTTACGTTCGCCCACGGCCAGCGGAAGCCGCATCTTGGTTGCGACCTCGGACATCGCTAGGACGCCGTCGGGCACTATCGGGTCCTCGATGAAGTACGGGTTGAACGGCATCGCCTTTTCGCAGAAGACGACGGCCTCCGAAGGTCGCATGTTGCGGTGGATCTCGATGCCGATGTCGAACTCGTTGCCGACCACTTCGCGGACTGCAGCGAGCATGTCGACGGCGTTGTCGACGAGGAGCGGATACTTGAGCAATTGGAACTCGCGCGGCATCGGAGTGAACTTGAGGGCGGTGTAGCCGCGATCGACGGCAACTTGCGCTCGTTCAGCGACTTCGTCGGGAGTTTCACCGCCGACGCCGAGAAAAATCCCGCGAATCTTCTGCCGGGCGCGTCCCCCGAGTAGGTCCCAAACTGGAGCGTCGAGACGTTTGCCTTTGATGTCCCACAGAGCCATGTCGATGCCGCTGATAGCGGCGGCGATGCTGTTTCCTCGGAAGCTTCCGTTGTACCGGTGCATGTAGTTGTAGAGATGCTCGGTATCGGCCGGATCCATGCCGACGATGGCATCGCCGAGAATCTTGACGGTCTCCTCAGCCGCGCGCGGGTAGGCCCAGTAGCAAGATTCGCCTACTCCTTGAGTGCCGTCTTCGGTTGTGATGCGGACGACTAGGAAGCGGTCAACCAAGAAGGTCTCAATCTGTTCGATTTTCATTGGGTTCCTCGGATTAATCGGTTGTTAGACGATGATTATCGTCGAAGGTAAAGGTCAAGAGGTTATTTCGGAACGAGATTCGAGCGAATGTGCCAACGTCGCATCATCGGCGTACTCGATATCGGAGCCTGAAGGCAAGCCACGAGCGATTCTCGTGACCTTGATGCCTGCGGGGCCGATAGCGCGCTGGAGGTACATCGCAGTGGCTTCGCCGTCGAGATTCGTATTCGTAGCGACGATAACTTCACCGACAGACTCGTCTTGGAGTCGCTCGAGTAGCTCCTTGATCTTGAGGTCAGATGCGGCGATGCCGCTTGTCGGCGAGATGGCACCGTGGAGCACGTGATACATGCCCGTATAGGCGCGCGTCCGTTCGATCGCGGTTACGTCGAGCGGTTCCTCGACTACGCAGATGACGGATGGGTCGCGTTTCGGGTCGGTACAGATCCCGCACACATCCTCTTCGGTGATGTCTGCGCAGGTTTGACAAAGCCTGATGCGTTGCTTGACGCCGGTGATCGCTTCCGACAGTTCCAACGCTTCGGCTTCTGGCATTCGAACGAGATGGTACGCGAGTCGCTGAGCGCTTTTGGGTCCGATGCCTGGAAGTCTGCGGAACGCTTCGATGACCCGTGCCACCGGTACGGCGACGCCGCGTGGCGCGTCAGTACGCGGAGTTACCGGTGTGATGGGACGAGGCGGGTCAGGTCGGAACGCGGCCATCGTTGATGCCGTTGCGAACTCTCGTCGACTTCAGAAGCCGAGGCCGGGTATGTTCAGACCGCCGGTAATGGCCTGCATCTTCTTCGCCGCCACTTCTTGCGCATTCTCCATCGCTTCATTGACCGCGGCCATCACGAGGTCTTCAAGCATCTCGACATCTTCGGAATCGACCACTTCAGGATCGATCTTGATGCTCTCGACGTGTGACCCACCTACGACGACGACCTTGACGACGCCGCCGCCTACGGATGCTTCAGACTTTGCTTCGGCGATCTCTTGCTGCATCTCCTGGATCTTCTTCTGCATCGCCTGAGCTTGTCTCAGCATGTTGCGGTTCATCATGATGCGGTGGCCACCTGTCCTCGTTTAGTGTCGCGATCGTCGGACGTTTCGGGTTCAATGTTAACCCGTCGCCTAAACGAGATCGCCGCTACCCGAACCTAGCTATCTTCGATGCCAACCACACGCCCACCGACATTCCGGATTCGCTGGACGGCAGGATGCGATTCGATCTCGTTTGGGACGTAGAACGGCTTTTCGGCGTCTGCGAGTTGGTTGTCGACTTCACCTCGTTCATTCGAGGTAGTTGGAAGCGACGCATCAGCATTCGTTGGTGGTGCACCAGATTCGCGGTCTGGAGACGCTATTCCTACACCTCGCACCGATCCAAACACCGATTCGATTGCAGGTCGTAGTTTAGTCCGCAAGGATTCATCACCCCAAAGCTGTCGCACTCTCTCTGCAAGGTGCTGGTATCGAGGTGCCATTCGAAGTAGACCATCGTCTTGCAGCGTGAAATCTACCTGAGCGAAGACTTTGCGAATGTTGGGACCGGCCACTTTCTCGATCTCTTCAAGGATCCGCGATCCCGTTGAGACATTCGCCGGTTGCGAAGGTGACGATTCAGATCGTCTCGGTTCTTGGGGCGTCACAGGTTGACGAACAGGTTGACGGTCTCTTCTAGGCTGTTGCGGTCGACCTGCCGATGGCAGTGGCTTTGACGGTTCCGCAACCGCTTGCAGCGTAGCGATCTCGAGCGCCAGCGGCGATGACGCTTCGCCGAATCGCTCGTTGCGTCCGAAGATCGTGATGGCGTGGAGCATTTGCTCGGCAGTGGCGTTCATTGCCTCCGGTTCGAGTTCGGGTGCGTCGCCTAGTTGTCCAAACGCACTTGCTACACCGTGTTTCTTCAACAACGCGCCGCGTAACGCTGAGATCGTGTTATCCCGCAGCCCCTTCAACTCCGAGCCCTTGGACGCTTCATCTTCGATGATCTCCAGTGCCCGTTTGGTGTCTTTTCGCAGGATGGCGCTGGCGAGGTTGCGAGCCGACGACGTATCGCCGATGCCGAGCAACTCACGCGCTTGAGTCTCTGTTATCTCGCTGGTGCCGTATGAAACTGCAAGTTGTTCTAGGAGGTTTTCGGCGTCGCGCAGAGAACCCCATGCCGATTGCGCAACGAGTTCAAGCACCGCAGGTTCGCAATCGATCTCCTCTTCGTCGCAGATCAGTATCAGCCGACCGATGACGTCGTCAGTTGTGAGACGCCGAAAATCGAAGCGCTGGCATCTAGAGATGATGGTTGCCGGCACACGGTGGATATCGGTAGTCGCGAGGATCATCACCACCTGCGGAGGTGGCTCTTCCAGCGTCTTGAGCAACGCGTTGAACGCTTCAGTCGTGAGCATGTGGACTTCGTCGATGATGTAGACCTTGTACTCGCCAACTGTTGGGCGCAACAAAACTCGTTCGCGCAGGTCGCGGATATCGTTCACACCTCGGTTGGACGCCGCGTCGATCTCGATGAGATCCATGTAACGGCCCTCATCGATCGCTATAGCCGCATCGGTGTCTGGAAGCGGATCGCCATGTTCGTCCAAATCGGCGTTGAGAGCTTTGGCGAGAATACGCGCGGTCGAAGTTTTGCCGACGCCGCGGGGCCCGGTGAACAGATAAGCGTGCGCGACGCGCTCTGAGAGCACAGCTCGACGAAGGGTGTCAGTGATGTGTTCTTGGCCCACCACATCACTGAAACGAGTGGGTCGCCACTTCCTGTAAAAGACGGTGCTCATGATCGGTGCAAGTATCCATGATATGTGGGGAATGACACGTGAATTGATGAGTGGCAGATCGAAACTGCGTAGTACGTCCCTCTTCGATCTGTTCGGATCGGGAATTCAGGATCGCCCGAAAAAATGCAGCCAGTGAGGCTTACGTTGCTACGACGTACGAAGCGTCTGCCGCAATTCTCGGACTCCCGCGTCGATGCCGTTTTGGTGTGAGAAGATCCCTGAACCGGCGATGAATGTGGTCGCGCCAGCGGTTGCCGTGGGAGCAATCGTGCTTGATTTTATGCCTCCGTCGACCGCGATTTCGATATCGGCGGCGGCATGACTTGATTGCATCAGCGAGCGCGCTTCGGTGATCTTGGGAATCGTCTCTGGAATGAAACGTTGCCCTCCGAAACCCGGTTCGACCGTCATGATCAAGACGCGCCGGATTCGATCGGCCACGGACCATAGCGACGAAACGGGGGTCTTCGGACGAATGGCGATCGCGGGCTCGGAACCAACTTCTAAGATGAGGTCGATCGTTTCGTCGACATCCGCGACGCCTTCGATGTGTACGGTGATGATGTCGCCACCGGACGATGCCAATGCGGGAATCAAGTGCTCGGGGGAACGTTCCATCATGTGCACGTCAATCGGTTTGGTGGCGTGACGTTTCACCGCTTCCAGTACAGGCGGACCGAAGGTGAGGTTGGGGACGAAATGACCGTCCATGACGTCGAAGTGGAATTCGTCCACGCCCGCGGTCTCTGCCGCGCGGATAGAATCGGCGAGGTATCCAAAATCGGCCGAAAGCAAGGATGCGGAGATCTTCATCAAATCCGGATCGGTCCTCGCTGATGTTCGGTCGTCAATTGGTGTTGCTTTCGCGGAAGAACTCGTCCGATTCTAGGTAGTCTTCGTAATCTTCGCCGATATCTTCGGGTGTAGTTGCGACGTCTATCTCTTGACCCTCTGACGTGACATTTGCCCATCCCTCTTCCGTGGGCGCGTCGTAACGCGACAAGTCGCGTGGCGGTTGCCGCGTACCGAGAGGCATGCCGAACAATCCCTGGGCGACCATGTCCGGGGATACTGCGTACATCAAATTGTCTTCGGCCTTGAGCAGGTCAAGCCCAGTCTGCGCCATCCGTTGCACTTCGGGCTCGCTGCTCTTAACCGCGAGGGCGAGCATTTCACGAGCTTGAGGCGATCCGATGTTAGCGAGAGCTTGAACCGTTGCCATCTGTACCTCGAGGACGTGGTCATCAAACGGCTCAGACAAGCTTTCGACATCGTCGTCACCGCCAACTTCACCAAACGCCATCACGGCTGCGATTCGAATTCGAGCGTCGCCGCTGTAAAACGCATCCTCAATTGAGGGAAGCCACGATCTGTCGCCAGATTCACCCATCGCGAGTAGCACGTCTGACATCAACTCTGGATCGCCGATTGCATCGTCGAACATTGCGTCGATCAATTCAGGCACCTCGTCCACACGCATTGCCGCGAGTGCCTTCAATGCCTTGCCGCGCACAACGCGTTCATCCTGTGAGGCGGCTCGACTGAGCGTGGATGCGATTCTCGAGAGCGCAGTACCAGAGATATTGCTGGATTGCGATGGTTCCGCGAATGCGTGGAGTGATTCGGCCGCTGCTGCACGCACCTCAGCGTCTTCGTCTCTTTCAAGCGCACCGAGGAGAGTTTGGGCGATGTTGACGCTTCCGCCGTTGGATAACGCCCGTACGCTTTCCAGGCGCACCTTGGGGTCCGGGAAACCGATCGCGGCCCTGAACAGCGTATCGAATTCTAAAGATCTGTCTGTCTCTGCGACGGTTCGAAGCTCTACGATGGTATCCAAAACATCTGAAAGTTGCCAATCGCGCCAGGCCGCAACGATTGATCGAGCTCGTTTGTCATCAACGCCCGATAGGTCGCGCAACACCTCGGAAACCGTGTTTTCGGCTCCGTTTGCCTCTGTGGGCGCTTGGTTTTCTTCGGAATTCGTATTCAACGATTAGTCAATTTATGGAGAGTCACGATGACGTCGCGACCTCGATGCCGCGCGCGCGCACCCACGGCACTACCCGCGTGCCGTAGACCGGTTCCGGGTCTGAACTCAATGCTTCAACTTGTCTCAGCGCTTCGTACACGTTACCTGAGATCATCGTGTCCTTGACACGCCCGGCAACTTCACCGTTTTCGATTAGGAATCCAAGCGACAGGTTCGCTCTGAAATCCCCTCCGAGTTCGTTGCCTTGGCCTGCCCCGAGCAATTGTTCGACCAGAACTCCTTGTTTAACACCGTCGAACATCTCAGAAGCGGGGGTATCCCCACCGGCCATGGTGATGTACGACGTGCTAGGCGATGGCGTTGTAGCTACTCCGCGCAATCCGCAACCAGTTGAAGCTTTGCCGATCTCCCCCGCGGTTTGCAGGTCGAAATAGGGTTCACCGATCACTCCGTCTCGTACGAAGTCGATCCGCCGAGATGGGATGCCTTCGTCGTCGACCGGGTGTGTCTGGGGCGTCATCGGATGCAAGGGATCGTCCCAAATCGAGATCCGCTCGTCGAGCATCTTTTCTCCCCAACGGTCGATTAGCGGGGATGAACCGGTTGCGACGTTCTTGCCGTTAAATCCGGACAGCAAAGGTGGCAGAAACGTGCTGACGCACCCTCCCGGTGAAAACACGACGGGCAGGTCTTTACCGCTCGGCGCATCGACGATGTTCCGCGAGTCGCGAAGACGCCGTAGGATTTTCCCGACCAGTGCATCCACGTTGTCTTGAGTTATCGGATGGACTGAAACAGTACCGTCCCAGACGCTGAGCATGTCCGTGCCGCGGATCAACTCCACCGCGAGGAAAAAGCTGCAGTTTGTCCCTCGATAACCGGCTTCACTGCCAGCGGAATTCAGCAATTGCTGCTCATGCGTCCGTTTATTGACGTCGACCGAGCACAGAGCATCCGGGAACTCGGCAAGAACGGCGTCAACCGCCGATTGCCCGAGGACTAACATTTCCTCGTCGGTTACGTCTTCGGCGGAATTGTCGTAGCTAGGGACATCCTGGTAACTGGCCGATGCGGGGAACTGGAACTTCGCTTCTGCGCCGTAGTCTGCGAGAGACCCGACTCTGTCGACGAGTTCATCGACCTTGGCGTCGTCGCTGGTGGAGGAAAACCCGATGCGGCCATCCCGGTTGATTATGCGGAGTGCGACGCCCGATGCTTGGTTTTGGCCGATGTTCTTAGGCCTATTGGCCTCGAACTCTACGTGCCGTTGTTCTGATGTCACGCCGAAGACCTCGGCGTTTCCGTGGCGGACAGTCGCTCGATCCAGTAATTGCTCGTAGTCGTTCATGGTCTGAATTAGGCTCCGGAGATCAAGCAGTTCTGGATTCGAATGTGGGGGCTGCCGGTGCCGACGGGCAATGGCATTTGACCGCCTTTACCGCAACCGCCGCCTTGGTTGAAGCCCCGATCGTTGGCGACAGCGTCGACATTTTCCAAAGTCTCGAACAGGTTTCCCGAGAGCATCACGGGTCGGACCGCCTCTTGAATCTCTCCATTGCGGATCATGTACGCCTCGCCGGACGAAAAGGTGAACATCTCGTGCTGCGTCATGCCGCCGTACCAGTTTTTGACGTAAACGCCTTCATCCACCCCTTCGAGCAGGTCGTCAAACGTGGCCTCTCCGTTCTCGATGCAGGTGTTGGTCATGCGCACGATTGGTGGAAATCGGTAACTGATCGCTCTCGCGTTTCCGGTTGGGGATTCGCCTGTCTTAGCAGCGGTTTCGCGCGAGTGCAGCCGGCCTACCAACACGCCATCTCGCACCAGCGGAGTCACTGTGGCTGGTGTGCCTTCGTCATCGTATTTGTAGCTGCCGCGCATTCCGCCAAGTGCCGCGCCGTCGGTGAAATTGAGGTGTTCACCTCCGAACTTGCGACCCATGTACATCAACTCTTTGAGTTTTTCGTTTTCATATACGTTGTCCGCCTCAGAAAGGTGCCCGAACGCTTCATGTACGAAAACGCCAGCGAGAACTGGATCCAGGATCACGGTGCGTTGTCCACCAGTAAGCGGCTCGGCTTTGAGCAACCCAACGGCGCGTTTCGCCGCGTTCGCGACATCTTCGTCGAGTCCCTCGAATACGGCGTAGTCGCCAAGGTTGCCGATGCTGAACCCGGCCTGTTGCACATCGGAGCCGTCACGGGCTTGCGCGGAGATCCTGCATATGACATGCACGACCTCCTGCTCCACATAAGTGCCGTCTGAGTTTGCGAATGCAACCTTCCGCGAATTGTCACCATAGATGATGTCGGAACTGACGATGCCGGATTCAGACCAAACGATGTCGTTGTAGTGATCCGCTAATCGTTTCTTTTCCTTCAACGGAATTTGACGCGGGTCTTTGATGATGTGCGGTTCAACGATGTCGAAGTTCGGTTCGACGTCCGCGATCTCCGTGGACTCGCCTTTGTTACCCGCGGCCAGACTTCGAGCTTGATCGACTGCGTCTCGGACGCGCAATTTGATGTCAGTGACATCGTTGAAGCTGGCAAAGCCCCACGAACCACGCACGCAGACCCGCACAGCGCCGCCTTTGCCACTGGTCATATTCACGTCGTCGAGCGAACGGCCGCGATACGTTAGACGCGTCGAATCTGATTCTTCGATGCGAATCTCGCAGTAGTCGGCTCCGTGTCCGTTTAGGGCATCTTCGATTTGGTCGCGGTAACTCATATTTGGAACGTGATAGGTCGAATCGGCTCGGATAGGGTGGCGATCTGAATCAATCGTATCAATCTCAGTTGGGGTTGAAAACGTTACCCTTACTGCATGACGAACGGCGAGCTGGAAAGATACAAAGATGCCGTAAATCGGCTTCTTTCGCTCGCCGATTTTGAACGCAAATCACGCGCCAATCAACCTCCCGATTGGCACCTTCGTCGCGTCGAACGATTGATGGAGATGCTCGGCGATCCGCACTCGGCGACTCCCGTCGTGCATGTAGCAGGTTCGAAAGGCAAAGGGAGCACCTGCGCCATGATCGCGTCGGGGTTGAAAGCCGCTGGTTTCAACACGGGACTTTACACCTCACCTCACCTGCACACCTTTACAGAGCGGATCAAGTTAAACGGCGAGAATATCCCGCGTTCCGACTTCATTGACCTGATCGATCACCTTTGGCCGTATGCCGAAGCGATTGAACAGGCGGGAGATTTGGGGGTGGTCAGCGTATTCGAGATGTTGACCGCGATGGCTTTCGTTCACTTCCGCGAACACGCTGAGATCGCGGTGATTGAAACAGGGTTAGGGGGACGATTGGACGCCACGAACGTGGTTGCACCTGAGGTTGCGGTCATCACTCCGATCAGCCTCGACCATGTGAACATCCTCGGCGACAAGATATCTCTGATCGCCCGAGAAAAAGCTGGGATCATAAAACCCCGCACGCCTACTGTCGTGGCCAAAAATCACCAAGCGGCGTGGCGTGTGTTTCGCGAAGTAGCCGCAGGTGTGGCTTCAGAGACAGTGAGTGCCTGTGCGACGGTCCAAGTCGCCAACATCAGGTCTGAATTGTCTGATGATCTGGGGCAAGAATTCGACTTGAAACGATGGCGTCCCTCTAGGCAGCGGATCGAGGCTTTCACTGGAAATGACCAAACTCATGCGCTTTTCCCGTTGCCGGATCCGGGTCTCGCGGACGTAAAGATTCGGACCAAATTGCTAGGGCCTCATCAGATCGACAACGCGCGTACCGCGGCGGCTGCTTTAAACGTGCTGTACGCGAGTGGTTTGAAGTTCGATGTGAACGCAGCCATTAAAGGCATTTCGAATGCCAGTTGGCCTTGTCGCGTGGAAATGGTAGATTTGCCGGATTGGCCTCTGATCGTTCTCGACGGTGCACACAACGATGCGTCGCTGAAGGCATTGCGGAACTCGATAGCGAACTTCGCGGATATGCCGTACATCCTGATATTCGGCGGCACAGAAGGTCACTATCACGAAGCGATGATCCGAGAACTCGCCGCACCTGCCGTTTGCGCGATAGCCACTCAATCAAGGCACCCCAAATCGGTCCCGACCTCAAGATTTGTCGACGTCGCCTCAGACTTTGGGATGGATTTCATGCGAAGTGACAACGTGGCGGCTGCATTGGCAACGGCACACTCAATCGTGATGGAACGTCCAGAGGTCGGTTTGATCATCGTTACCGGTTCTCTTTTCGTTGCGGCCGAAGCACGTGAACATCTACTCAACATCGAACCCGAAATCTACGAGGACCTGCCTCAGCCGTACATGACGCCTTACGCAACACTCCAAACTGCAAACGATAGAATCGCTTAAGCGAACCCTGTCCCAAAGCTAATTTCAACACCGAAGACCCGATGAGCAGATATCCCGACGAACGTAGAGCAGTAATCACCGGCATGGGCGCGATGACATGCTTGGGTAAGTCGTCTGAAGAGTTTTGGGACAACCTCAAGAATGGCGTGCCCGGTACTCGCCCCATGTCGATTATTGACCCAACTCCGTTCCCGTGCAAAGTCTCGGGTGAAGTCCAAGATTTCGATCCTTCTGAAGGCGGCCTAATACACCGGCGCGAAGCTCGTCGGATGGGCAGGTTCTCGCAGTTCGCAGTCCACGCGTCCGATCAAGCGATCAAAGACTCCGGTCTCGACCTCGATTCGGAAGATCGAGAACGGGTCGGCGTGCTTATCGGTTGCGGTGCCGGCGGGTTGCCCGAGACCAATCAGCAATCCGTTGTCATGAACAGGCGGGGAGCTCTCAGAATCAGCCCCTTTTACATTCCTGTGATGCTCGTAAACATGTGTTCGGCAAATGTGAGCCGAGTGTTTGGGTTGCTCGGTTACACGAACACGTGCGTGACGGCCTGCGCGGCCGGCACCCAAGCCATCGGTGAAGCCGCTGAGGTGATCCGGCGCGGTGCTGCGGATGTAATCCTGACCGGGGGCGCGGAAGCCGGGATCTGCGAACTTGGCATGGGTGGTTTCTCAACGATCCACGCGCTCTCGACGCGCGATTGTCCGCCGGAGGAAGCATCGCGACCGTTCGACGCCGACCGCGATGGTTTTGTGCCTTCAGAAGGCGCAGCGATGTTCGTGATGGAGAGTCTGGAACATGCCAAGCAACGCGGCGCCGAGATCTATGCGGAGGTGACTGGTTGGGGTGTGTCATCTGACGCGTTCCATCTCGTTCAACCACACGACGAAGGCAAGGGAGCCGCATTAGCCATCAAGTTGGCGCTAGAAGATGCGGAACGGAACATCGAAGACATCGATTACATCAACGCTCACGGCACCTCCACACCGCTGAACGACAAATCAGAGACGTTAGCGATCAAGCGCGCATTCGGCGACCATGCTTACAACGTTCCGGTGAGCAGCACCAAGTCGATGATCGGCCACTCGCTAGGTGCATCGGGTTCGATGGAAGCGTTGGCCTGCATCGGCAGCATCCAAGACCAAGTGCTGCATCCCACGATCAATCTGGTTACGCCCGACCCTGACTGCGATTTGGACTACATCCCAAATGAAGCTCGGGAAGCTGAAGTCAACGTGACGCTGTCCAACAGCTTCGGTTTCGGCGGACAGAACGCGTGTTTGGTGATTGAGAAGTTTGACAGCTAATCGCCCGTGGGCGCCTAGCTACCAGTTGGGCCCTTCTTCCCGCTCGATCTTGTCCTCGTCAAGATCCATGGCTACTCCCGATGTGGTTGGCAACTCGATCATTCCGTTGACTGGATTGACGGGGTTCGCCAAGAAGTGCTGGTGGACGATGTTCCACTTGATGAGGAATTCTTGGTACGGCGTGTGAATCGGCGACTGTGTCACAGATACGTGAATGCCAGCGGGCGATTAATGGCCGTGAGGGATAGTGATGAGGTCTGCTGCTGTGGCTAGCGCCATGATTTTGAGGGTTTCGGAGATGCCGCCGGCCCAGTAGATGTCGGGTTGCAAGATGTCTAGCGCTTCGGCATCTATGAAGCGTTTGAAACCCCAGCGAGTGTATTCGTGCTCAGCCCCGGAAATCGGGATGTCAGTTTTCTCGCGGATTTTGCGGTAGGAATCGATGCGGTCCGGCATCGCGACCTCTTCCAACCACCGTGGTGAGCAGTCTTCGATCGCGTTCGCTAGCTTGACGACGTAGTTGACATCCATCGCTTGCCAACAGTCAAGCATGATGTCGTAGCCTTCGCCGAGTTCGTCTCGGAGGGTTTCGACCATCGCGATGTTCGCTTTCAAGCCTTCGTGGCCTGACATTGGCCCGTGCCGGAAGAACCACTTCTGCGCGGTGTAACCGAGCGACTTCGCCCATGCGGCGCGTTCTCGTACGAGCCCAAGGTCGAGTACGTTGAAACCGAGCATCGAAGCGTACGCTGGGACTTTGTCGCGGGTTGGGCCGCCTAGCAATGTGTAGACGGGCACGTCGATAACCCGGCCTTTGAGGTCCCAGAGGGCACAGTCCACAACAGAAATCGCCATCATCGCTTGGCCGTGGCGACCGTGGACTTGCGAGCGGTGCATGATGTCCCATAAGAACTCATGCGCCATCGGATCACGGTTCAACAGCAGCGGGGTCAATTGCTTGTCGACGAGATAGGCGACAGTCTCTTCCACTGGCCCTCCTATGCCGATCGCCCCGTCGTCGGTCTCGATCTGGATGAAGTAGGCGTCGTGCTCCATGTGACGGATGCCAGATTGCTCAGTGACGACGTTAAATCGTTGTTTAGAGACACGAAATTCTTCGTAGACGTCGAGGGGCATGACGAGCCGCTCTTCCCAGAACTCGCCTTCGGTTTCGATCGTGCCGAAGACATGCCTAATCCTCACGTTGGTGATTTGAGACATGAGTTAGTTCCTTGGGTCTACCCGTCGGGTTGGCCTGATTGGTTGCGCAAACGCTCGAGCTCTACGCGGGAACGTTTTGATTTTTTGATCAAGTAGAAGGCGATCAGAAGGAAAGCGATCGATACGAAGACCCAGAGTATTGTACCTAGGACGAGGTTGTCGCCACCACGGGAGCGTTCGAAGACTTCCGTGGCGAGCGTCAGTGTCGCTTCGCCGAGTTCGTGATGTTCGACGACGACATCGATGGCCCATACTCCTTCGTCTTCCATTTCGAGTCGGCCGACGTAGTATTCGCGGTCGGCGGGTGAGTTGAGGGCGGGAGCGACTTGTCGTGCGCCGTGCTCTGAAGGCGTGGCGTAGACCTTAATGATGGCGTCGGGGACATTGGCGCCAGTTTCGCGATTGTGTGCTTGGACGGCGTAGGTGAGTGTGCCAATGATGACGCGTTCGGGCGATTGGTGGACGATTACGCGATAGTTGCCGACGTTTTCATCGGCGACGATCACGTACGGGCCAGAGGTGAGTGTCAGCGGTTGTGCTGAAATCGAGATGCCTGCGAGGAATGTGATGACTATCGCCGCCAGCGCGATCGTACTGCGGATGAAGATCGAGGGGGAACCGATGGCGCTGAATGGGGGCATCTGTATACAACGATACTGCATGGACAAGGCGACGTTGGATGTAAGATAACGCCAGCAACTTGAGAAGGACGGGAGAAACTCAAAGCTCATGTCACACCACAAACCACTCGCAGGACGCGCTGGAATCGTTACGGGGGGTGCGCTCGGCATCGGAGGCGGAACGGCTAGGCGGTTGGCGGAGGATGGTGCCAGCATTTTGATTGTTGACATCGTCGAGGACGCTGCCGGGCGAAACGCTCAACGGATAAATGATGCGGGCGGTAAGGCGACGTACATGGTTGGCGATGTGGCTAAGGAGGATGTCGCGAAGACGATGGTGGAGCGTTGTGTCGATGAGTACGGTCGGCTCGACATCTTGATACAAAACGCTTATGGAGGTGGTGTTGGGCGCGATGGCTCGGCGGTGGACGTTGAGCCGGAAGCTTGGCGTTCTGGGATGGATCTGTTAGTTGGTGCTCAGTTTTTGGGAGCGAAGTACGGGGTTCCTGCAATGGAGGCTTCGGGACATCCCGACACGTTCGAGGTGCCGGAGTGGAAGGGTGCTGGACGAAGGCACGGCGATCCACCGATGATGGAGGTCGGTCGCATTGTCAACATTTCGTCGGTTCACGGGTTGTTGCAGGCACCGAGGGCGTTGATATACGAGGCGGGAAAGGCGGCGGTGGTCGGATTGACGCGTCAGATGGCGGTGGATTTTGGACCTCTGGGTATCACGGTGAACGCGATTGCGCCTGGACACATTGTTACTGAACGCGGCGAGGCGATGTGGGCGGAACTTGGCAACGATGCAGGGTTCGGGTTGTTCGAACGGCACTATCCGGTCCGACGGACTGGTGTTCCGGCAGATATCGCCAACGCGATCGCTTTCTTGTGTTCACCCGACGCTTCATTCATTACGGGTGTTGTGTTGCCGGTTGACGGTGGGATGTCGATCCAATTGCAAGAGAACATCGTTATGCACACGAAGGACTATATCGTGGCGAATCCAGGTTTGAGGACGCACTTCGACCACGGCCGGTTGGGTTAGGTCCGGAATCAGATAACCGTTACTTTGTCACCGACGCGGATTATGCCGGTGTTTTTGGCGGCTATCGAAACCGCGAATTGCGGTTGATTCTGTCCGATGATGCGGGTTAAGGTGCCCATGACATCGATATCGCGCTGACCATTTGCGGGATCGGCGTGAGTTGCCAAGCAGCGGGTGACCGACTTACGGACTCGGAATCCGACCTGGCCGATACGGATGCTTTTTCCGATCCAAGCGAATTCCTCCCAAGCGTTGCATCCTTCGATCGCGATGTTCGAACGGAACCGAAGTTCTGATATCTCAGCTAGGTCTGCGGCTTTGGCCAGTTCGTCCAAGCTTTCGCGCGAATGAAGGGTGGTCAGCCCTGCGGATGTGTCGTGGAAACGACCTTCGGTGCCGTTGCCGACGAGACGTAATGGGAGTTTGCGGCGGCCCATGGCGGATGGCGTGTCGTCTAGCGTTTCGTACCACTGATTAAACAGGTGTTCGATCCGGAGTCGATCACCCGGTTCATCGATGCTGCCTTCGATGACGACGTCGTCATCAGGCAGTTTTATCCAGATTCGTCTTGTTGATACATCGTATCCACAGCGCAGCGATGCAAGTGCCGGCGAGTGCTGAAGCGATGCGAACCACGTTTTTTGGCGCCATTCGGTGTCTTGAGGTGGCCCAGCGTCGTCGAAACGGAACCCCAACACACGGTCACCTACTACTCGACCGTCATCTGCGATCTGCAAGGAATCGCAGTGTTCTGCGGGAAAGGACTTCACTGGATGTCTGTAAAGCGCAGCTACTCGCATCTTGGTCATCGTATTTCAGACTTTCACTCTTCGGAAGGCGAGCCAGATGGCGAAGTCGTAGGCGAGTTTGATGGATCCCGCTGCGATCCATGGGACGACTGTCAAGGCTCCTGACCATAGCCAACCGGTAACGGTAGCGCTTGGGATGCGCCCTAATCCGCGTCCCAAGTTGGCGGTGCCAGCCATGATCGGATGTTCGGATGGTTCGATGATCGCCATCATGTACGCCTGCCGAGTGGGAACGTCCATCTCGTCGGCGATTGACCGGAACATCCATAGCGTGACGGCGATGATAGCGGAGGGTGCGAACGCGAACAGTATGAGCATGATGTTGCTGAACACCTGAGTGAAAACGAGCGTGTTGAGCAGTCCGATTCGATCCGCGACCCACGGGGCCACGACGAGCGACACCATGTTAAGCGCTTGACCTGCGACCAATACCCCTCCGATAGCGGCTGCAGACATATCGAATTTTGTGAAGAGCCAGAAGCTGAGGAAGGAATCGAAGACCATTCCGCCGGCGAACGAATCGAAGGCGAATAGAGAGGACATGGTGAGGATGGGACGCCGCGCCTTAGCTTTGAATGGATTGGCGAACGGAGACTCGCCTTCGGAGGTTGGCGTGTTCACGGCATTGGAAAGGAGAGCGTAGACAGCCGCGGCGAGCACATTCATGGCGACGTAGAGCCACAAAACGGCTTGATAAGCGGCCAATGGCTCCCAATTGAACGTTTCGATCAGAAGGGTGGAAATGCCTGCGAGTAGTGCTCCGACGGCACGACCTGCGGACGAACCGATGCTGAGGTTGGAGTATGCTCTGGTGCGTCTTTCTTGGGGGATGGCGGCGGCTATACCAGTCTGCTCGAGCTGCATCATCCCACCCCAGTGGGCGCCGCTGGCGGCATAGGCACCGAGAAACCCGCCGAGGATGAGAACCCAGAAGTCGTTGAAGAGGATCAGTACCATGCCCGCCAGAGCGAGCATGAGCATGTTGACAATGGACCAGATGCGGGTTGGAATCGCACGGCTGGTGAGCATCACTGCGACGGATACGACGAAACCGCCGGCGAGGCTAATGCCGAAGATGATGCCGACTTGTGAGTTGCTGAAGCCGATCTCGACGAGGTAGATGACAGCTAGCACCGCCATCAGCGAACGCGCGCCGTCCCGGACGAATCTTCCGACGTAGAAGAGCCAGGCATCGAGCGCGGGTCCGCGACGGAGGATGTTGGCTGCGGAGTTCATCAGGGAAATTTATCAGGGGCTTTGGACTTGCATGGATGGACAGGAAGGATATGGATGTTGGGATGTTGTTTGGGCGCGTTTAATCGGGAGCTTGGCGGAAGGGGCTATGTACTTCGGGAATTTTCCCGTTACAGGGGAATCTCTGAAGTTTTTACGCTTCGTCGATTGACGAGGAATTGTCTCCGTCCGCAGCGCTTCTCATCGAGCGGATGGTGGTTTCGATGGGTTGGGTTTCGGGGAGTTCTTTGGTGGTCTGGACGCCGAGTTGGGGGAAGCGTCGGGCTTGAGTTAGGACGCGGGATTCGAGCGATCCGACGCCTGAGTTGTATTCGCGGACTGCGCGGTCGAGTGCTCGTCCCATTCCGGCGTAGTAGCCGGCGAAGGTTTCGAGGCGGTCGTGGAGTTCGCGGCCTAGTATTCCGATCTCCTGGGCTTCGTCGGCCAGTTGGCGCTCTTGCCAGCCCATAGCGACGGTCTTGAGGAGTGCGACGAGCGTCGAATGGGTACTGATGACAACGTTTTGTTGGAGGGCGCGGTCGATGAGGTTGGGCCGTCGTTCGACGGCTGGGGGGAGTGCGAATTCGGGGACGACCATTACTACGAAATCGGCGGAGTCGGGTAGTTGGCTCCAGTATTCTTTGCTGGCCAGTGAGTCTGCGTGGTCCTGCATGTGGCGGGCGTGTCGACTCAGGTGATTGGCCCGTTCGTTTTCGTCGGTGGTGTCTTGGGCTTCTATGAGGGCGACGAGGGAGACTTTAGAGTCGAGGATGATGTCTCGACGGTGTGGCATGTGGACAATGAAGTCGGTGCGTCCGCCTTGGTTGTCGGAGGTTTGTGTCTCGTAATGGATACCTTTGACGAGGCCGGAGAGTTCGAGGGCACGTTCGACCTGCATTTCACCCCATTGCCCACGGGCTTGGGGTCTAGTGAGGGCGGTTGAAAGGGTGCGCGTTTCGTTGGCGAGAGATTCGATCTGCTGCTTGAAGGCACCGGAAGTGGTGGCCCATTCGCGGTCGAGTTTGTCTACCTTTTGGGAGAGTGGTTTAAGCGTTTCGCTGGCGCGTTCGAGGAATTGTTTCTGTTGGGTCGCGAGGGTTTCGGACGACATCGTTTTGAAACGGTCGCCGAAGAGTTTTTCGAGTTGTCCGCGCTCGATTAGGCGTTCCTCCGCGTTTTCGAGCTTGGTTTTCAGGCCGGCGATTTCGGAGGATTTCTCTTGGATCTCGGATTGTAGCTTTTCCCGTCGGGTCGTCTCCATCACGCGTTCGTGCGAGATCCGTTCGTTAATCGTCCGTTCGTTGGCCAGATCGGTTTCGAGTTTGGCGTTTAGGATCTCGAATTGACGTGCTGATTCGAGTTGCTGGTTGGCGGCGTCAAGGTCGGCGCGGGCGCCTTCCAGATCGGCTTCGGCTTTGGCTTTTTCTTCCGCCAACCGGATGAGTTCGGCAGCGTCTTCACCGTTCTCGGCGCCGCGTCGGGACATCATGATGAATGCGCCGATGATTGATGCGCCAACGATTGCGGCGACGATGATGATTGCTGCGTCCATGCGGTGTTTTGTCCTGCGTGACTCTGAACGGCTAACCGTTCGAAGAGCTTCGTTATCGTTTACGATGCTACTAGCGAATTCGAAGCAAGGTCCAACCGTGATTGGAGAGGTAGAACCATGATCGTAGATGTCCACACCCATTTGCCGAGCCATCAGGACACGGTGCCTGAGGATGAGATGCTAACTGAGACGACGATGCGGTCTGGTCAGACGGTGCAACTGACGAACAGCATCGCCGACTACTACAACGATATGGCTCCGGTGGACAAGACGTTCATCTTCGGTATCGCGCCACGTCCCTGGAAATCCGAAGAATTTGTTACGAGGCAGGCTGGATGGGATGCCGGTTTGAACCACAACGACATCGCGTCGTTGACGGCGCGCAAGAACCCAGACAAGGCGATTCCGTTCATGTCGCTACATCCGCTCGACCCGAACTGGGAAGATGAGTACGACCGGTGTGTAGGCGACTTGGGTTGCAAAGGGATCAAGCTCGGTCCGAACTACCAAGATTTCGATCCATTGTCGCCGGAGGCGTTCAGGATGTTTGCGAGGCTGGAGCACGACGGGATTCCGATCATCTTCCATCAGGGAACTTCGCCGATGACGGAGGCACCGTTGACGTACGCGCATCCGCTCACCACTGAGAAGGTAGCGATGGCGTTCCCGAAGTTGAAGATGGTGTTAGCTCACCTGGCGCATCCATGGCAAGTCGACTGCATATCGGCGGTGCGGAAGCATCCGAACATGTGGTGCGACGTGTCAGCGCAGTTCTATCGTCCGTACTCCTTCTGGGAGGCGATGCTGAAGTTCCACGAGTGGGGCTCGACGCAGTACATCCTGTTCGCTTCGGACTGGCCGGTGACGAGGCCGCAGGACAATATCGATGCGCTACGGGGGTTGAACAAGTTTGCGAAGGACCATCATCTGCCGGGTATACCGGAGGATGAGATCGAAGGGATCATCAATAGGGACGCGTTGGATATTCTGGGGGTTGACTGAGGGTCGTCGTTTACCATTGAACTCAGGTTGCCGAGGTGGCGAAACGGTAGACGCGCTACGTTCAGGGCGTAGTGTCCGCAAGGACGTGCGGGTTCGACTCCCGCCCTCGGCACCATGTCCGACATCAGGTATCTCCGCCCCGCAGTGATAACCTGAAAAGTGT
>CAYRHG010000061.1:0-22696 GCA_964424025.1 uncultured Dehalococcoidales bacterium | reverse complement strand
TCCGACTCCTGAGCAGATCGAGGAGCAGACGCGGCAGCCGTCGGAACCTGGTAGAGGCTCGCGCCGCATGAGGCTCTACGACTTCACACCAAAGGAGGCGTTGCGGACATCGGCTTTCTGGTCGATCTCAATGACGCACATGCTGGTGAACCTCTCAACTGGTGCGATATCCGGGCACTTATTTCTTCATTTGACCGATGAGAATGGCGTCAATTTGGACGACGCTACGGCTTCAGGGGTGGTCCCGATCCTCGTTGTGACCACGTTTTTTTTCCAACTTGGCGGGGGGATAATGGGTGACCGGATCAGCAAGCGGGTGTTGGTGCCGTTTCTGCTTTTGATTCAGGGGGCAGCGTTGGTGATATTGGCGATTGCCGACAACTTCTTCTTGGCTGCTGTGTTCGCTGTGGTTTGGGGCGTTGGATTCGGTGCGCGCACTCCCCTGCTACATGCGATGAGGGGCGAGTATTTCGGACGTCGGCACTTCGGGACGATACTGGGTTTGTCGAGTTTTCCGATGTCGATCGGCATAACGTTGGCGCCGTTCGTGATGGGCATCGTGCACGATGTTCAACACACTTATGAGTGGGGGTTGTATGTGCTTGCCGGGACTTGTGTGTTGGCGAGCGTGACGATATTGTTTGCGGTGCGGCCGATACCGCCGGGGGTGCACAGGCGGATGCGGGCGCGGGCGGCGCGTCGAGCCGAACAGGGGTGACTCTGATCTCCACCCGGAAACCGCTCTGGTAGTCTCGGTTTCGTTATGAAGGTGTTAGGGTTTTCAGGTTTGCGGCTGCGCCCGCGGCGGGTCTATTTTGGTTGGTGGGTGTCGGTTGCGGGGGCTTTCAACATGGTTTTCAGTGCGGGGCCGACGTTTCAGGCGACAAGTGTGTTGTTCAAGGCAATTGAGGATGAGTTTGGTTGGTCGCGGACGCTGATTTCGGGGGTGGCGACGTTTGGCCGGTTGGGTACGACGTTGTTGGGGCCGCTCGAAGGATGGCTCGTGGATACGTTTGGGTCAGGGAAGATGGTGTTGATCGGGTTCACGCTGGGCGGTGCGGGTTTGATTTTCTTTTCGCAGATCAATGGCCCGTTGCAGTGTTATCTGGCGTTTTTGGTGCTTTCGTTGGGATTCAGTTCCGGGGGATTCGTGCCTTCGCTGACGGCTGCGAATGCGTGGATGATCAGACGTCGGGCGTTGGGGATGTCGATCGTCGAGGGTGGTGTGAGCGTTGGTGGGCTTTTGGTGCCGCTGGTGGTTTGGGGAATCGGTCAGTATGGTTGGCGCCCGACCGTGATGGTGATGGGGATCGTTGCGATCCTGGTCGGACCGATGATCGCTTGGGTCGTCGGGAAACGCCCTACTTCAGAGCAGCTCGCCACGCAGGTCGTGCCGACGGGTGAAGGGAGGCGTCGGCGAGTTCGGGAATCGTCGCACGATTTCACGGTGAGGGAGGCGTTGCGGACGCGTGCGTTTTGGTCGATTTCGTTCACTCACATGTTGGTCAATCTGTCGACGGGAGGAATATCGGCGCATCTGTTCTTGCATCTGAGCGATGAGAACGGCGTGGGTTTGGATGTTGCGACGGCCTCGGCGGTGGTGCCGATACTGGTGGCGACTGCGTTCGTGTCGCAGCTGGCAGGCGGTGTGATGGGCGATATTTGGGACAAACGCCTGTTGGTGCCGTTTTTGGCGCTGATGCAAGGGGCATCGTTGGTAGTTCTCGCCCTCGCGGAATCGTTTGTCATGGCTGCCGTATTTGCGTTGATCTGGGGCGTTGGATTTGGCGCTCGGACTCCGATCTTGCTGGCGATGCGCGGGGAGTATTTCGGACGTCGACATTTCGCGACGATCTTCGCGCTTTCGAGCTTTCCGATGTCGATCGGGATGATGCTGTCGCCGGTTCTTGTTGGGTTGTCGCACGATGCGTGGAAGACTTATGACTGGTCGCTGTACGTGATGGCGGGATTCTGCGTGGCGGCGAGCGTCACGGTGTTGTTTGCTACGCGGCCGATGTCGCCGGCAGTTGCGCGGAGGTTTGAGGCGAGGAGATCTGCCGAACGTCGGGTCTAGGTCGTGTTCGAGAGGTGCCGCTTGACGTAATCCGCGACCTCGTATTCGCTCTTGAGGCTAACCCGCACGTCTCTTTTGGGTTTGGTAAATGGTTTGCCTTCTAGCGCGGCGATGGAAGGCGGACCGTTTCCCCAATCTGAGCCTGACTTGCGCCGGGGCACAACGTGCATGTGAAAGTGCGGAGCTTCCTGTCCAGCGACGATTCCATTATTCTGGATCAGGTTCAGACCGTCCGGGTCGTATGCGTCGAGTAGTGCCGTCGCCACCCTCCGAACGGCGTGCATGATTGCGGTGGCCTCGTAATCGGTCAGATCGAAAAGTGTGGGAGCGTGTCTGCGAGGAATTACATAGACCTGCCCCAACTCGAACTGCTTCCAATTGACGAACGTAAGAGTTAAATCGGTCTCTTCGACTATGCCTTTTTCTTCTCGACCGGCGATGACTTCACAGAGGAAGCATGGGTCGGTTGGCGATGGTTTTCTGCCCCGTCGCGCTCCGCCGGGGCCGGTAGGGACATCGATTGGCAAGACGTCGCTACCTCATTCCGGCAACGTAACCGACACCGGGGAAGATATCCGGCAACGCTAGCCGGTCGTCGTTGCGGTCTTGCCATGCTCGGATTCGGCGGGCTAGATCGACGGCTATTTCTCCGTGCTGCTCGTCGTAGAAGAGGTTGGTGGTTTCGTACGGGTCGTCGTTGAGGTTGTAAAGTTCGCAGAAATCTCCGACCGCGAGGTTCAGTTTCCAACCGTCGGTGGTGATGATTACGCGGTGGGGGATGTCGCGTTGTAGTTCGAGCGGCGACATGGGTAGTGTGAGGCCGTCGAGACCGCGTCCGTGCCATGCGATGATGACGTCGTTGCCTTCGAGGGTGGTGTTGCCGGCGATGACGTCGGCTTTAGTTTCGCCTTGGAGCATCTCCGGGATTTCGAACCCCATTAGGTCGAGAAGAGTGGGCACAGTGTCGATGTGGGAGTAACGTCCGGGGATGCGGTGGCCTTCGAGCCAGGGGACGCGGATTAGCATCGGTACACGGACGGTGTCCTCGTACATGACCATTTTGTGGAGGATGTAGTGGTCGCCGAGTTGGTCGCCGTGTTCGGAGGTGAAGACGACGATTGTGTTTTCGGCGAGGCCGAGTTCGTCAAGTTTGTTCAGGATTTTCTCGATGGCGCGGTCAAGTAGGGTCACTAGCCCTGCGTATCGGGCTTGGATTTGGCGGAGGTCAGCCTCTTCTTCCCCAGGATTGGATATGAGTTCTCCTCGGAGTTCTCTGGCGGCGGTTGGCGCGGCCCAGTCTTCGCCAGTCTTGTAAAGCTGCGCCATGAGTTGGTGCATCAGGGAGGCTGTATCCGGCGGGTCCTCCATGAAGATCGGCGACTGAGGGATCGAGTCGGGATCGTAGTAGTCGTTGAGGGGGCCGGTGTACGGGAAGTGCGGCTCGAGGAAGTTGACGTACAACGCAAACGGGTTGTCTTGGTTGCGTTCAAGGAAGTTACTGACTTCGCGGCCGAGGTATGAGGCTTTGGTGTGCTCTTCCGGCAGGTCATGTGCGAATGGTCGGCTGAATACTCGTAGCCCGCCGACTTCGGCATTGGGTTCGTAGCCCTGCGAGATGAGGTAGTGGTGGTACGGGCTGAACTCGTTTTCGATGTCTGGGTTATCGCTCCAGACGCGGTAGCCATCCTCGATGGGATGCCATTCGTCGAAGCCGCGGCGCTTTCCGATCTCGTCGCCGAGGTGCCACTTGCCGAAGTAGGCCTTGTGGTAGTCGTCGGGAAGATGGTCGACTATGGTGTCGATCTCGTCAGGGAGTGGGACGTTGTTCTTGTATGCCCCGTTCGTGTGGGGCCAAGTGCCGGTCATGATGGTTGAGCGGGACGGCGTGCAGATTGGGGATGAGACGTAGCAGTTCTCGATGACGGAACCGGTTTCGGCGAGGCGATCCATCCCGGGAGTCTCGATCCAGTCGTTGCCATAAGCCGCCATCGTGTCGGCCCGCTGTTGGTCGGAGAAGATGAAGAGGAGGTTGGGGCGGTTTGGCCGTTCAGACATGTGGCTAATCTCGCGGTACTTGAAAGGTGCTCAAGTTAGCTAGCGGGAGATGCAAAAACCGACCGTAGATCTGGCGCCAAATGGACCGGTGATTCGGCGTATCGATAACAGCGAGTGATGCGATTCTCAGCCGTCCGATACACGGGCGGATCGGCGGCGGTGCACTCGTCCATGCGGAGAGGGCATCGATCGTAGAAGTTGCAACCGGTCAATTCGACGTCGTCTTCGCCCCGGGTTTCCTGTTCCCTGCCCCACTGGGTTTCGGGATCCGGTTGCGGGATGGAGGAGACGAGCAGTTGGGTATACGGATGCGTTGGATCGTTGATGACGGATTCGACGCTCCCTGCTTCCGCGACGCGGCCTTTGTAAAGGACGATGATATTGTCTGCGATCTGATAAGCGGTTGTGAGGTCGTGGGTGATGTAAAGAATCGAGATGCCAAGATCCTGGTTCATCGTCCGCAATGTCTCGAGGATGGTGGCGCGTAACGAGGCGTCGACCATCGATACGGGTTCGTCGGCGACGATGATTTTGGGTTTGAGCATGACGGCCCTGGCGACCATCACACGCTGGCGTTGACCGCCGCTGAGCTGGTGTGGGTGACGACCCAGCGTTTCTTCGGGACGCAAACCCACCGTCCGCAAGGCGTCGATTACGATGTCGTCGGCCTCGGACTTCGATGATGCGAGTTTGTAGCGTCGGATCGGCGTTCGCAGTACGTGATCGACTTTGAAGAAGGGGTTGTAGGACTCGAAGGGGTCTTGGAAGATCACTTGGACTTCACGCCGGAAATCCGAGAATTGGGTGCGATTCATTTTCGCAACGTCGGTGCCCCGATAAATGACCTTGCCAGATGTGGGTTCGACAAGGCCGAGAACGGTTCGAGCAAGAGTCGTTTTGCCGCTGCCGCTCTCACCTGCTATCGCGGTGATGGTGGGCGGCGATTCGGGGACAGTGAAGGTTACGGTGTCGAGCGCGCGGGTGTAGTGTTTGCGGAAGGTACCGGAGACGAATGTCTTGCTTATGTTGTCGGCTCGCAGTATCGGTTCGGAACCGTTGTTGAATGCGGGTTCGGTCGTCATGCGACGACCTCCGCGCCGTCTTCGTCACCGTAGAGGTGGCATGCGGCCAATCGTTCAGGATCGAGCTCACGGGTTATAGGTATGTCTTGCCGACATATCTCCATGGCTTCCGGGCACCGTGTATGGAAGACGCAGCCCGGCGGCGGCCTAAGGAGTGACGGAGGTAGTCCGGGAATGCCGACAAGTTGGCGTTTGCCGCGGGTGTCCGGCAGGCTGGAGATGAGGAGTCTCGTGTAGGGGTGTTTCGGGTCTTTGAAGATGTTTGAAACTGGACCAATTTCGACGATCTTGCCGCCGTACATGATGCCGATGCGGGATGCGAACTGGGCCATCAATCCCATATCGTGTCCGATCATGATCGCGGCGGCGCCAATCCGCTCTTGGACCTCGCGGAGCGTCTGGACGACCTGTTTCTGGACAACCACGTCCAAGGCACTGGTGGGTTCGTCGGCCACAATGACGGATGGGTTCATCGAAATGGCGATGGCGATGGAGACGCGTTGCTTCATCCCACCGCTGAGTTCGTGCGGAAAGCGCCCGGCGACGTCTGGATGTAGTCCAACGCTGGCGAGCAGTTCGGCAACGCGACCGTTGTAATCGCCCGCACTCATGCTCACTTTGTGGTCTTTCAGCCCGTCGATGACTTGGTCGCGGATGCGCATGACTGGATTGAGGGAATTGAGGGCGCCTTGCGGGACCATCGCGATTTCGGAAAGGCGGCGCAGGCGGACTTGCTCGTCATTGTCGTCGAGCAGGTTCGAGCCGTTTAGCATGATGCTCCCACCTTCGATGCGCGCGGGTTCCTTGTGAGCCATCATCAAGGCTAGAGCGATGGTCGATTTTCCGGATCCTGATTCACCTACTAGCCCTAATCGTTCACCCTTTTTGAGTTCGAACGAGACACCGTCGACGGCCTTTACCGGCCCGCGGCGCGTATGGTAATAGACCTTCAGGTCTTTGACTACCAAAGGAGCATCATGTGCGATCGCGGTGGTCATACCGAAGTGCGTAACCTAGGGTTCGCTATCTGGTCGAGTCCGGCGGTGACCATGAATAACCCGACGACGAAAATTGCAATAACCATGATCGGCGGCCCAAACCACCACCACATGCCTTGGGGCACCGCGCCGAATCGTATGAACCAGAAGGCCATGAGACCGAGGTTAGGTTCGTTTTGAGGGCCGAGACCGAGCGCGGATAGTCCGATGGATAGGAGTATGGCGCCTGCCACCGCTCCTACGAATGCGGCGGCGATGAATGGTGCGAGGTTAGGTATCAACTCGGTTAGGACAATCTCCATGTCTCCTTGGCCATTGAACTTGGAGACCTCCACATACGCTCGGTTCTTCAATGTGAGCACCTGCGCACGAACGACGCGCGCGGTACCCATCCAAGAGATACCTCCGATGAGGATTCCAAGCTGTTCAACAGTCAGTTGATCCAAGTACGCGCTGATAGTAATCAGCAAGATCAAGCCTGGAATAGTGATCAAGGCGTCGCTGAGAACCACGACGACAGCGTCGATCCACCCCCCGAAATATCCGGCCAAGAACCCAAGTAATGTACCTATGCCGATGCCGATAATGCCGGCGATGAGCCCCATCCAGAGCGTGCCCAGGGTGCCGTACGCGACATAAGCGAATATGTCGATAGCAAACTGGTCTGAACCGAACCAGTACTGTCTCGAAGGCTTGAGCCGCGGCGCAGCCCTTAGTTTGATTTCGCCGCTCGCGGTCTCCTTTTCCGCCATCGTGTAGCCAACTTCGGTGCGTTCTTCATCGATGACTATCGAGCCGATGACGGCAAACAAAACGATGAAAAGGATTAGGAATAAACCGCCGAAAAGCAGCTTGTTTCGGCCCATCGTGTAAGTGACGCGCGAACCGAGGCTCTCAGATTCGAAAACGGTTTCGTCGTAACCGCTCTGAATTTCGGGATCCAATGGTGTTATTGCGTTATTCGCCATTATGCGGCCCGATACCGTATGCGCGGGTCGATCAACGGATAGATCATATCGACGATGAAGAGCATCAATCCAATGGCAAATATGACGTACATCAAGACGCCTTGGATAACGAAGAAATCGTTGCTCGTAATCGCCGTGTACAGAAGGTTGCCGATGCCGGGGTACGCAAATAGGACCTCGACGAGAACGGAACCGGAGACGACGAAGCCGAGGTTTATGGCAAGTCCAGTGACCTGCGGCAGCAAGGCGTTTCGGACAGCGTAGCGGAGGAAAATGCGGCGTTCCTTTAAGCCTTTGAATTCGGCGAGTTTGATGAAGTCATCGCCCATCGTGGTAACCATCATCCCTCGCATTCCGAGACCCCAGAATCCGATGCTGGAGAGGATTATGGCGGCCGCGGGCAGGATGGCGTGTTCAACAATGTCTATGATCGATGTCAGTGTCAACGAGGGCGGTATCGCAAAATCGTGCGCGCCTCCTCCGGGCAGCAAAGGCCAGAAGACGGTAAATACCCACATCATCAAGAGGCCCAACAGATAAAACGGGACTGCTGTAACGATGAGCAACAGAGGCACGACGAACGCGATTGCGATTGGTGTTCGTGTCCATCCGAGCCATGCGCCGAAGAAAGATCCGATCAGTGCAGCCATGATCGTAGTGACGCCGACGAGGCCGATCGTCCAAGGCAAAGACTGATGTATTTCTTCGGTAACCTTAGCCGGGAAATACCTGATCGACTGTCCGAAATCGAGCCGAGACAGTGCAACCCAGTAGTTGACATACTGTTTCCACAGCGGGTTGTTCAACCCGAACCGCTCTTCGTAACTGGCGATCATCTCCTCCACGTTGGAGATGTTCACGCCTCCGGCGTTTTGGAGCAGCTGATTCATCGCCTCTTCGATGGGGTTAGTAGGGCGAAGCCGCGGAACCGCGAAGTTGAGCGTGCCTGCGACGAAGATGATCAGCACGAACATCCCAAGCCGCTTCAGGACGTAGTCGATTGTCATCCGACCGAGGTCCGATCTGTTGAATATCTTTGGCTGAACAACCCGGTCACAAGACGATTTAGACGTTGAAGGTTCGGTTTAATCGTCAAAAATGTTACACGAACCCCATCCCACTTTCCACCGCACCCTTTGGTGCCTGTTTCGCGGCTAGACCAAGACCCATTCGACACCGCCGATTGACTCTCGTTGAAAATTGATATAGATTTGGCGCGATTGTGCGGATATTCCCGCACGTTGAACGCGCTCGCGCCCACGGGATCGTCCCACGGTTTTTGAAACTTGGGCGGGCGCTAGCACAGATTGAGATTTAGCTCTAGGAGCAATTTGCGATGCAGAAACTACGCAACATGCGTTCCGCGTTGTGGCTGGTGATAATGGGTTCGCTCGCCGCCGCGGTGATGACCGCGGTAGCTTGCGGTGGCACCGAAACTGTGGTTCAGACCGTTGTGGTCGAAAAGCAAGTCCCGGTTGAGGTGCAAGTCACGGTCGAAACCGTCAAGGAAGTCGTCGTAAAAGGCGAAACTGTCGTCCAGACGGTGGAAGTTGAAAAGGTCGTCGAGAAAGAAGTCCAAGTCGAGGTCACTGCCACGGCCGCTCCGCGTGGGCCGATCGAACGCGAAGACACTTTCGTGATTACCGGGTTCGGTCCCGGCGCAACCGAATGGCGCGATCCCGACAACATGAACCCCTACTCGCTTGGCGGATTGGGTCGAGTTCGTGGAATCCTGAACAAGACGATCTACGAATTTCTCTACCTCTACAACCACAACGAAGGTGAGGTCATCCCATGGTTGGCCGAGAGCAGCGAAGTCGACGACGACTACATGGGCGTAAGCGTAACTTTGCGCGATGGTATCGAGTGGTCGGACGGCATGCCGTTTACCAGCGAAGACGTGAAGTTCACGATCGAACTTCTGCAAGCCAACCCAGACATGGTCTTCGCGGGCGATATCCAGGAATGGGTGAAGGACGTTGAGATCATCGACGATCGCAACTTCCGCATCAACTACAACAAGCCAAACGCCCGGTTCTTCTATTTCTACTTCCAGGAGAACTCGGAGATTCACCTTCCGATCCTGCCGAAGCACGTTTGGGAGGGTCAGGACCCGCTCGAGTTCCCGAACTTTGATCTTGACAAGGGTTGGCCGGTTGGTACCGGCCCCTTCGTCGCTGTTCGAGCCGATGGTCAAGGGCAAATCTTCGACCGTAACGACAACTGGTGGGCCGCCAAAGTCGGCTTCAAAGAGCTACCCGAGCCTCTGCGAGTTGCATACATCCCGCCGGGATCTGCCGACACAATGGTCGCGCGCATGATCAACAATGAGTTCGACACCGGCTCGATCATGCAACCTGGTGTGTTCGTGACGGCGCACAACCGTAACAAGAACATCATCTCCTGGGACACCGACGGACCGTCGTATGGCGCAGCTGACGCGTGCATGTACACCCTAGGCGTCAACACGCAGTATGGCCCGATGTCCGATGTCAATGCTCGACGTGCGGTACAGGCTGCGATCGACCGCGAAGAACTGGTGACGTTGGCGTATGAAGACTCGACCGTCACGCGTGCGGTGCCCTACTCCACCTACGGTGGGTTGAAAGCGTACGAAGATGCGCAGGCGGATATCATCGCCAAGTACGACTGGGAAAGCCAGGGCCAAGCTGAGGTCGAATCGAATATGGCCGAGGCTGGCTACTCAATGGGTGGTAGCGGTTACTGGGAGAAGGATGGCGAGCCGTTGGCCATGGATCTCCATGTTCCGGGATGGCTCCGACCGATGGGTCCGGTCGTCGAGAAGCAGCTACAGGACGCTGGCTTCGACGTGACTTTCGTCCTGCACGATCCCGACACGACGCCGCTGTGGGCCGAGGTACGGACCGGTCTTGCGGACATGTGGATCCTGGTTCACTGCGGTAGCTCGCGCGAGCCGCACGGCACGATGCAGCACTACCACAGCAAGTTCAGCTCGCCGACCCAAGGCGAACAGAACTCGTACATCTGGGCAAACAGCCAGTACAACAATCCCGAGTTCGACGCCATCATCGACGAGATGGACTCTGTATTGCCGTCCACAGAAGACCCGGTCTACATGGATCTCGCCAACCGTGCGTTGGACATCTTCCTCGACGACGTGATTGAGATAACACTCGCCGAAGAGCGGCACGTGGTGACGTTCAACAACACCTACTGGCGCGGATTTGCGACGAACAGCAACCCGTACGTCGCACCGTACAGCCTGTGGGCGGGCTTCTTGCTTGAGATCTTGAACGTCTCGAAGGCGCAGTAGTCTGACTGATCCTACTGAGTAGTAGTCTCAACGGGTTCCGGCCTACGCCGGAATGACGGAAGATTTTCGAGGGCGTTATCTTGTTGGATAGCGCCCTCGATTCGCGTTTGATCACAATGGAGTGTCTGGTGCAATGAATGAACCGATTCTGGTCGAACATTCAGGTCCGATCGCCACAATCACGTTCAATAGGCCTGATCAGCGGAATGCGATTTCGTATGAGATGTGGGGGTCGTTGGCGGAGGTATTAGACGAAATCGAAGCGGATCCTTCGACACGATGCGTCGTTTTCCGCGGTGCGGGCGGCGAAGCGTTCTCCGCAGGTGCGGACATAAAGGACTTCGACGAGCATCGTTACGATTCGAGATCGGCGGCGCGTTACGCTGAGGCGTTCGAGGCGGCGTTAGCACGTACTGAGAAATTGCGCTGCCCTACCATTTCGGCCATTCAGGGCTTCTGCGTGGGCGGGGGATTGGAGTTGGCGGCATCAACGGACATTCGGGTCGCGACAAATGGATCGAAGTTTGGCGTGCCCGTGAATCGGTTGGGATTAACGGCCGGTTGGGACGAATTGCGGCGCATGATAGCGGTTGCCGGGGTGCCGGCAGTGAAGTATCTGGTTCTCTCCGGGCGGATCATCGATATCGACGAGGCGATACGGTTCGGGTTGGTGACGATGGTCGTTGAGGATGGCGAGTTTGATGACGCGGTTGATAAGTTGGCCGGCCAGATCGCAAGTGGCGCCCCGCTGTCGGCGCGTGATCACAAGATCATGATCCGACAGTTGTCAGTTGACCCAAACACCGAGAATCTGAGCGAAGAGGGGTTCAACTTGCAGTTTCGGGTGTTTGATTCTGCCGATTTTCGGGAGGGTGTTGAGGCTTTTAAAGAGAAGCGGCGGGCTGTATTTCGCGGCGAGTAGAATTGCACCTTTCGCAACCAACCATGTCTGTGCCAATCAACATTGTTTGAGGAGTACATCGTTGATGTCGAATAACGTTACTGCCGTACCGGCGGCTTCGTCTGAGGATGCGCTCGCTCATTTTGAGCGTCGACTCACGTTCGAGACTGACTGCTGGGATGTTCACGATGCCATGACGCGCAAGGTGGCTGATTTCGTACTGCTCGACGTTCGGAGCCCGGAGTTGTACGAGGCGGGCCATGTCATGGGAGCAACTAACCTACCTCATGCTCGCATCGTCGAACGGAACTTGGCGGAATGGCCAATGGACACGCTGTTCGTTGTCTACTGCGCCGGGCCACACTGCAACGGGGCCAATAAAGCCGCCGTCCGACTGGCCAAACTCGGTCGACCGGTAAAAGAGATGATTGGTGGTATCGCAGGATGGGTAGATGAAGGGTTCGTGTTGGCGTCAGGCTCAAATCCGGGTAACCCAGCAGAGCATTAACGACGTGCCTCGTCGTGGGATCCCTGTCGGATTTCGTTCCTACAAACCGTACTCATTCAACTTGCGTCGCAGAAACGCAGCAGCCAATGGTACGGCTGTCGGTTCGTCGAGTTCGTCTTGACCTTCGAAGACGACGGACATCCATCCGTTGAATCCGACGGATTTAATGATTTTCATGATGCGGTCATAGTCCAGCCAAGCTTCGGAGCCTGAGGCGATGCGATAGATTTTGGCGCGGACGTGAACGGCTCGGGGTGCGGAGGTTTCTATTGAACCGTAGAAGTTATGCTGTTTGTCCTCGACTCCGCGTTCACCTAGCGACGCGCCCGGGGAGCCGCGGTACTGGCCGGTGTCGAGGATGTGGGTGTAATAAGGATTGTTCACTTCGTCGAGTATGCGGATAACCTGTTCGCCTGTTGCGGGTGCGCAGCCGTGGTTGTGGTTGTGCAGTCCGACTTTGACGCCTTTTGACGCGCCGTATTCCGCGACTTCCTTGGTTGCCGACACTATCCTCGGCCACACCGATTCTTCGGTTTCTCCTTCCGGAACCCATCCTCCGAAAGACCTGACCATCTGGATCCCCATCACCGCCGCGACGTCGATCCAATGTTTCATGTCGTCGATCTGAGCGCGCTGCTCATCGCCAGTCATCCCGAAATTGTTCGAAACCCCGATGTAACACATCTGCAACCCGTTCCTCAGACAGGCCATCCGCACTTCTTCCAAGTAGTCGCGCTCCGTTGACGCGAGATGAGCGAAGTGGATGTCTATGCCGTCGAGACGGTACTCCCGCGCCTTGTCAATCATCCCGAAAAGGTTGATGTCGCCGGCATTAAAGGTGTCGCGATAACAGAGGGATTGGAGGCTGAGTTTAATCATCTAGGTTTGTTCTCCGAGGTACGGAACCTTTCGCACGTTTTCACTTGCGAAAGATTACCATCTAACGACTCCAACGTTGGTCGTCGAGTGGATGCGGTATCATCACGGTCAATCGGAATTCGAACTGACGCAAGCAACTAACGGAGCGTCCAATATGTCACATCACACAAACGGTCATGCGGCAACTGTACCGTCTCAAGCCCCCGACACGATCAAACGAATGGCGGATGCGGCGTCGGCATTCTTGGCGTCGCTAGGTAAAGAGGAACTCGTCAAAGCGACCTTCCCGTTCGCAGGCGACGAACGCTACGAGTGGCACTACACGCCCGTGGGCAGAAACGGCCTGCTCATCTCGGACATGAATGGAAACCAGACGGATCTGGCGTACAAGATGATGGAGACCGGCTACAGCGCGAGCGGCTACGCCATGGCGCGCCAGATCATCCGTCTAGAAACGATTCTGGGCGAGTACGAAGCGATTACCAACAATGTGTCGAGTTGGGACCGTTTGGAGGAGCGATACTGGTTCAGCGTCTTCGGCGAGCCAGGTAGTGAGGCGCCGTGGGGTTGGCGCGTCGGCGGTCACCATATCGGGATCGTCGCTTCGGTCGTCGGCAACAGCGAGGTTTCGATCCACCCGTTGTTCTTCGGATCGAACCCTGCGGAGGTGAAGCACGGCGATCTCAAAGGTCAGCGCACGCTGGCGGAAGAGGAGGATTGGGCGCGTTCGTTGGTTACGGGTATGACGGACGATCAGAAGTCTGTGGCGATTGTTGACCCGGTGGCGCCTGCGGACATCTTGACCACTGTTGTGCGCGTCGTGGATCCTCACATGACGCCGGTTGGGATCTCGATCGGTGATCTTAACGACGGGCAACGCGGTGCGTTGGTGAAGTTGATCCGCCATTACGTCTTCCGGGCTGCGGACGAGATGGCGCAGAACTATTGGAACCAGTTAGAAAGCGAAGGTTGGGACAGTCTGCACTTCGCTTGGGCGGGGCCGTTGGAAAGGTGGCAGGGCCACTACTACAACATCCGCCATGACCGGTTCGTCATTGAATACGACAACACCCAAAACGGCGCGAATCACATCCATTCGGTACTGCGAGACTACACGCACGACTTCGGCGAAGACCTGTTGGCGGCTCACTATCAGGCCGCACACTGATCGCTTGGGACGGCGTCGGCAGTAGTTGCGAAAAGTACCGCTTCGTCACATAGCCGATATCCGGTTCGTTTTTAAAATTGGCGAGAGCAATCTCGCATGAACGAAGCATTTATACAGGTGTCGGTTCGCCTTCTGGCGGGATTGGCTTGCGCTGCGATCGGGGCATTTTTCGGGGCGCTGGTCATCGCAATGATCGTATCTTCTGCGGAAACTTCGGATGAGATTCGTGGGATCGCCCGCCTATCTTTCGTAGCAATCACTGCGGCGGCTGCGTCACGCGTCGGTTGGTTTGGGACTTCCGAAACGATTGGGCAATCGATGAAGCTGTTCGTCGCATCGGTGTTGACCGGCATCGCTGGGTCGTGGATAGCCTTGACGATCGGCGGTGTCGTGTTGGATCACTCTGATGTCTACGTCTTGAACCGCGACATTTCGGGAGCGGGGTTTTTCGGAGCGGTCTTCGCCTGCAATTTGCCATCGTTGATCTTCGTGGCGAAACTGGCGCGCAGACGAGAAATCTGATTAGCACGCCCCGGGTTGCAATTGTCGGGCTGGTGGGATTGGAAATTCCGCGGTTCATTTCACGCTAACGTGGTTAATGAATTATGATTGCCAACGTCGTTTGCGATTGACGTTGCACGATGGTGGTTAGTTGCGCCGTTGACAAGCGTCACGCACCGAAACAGATGTGGGAGGTAACTATGTTACGAACCAAGCAAATGAGGTGGGCATTGTTGCCACTGATTGCCATATTGGCATCGGTTGCGTTGTATGCCTGCGCCTCGACTGAGACTGTCATTCAGACGGTCGAAGTGCCTGTCGACCGCGAAGTTGTGGTTGTCGAGACCGTTGTCGTCGAGAAACAGGTCGAAGTGGCCGGCGAAACGATCATCCAAGAGGTTGAAGTTCCGGTTGAGCGTGTAGTTGAGGTCAAAGTGGTTGAGACCGTCGTCATCGAACGCGAGCGCGTAGTCGAAGGACAGACAGTGGTTGAAACTGTCGTCGTCGAACGCGAAGTCGTGCGGGAAGTCGAAAAAGAAGTCCCGGTCGAAGTTGAAGTCGAGGTCGTCAAAGAGGTCGAAGTCGTTAAAGAGGTCGAGGTTGAAAAAGAGGTCGTCAAAGAGGTTGAGGTCGTGAAGGAAGTCGAGAAAGAGGTAGTCGTTATCGCTTCTCCAACCCCTGCGCCCGAGACCTTCTACGGACTCCCGATTCCGATGGCTCAGCCTACGATCAGTGAGCCGCCGGACCCAATCACCGGTTCCGACACCGTCGTGATTCGGACGGGACTTGAACTCCGCGGCAGCGGTATTCCGGGCGACCCCACCGGTGGGATGTTCCTCGGACAGAGCGTGACCGAGAAGTTCTTCTTGACCGACGAGAGCGGCAACGCGGTTAACCAGGTGATAACCGGTTGGGAGCTGGTGGATGACGCAGATGCGATCGGCGGTCAGGCTCTGATATTCAACATCAAGCCGAACGTACCGTTCCACAACCATTGGGGCGAGTTCGGGAACCTGAGTGCGGATGACGTTGTCTGGGCATACAACAGAGGCAACCCGGGTTACAACCCCGAGTCAGCGACAGACGGCGGCTCGAACTGGGTCGCGTTTATCGGCAACCAGCCGTTGACGAAGATCGACGACATGACCGTTCGAGTTCCCTTGCAGGAATATGACGTCCGCTGGCAGACGCTTATGTTTGGTCAAGCGGGCCTTGGACTGAGCATCACCAGCAAGAATGCCTTTGACACGATGGGCGAGGACTGGGTGCGCGAGCACGTGGTCGGCACGGGCCCGTACATGGTGGAAGAGTATGCGTACGATGCGACGTTGCAGATAAGGGCGGTCCAAGACCACCATCGCAAGACACCGTCCGTTGACAGGGTCATCTACGAACCGACTCCCGAAGACGCGGTCGCTGAAGCTGGCCTTCGAAACGGCAGCTTGGACGTTGCAGCAGTCGACCTGCGGAACTACCCGACGTTGACGCAGGAAGGCTTCGAAATCATCGGAGCTGGTGCGGGTTCGTTCCACTCGATTTCGTTCTCCGGCAACTACTGGCAGGACACGATCTACACGCCGAATCCCGACGACGTTGAGACGCCGATCGAGCTGCATGCGACGGTGCGCCACCACATCCCGTGGATCGGCGACCCGCGCCGTGACGGTTTCGGCAACCCGCCGGAAGGCTTTACGAGCATGACGCGAGCGGCGCATGTGCGGCAGGCGCTGTCGTTCGCGATCGATCGATCGCTCATCGCCGAGGTCCTGTTCTCGAACGCTGCCTGGCCGAACTACGTCTACGGTCACGACATCAACAACGCGAACTGGCAAGACAAGTGGAACGTGGAGTACAACCCTGAACTCGCGGGCCAAATGTTGGATGAAGCCGGATACCCGAAGAACGCGAACGGTATCCGCTTTGAGATGCCGTTCTTCATCCGAATCGGAAGAGGAGACGAAGAGATCGGCACCGCGGTTGTTGGTATGTGGCGAGAACTTGGTATCGACATGCAAGACTGGAAAGCCCAGTACCAGACTTACAGGCCGAGCCTGATTGGTCGAACAGCGACGGCTCCGTGGATCCACTCCGCGGGTGCCGAGGCTCCTCACGCTCCGTGGGACTGGCCGGTGGTTAGCAACTCTGAGTGTTCTGGCGGACGCCCAGGATTCAACATCGGTATCGAGATCCAAGAGCTCTGCGAGTGGGGCACGGAAATGAACCAGACGCAGGACAAAGCGGGACGGATCGCGATCCGTAACGAGATGGCAGACTTCCTCCACAAGTGGAACCCGGCCATTGGAACGGTTGCTCGTCCGAACGTGGCGTTGGTGAACCCCAAGAAGATCGCATCTTGGGACATGCCGCAAGCGGTGCGTGAATCCGCTCTGCATCACCCGGAGTTCATCATCACTGTCCAGTGATTTCTTCACGGGAATCGGGCTGAAGGCTCAATTGCCGACGAAGTTGAGTGGCGCGGCCCTTCGGGGTCGCGCCGCTCGTTATTGAGCAGGATTGAACGCGTCGATTAGGTGATTTGATTGAAACGAGAACTGTCGAGCACTCGCCGGATGATGTGATAACGAATGTATCGGTTTCTCGCAAGACGTATCTCGACGATGGTGATCTCATTGCTGGGCGCCACGATCGTGGTATTCGGATTGGCGCACGCGAAGGACGATCCGATCAACGTGTTTATCCGCGCCGAGGGGTACGCCATCGGTCCCGAACAGATCGCTGCGTTGCGCGCGAAATGGGGCCTAGACAAACCGATAGTCCTGCAGTACGCGACGTGGTTGGGCAATCTCCTCCGTGCCGATCTTGGTCGGAGCGTCGGCACCAACCGAAAAGTGACCGACATCTTGCGAGAACGCTGGCCGGCTACGATGCAGCTCGCGATCGGCGCGTGGATCGTCGGTACGTTTGTGGGTATCCCTTTAGGCATCCTCTCGGCTATGCGTCGGGCTTCAATTCTGGATTATTTTCTGCGGGCGTTTGCCCTTTCAGGTCAATCCGTGCCTGCGTTTTGGGTTGGAATCGTCGGGATCTGGGTCTTTGCTGTCTATTTGGGATGGTTGCCCGTTCCAACGTTTTACGGGCGGACGGACGCGAGTTTCTTCGGACAATTCCAGTATTGGGTCATGCCGGTACTTGTGCTAGCTTGGGGGCCGATCGCGGGTTATCTGCGTATCACGCGATCTGCCATGTTGGAGGTATTGGATTCGGAGTACATCAAACTCGCTCGTGCCAAAGGCATGGGATACAGTAGCGTGGTGGCCAAACACGCGTTCCGCAACGCGTTGATCCAACCGTTAACGGTTTCAGCGTTGCTTCTTGCAGGGTTCATGGATGGTTCGGTATTGGTCGAGAACGTTTTTGTGTGGCCGGGGGTGGGTCAGATCGCGGTTGCGGCCGTTAACGACAATGATTTCACGTTGCTTACCGGCATCATCTTGCTGTTCACGATATTGTTTCTGGCGATGAGTTTCATTTCGGATCTGCTTTACGTAGTGATTGATCCGCGGATCAGGCTTGATTGATGGCGACAGTCGATACCGTACAAGACAAACCGACGACCGCGGTGGAATTGGTCGTACGCTCGCCTCTGATAGCGTGGGACTTCCTGCGGCGCTGGCCGGTCATACCTGCTTTCGTGCTTATCGTCTTCGGACTTGCCGTTATATTCACGAATCAATTCGCCACGGATGATCCGAATAAACAAAACCTGCGCGGGAGTTTTGCGCCACCTTTTTGGTACGACGAATATTACGAAAACAACCAGTACTTAGAAGACCGCTATATCTTGGGCGCGGATCAACATGGACGCGATATCTATTCACGTCTAGTGCATGGGACTAGGGTGTCGATCACGGTTGCGTTCGCGGCGGCCGCGATCGGGATGACAATGGGGTTGTGGGCAGGGATCGCTTCGGGTTGGTTTGGCGGGTGGTTCGATGAGGTGATGACGAGGTATGTGGATGTGTGGAACGGTCTGCCGTTCCTGTTGATTGCGCTCGTTGTGTCGATAACGATCGGCACGGGCTTGTTGGTGCTCATCGGCTTGTTAGTAATGGCGACTTGGGTGGGATTGGTGAGGAACATTCGCGCCGAGGTGTTGACACTCAAGACGCGGGACTACGTCGCATCGGCACGTGTCGCCGGTGCGAGCGACTTCCGTATCATGTATCGCCATATCCTCCCTGGCGTCATCAATCTGCTTATGGTCCTCGCCAGCCTTCGGATTGGCGGGCTGATCTTGACTGAAGCGTCTTTGAGCTACCTAGGCATCGGTGTCCCGTCTCGTTATCCGTCTTGGGGCAACATGATCAGCGACGGACGGGAGTTCCTCGACACCGCATGGTGGGTATCGATATTCCCAGGTTTCTGCATCTTCCTCGTCGTGATGTCGTTCAACTTCGTCGGTGACTGGGTGCGAGACAAAACCGATCCGCGGTTGCGACAAATCAGGTAAGCAAAGGTTGTCGATTTAAATCTCTGGTTTCCTGCATTCAAGGGAATGACAGAGCGATCCGAAAGGTGGCGAGCAAATGTACGACATTCTGATAAAAGGCGGTCACGTAATCGACCCCAAGAACGGAATCGATGAGAAGCGGGACGTCGGCGTCTCGGGGTCGTCGATCGCGGCGGTGCAAGCTGACATCCCGGAATCTCAAGGCCGTAAGGTCGTAGATGCCTCGGACTGCTACGTTACGCCCGGCCTAATCGACCTCCACGCTCACTGCTACCTGTACGACGGGGCAATGTTCCCAGACGAGTTGTGCTTTCCCTACGGTGTGACCACTATGGTCGACTGCGGGGGATCGGGCTGGAGGACATTCGACCACTTCAACGAGACGGTTATTCGAAGAGCCGGTCCTAGAGTGTTCGCGCTGCTAAACATCGTTGGTCACGGAATGTGCGGAAATGGCGAGCAAGACGTCGAAGATATGGACGTAGAGTTGACCGCGGCGAAGATTCGGCAACGATCCGACGTCATCGTGGGCGTCAAGGTCGCCCACTTCGGCGGCGTGGGTTGGGAGTCGGTGGATCGCGGAGTCGCGGCGGCTGCGGAGGCTGGGGTTTTTTGCTTGATCGACCAGAACGCACGCGCTTCAAGGCCATTCGGCGAGATGATGCTGGAGCACATGAACCCGGGTGATGGCGTGACGCACTGCTACGGCTATGGCAAACCCATGATCGGCAACGACGGCAAGGTGAAGCCGCACTACTGGGAGGCCCGTGAAAAAGGCATCATCATGGATGTCGGACACGGCAACAATAGCTTCTCGTTCTCAATGGCGGTTCCAGCGATCGAGCAGGGATTTCCGCCAGATACGATATCGACGGACTTGCACCGCATGAGCCTACACACTTCACGTGCGACTCAGACGGAAGTGATGAGCAAGTTCCTCGCCATCGGGATGTCAATGTACGACGTCGTAGAGAAGTCGACTTGGACGCCCGCGCAGCAGATCGGGCATCCCGAACTTGGCACCCTAACACCCGGCGCGACCGCTGATGTGACGGTGTTGGAGTATGTAGAACGTCCCTGCGGTTTGAGCGACAGCGGGCCGACCGGCTACCGCATCATGCCGGCCCCGGGCAGGTTGCTCAACCAGGTGACGATCAAAGGCGGCGCGATCAGGTTCGACTACGACGGGCGGTCTAAGGAAGACTGGACCGAGACGCCGAATACGGATTTAGATTTGCCGGGCTAACTAATCGCTCGTTCCGCTGGAATGGGGAACCACTTCGTCAAGACGCTCTGCCAACTGGTCTTCTGCCCGTTCGAGGTCGTACTGAGACTGTAATCCCATCCAGAACTTGGCGCTGTTTCCGAAAAAGCGCGAAAAGAGTAACGCAGTTTCGGCGGTGATCGATCCGGTTCCTAGCACGATAGATTGGATACGGTTAGCGTCGACGCCAATCGCTTTCGCGAGAGCGTACTTTGTGACGCCCGTCGACTGCAAGAGTTCCTCGTCGAGGATTTCGCCGGGGTGGATCGGAGGGAGTTTGGCCGCGGTTTCGATTTCCGTGGCGTTCGTCATCGTGTGAATTCTCCAAGAATGAGATTAGAGGGTGTAATTTGGGTTTGCGGTTCGGTAGAACAGCTGGCTTTCAGGATAAATCAGAGCGATTAAGATATCTCCATGCGTTACAGACACCTAGGAAACTCGGGCTTTGAAGTATCGGAGACGGGCCTTGGCGCCAACAGTTTTGGGGAGCCGGGGCGTCGCGACTATGCCGAATCGAAGGCGATTGTTCATGCGGCGATCGATCATGGCATCAACTTCATCGACACGTCGAATGTGTACACGCAAGGCGTGTCGGAGGAGTACATCGGGCGGGCGTTGGAGGGTCGGCGACATGAGATGTTGATCGGGACGAAGTTCGGCTCGATGCGAAACTACGGTCCGAACCTCTTCGGCGGCGGTCGGAAGTTCGTAATGGATTCAGTGGAAGAAAGTCTGCGACGATTGCGCACCGACTACATCGACCTCTACATGATCCATCGTCCGGATCCCCGTTTGCCGTTGGAAGAGACCTTGAGGGCGATGGATGACATCGTGCGGCAAGGTAAGGCGTTGTACATCGGAGTGTGTAACTTCGAGTCCTGGCGGATGGTGGACGCGGTTTGGACGAGCAAGCACCGTGGAATGACCCAAATCATCTCGTCACAGTTCGAATACTCGATGCTTCATCGGGGTAGCGAGGCGGAGATGCTGCCGGCCTGCCGACGGCACGGTGTCGGGGTTATGCCCTACCTGCCGTTGGCGGCGGGTTTTTTGACTGGCAAAGTGGATGTATCGGGAGTGGCGCCGGCGGGTACGCGGTTGGCGTTGGACGCGAATCAATCAGGGCGTTGGATTACTGATGACAACTTGCGGGCGGTAGCCGCGTTGGAAGATTGGGCGCAGCAGCACGGCAAGACTTTGCTGGATTTGGCGTTCGCTTGGTTGCTTGCAGACCCGATCGTGGGCACGGTGATTGCCGGTGCCAGTTCGCCGGAGCAGATTGCTCAGAACGCAGCGGCTTCGAATTGGCAGTTGACGCAAGAGGAACGGGACAAGGTGACGGCTATTTTGGATGCGCACCCGGTTGATGGATCGAAAACTTACTACTCGGTCGCGGGTTACTTCGGGGAGCATGTTGAGGTGGTCAAGGATTGATCGGCGCCTCAAGCCAAGAGTGTCTGAACGAATAATCCCGCGACAGAAACTGCCAAAACCGCAACCGCGATAACCAATCCCACCAGCCAACGAGTCATACGATTCTCAAGCTGATATAGGTCGGCTTTGGTTGCGAGATGTTCTAAACGGCTGAGTCGTTCTTCAACTGTTGCCATTAATGCACTCCAATAATCAGGTATCTACCGTGCATTATAGCATCAACTGTTTATGAATACGGGCTGTGTCCAAGCGCTAGTTCCGCCGGACGACCTCACCGTGGCGCGGACGTATCCTTCGTCGCCGGTGAAGTCGTAACTGGCTGTCAATCCCTCGATTTCAGCTAGGGTTTTGCCCTCGTTACCCGAGAACGTGGTGACGTAAATCATCGATCGGTCTGGTTCTATTTCGAGTTCGATCGAATCTTCGGTGATTGTGAGATCGGTGATTGTGATGCCGTTTGAGGAGTAAAAGTTGCCGTTGGCGAGGCCGTCGACGATGGCGTCGACGGTTAGTTCGGGGGCGTTGACGACGACCCATCCCCTACCCGGGTTGGAGGCGTCGGGCGTGTAGTCGTGGTAGTTGTGGGAGTCGTCGGTTGCGGTTCCGAAGATCACGCGCCCCGCCGATAGGACGAGGTCCCACATCTCTTCGACACCGGGTTTGCCTGGTGCGCCGTAACCGTTGACGGCAGGGTGTGCGTTGTGGATCTCCATGAGGCTTGCGCCTTCAACTTGCTTGATGTGCTCGTGGTTAAATGCCCATTCGAAGTTGGGATGGTTGAGTTGCGCTATGCCCCCGGCGTTGATGATGGCGTTGACGTTGGCCTGCAAAGTCGCAACGATGTCATCGAGGTTGGTGGGCTCGACGACGTGGCGGATACCAATGGCGTTGAGATGGATCGGTACGGTTCCGTTAAAGATGCGCGATGAAACCTCTTCGCCCGGTATCATCAACGGGCCGCCATCGATTTCGTGTTCGAGTATCGTCCGGTGGTTGTGGTCGCTAAGGACTAGGAAATCGTAGCCGTGATCGCGATACCACCGCGTGACGAAATCAGGATCGGCATCGCCGTCCGACTCGGTGGTGTGGGTATGGATG
>CAYRHG010000060.1:0-4993 GCA_964424025.1 uncultured Dehalococcoidales bacterium | reverse complement strand
AATTTGGTTGGTATTCGCGGCAGAAATCGAGGCACAGGTCGATCAGCGTCTCGGTTTCTGGTCTTGGGATCAACACGCGCCGGTCGACTTGGAAATCCAGGCCGTAAAACTCTTTTTCGCCGAGGATGTAGGCGAGCGGTTCCCTTCTTTCCCGCCTTTTCAGCATGTGCTTCAAGGCTCTCATTGCTGATTCTGAGACCCCGTTCGCGTGGGAAGCGAGCAGTTGCGTTTGCGAGAATCCTGTAGCGCGTTGAAGCATCATGCGAACTTCGATTGGCGCTTCTTCGGGCGAGATGCCGAAGTCGATCAGTGTCGATGTGATTTGGCGGATGGTGTCCGCGACAGTCGGCAATTGAACGGTGGCTTCAGGAGTCGGATGCGGCCTGAATCTTGCGGGTCTGTTCGACTTGCAGAAGCGCGTTGACGAACTCATCGATTTCGCCGTCGAGGATTTTCGGAAGGCTATGGCTGGTCAGATTTATGCGATGGTCTGTGACGCGGGACTGCGGGAAGTTGTAAGTGCGGATCTTTTCGGAGCGATCGCCCGAACCCACTTGCGCCTTGCGGTTCGCGGCTTCTTCGGCTGCTCGGCGTCGCAGTTCCATGTCCCACAGTCTGGTTCGTAGGATGGCCATCGCTTGGAGTTTGTTTTGCAGCTGTGAGCGCTCGTTTTGGCACTGGGCGACGATGCCTGAGGGTTCATGCGTGATGCGAACGGCGGTCGCGACCTTGTTGACGTTTTGGCCGCCATGTCCACCGGCGTGGAAGATGTCGATCTTTATGTCTTTCTCATCGATCTCGACGTCGACGTCTTCCGCTTTTGGCAATACGGCAACAGTCGCGGCGGACGTGTGGATTCGACCCTGTGATTCGGTTTGCGGCACACGTTGGACTCGGTGAGTGCCGCTTTCGTGTTTAAGGCGGGGGTATGCACCTTCGCCTTCGATCTCGAACACGACCTCTTTGACACCGCCGATGCCGGTGTCGTTTAACGACAGGACTGAAGTGCGCCAACCGTGGTTTTCAGCGAATCGTTGGTACATTCGGAAGAGCTCATTAGCGAAAAGTCCTGCCTCGTCGCCTCCGGTGCCCGCGCGGATTTCCAAGACCGCGTCTGCGTCATCAGTTTCGTCGCGCGGAATGAGGGCGATCTGGATTTCGGAGATTAGTTCTTCATGCCGTTTTTTCTGCTCGTCGGTTACTTCACGGGCCATCTGCAACATTTCGGGATCTGTCTCGTCGGCGAGGATCGATTCGGCGTCCGATATTTCGTCGTTTACGGAGTCGAATTCATCGCGTAGGCGGACTAATGAGGAAACGCGCGCGTATTCACGCCCCAGTCGCTGCATCTGAAGGCGGTTTGATGCGACATCGGGTAGCGACATTTGCGCCTCGATCTCGCCTTGGCGGTGGGCCGCGGCATCGAGGCTTGCGCGGAGGCGGTCTTCAACGGTGGATGCTGGCATTAGAGGATCGGACAGATGGTTTGGGCGATTGCGCTGGCTTCGAGCCCTACTGACAATTGATCGCCTTTGGATTGGAGCGGTTTGATGGTAGCCATGTTTTGCTCCATCTCTCTGTTGCCTATGATGATGGCGTAGTTTGCGTTTGCGCGGTTTGCGTAACGCATTTGAGCGCGCATAGATTTGCCTGCAGGCGCCATTTTGATGGACAATCCCCGATTCCGAAGTTCGGCAGCCACTGATGAAGCACAACGCGTTGCCTCATCCCCTACGTGTACCATGACCGCGTTTGCGGGAAAGTCAGCGACTTCGAGAGATTCTTGGCGCTGTATTTCGAGGATGATGCGTTCAATGCCGGAACCGAATCCGACGCCGGGGGTATCAACGCCACCGAGGATTCCGATTAGGGGATCGTATCGTCCTCCCCCGAATAGGGATGTCTGGCTCCCCTCGCTTGCGGGTTCGAACTCGAAGACCGTTCGGTTGTAATAGTCCAAGCCACGAACTAATGTGTGATCGATTCGGTAGTTGAACTCCGGGTACGCCACCTTCAAGCCGTCCAACAGGGCGAGCAGGGATTGCCAATGATCTCGCGCGTCGTCTGAGAGATAATCCAGCGATTTTGGGGCGTCGGCGCTCAATCGTTGGGTCGCGGGTTCTTTGGAATCGAGTAGTCGGAGAGGAGCGCGTTCCAATCGATCGCGGTCCACTTTGGGCAGATCGTATGCGTATTTCGCGTAGTGGTCACGCAGATTGCCGGCGTAATCGCCTCTCGTTTCAGGGTCCCCAATCGAGTTGATTCGCACGGTGACGTCGGAAAGGCCGAGGGCGGTGATGTAGCGGAGGCCGATTTCGATGATTTCGGCGTCGATGATTGGTGACGGGTCGCCGATGGCTTCGCATCCAAACTGGTGGTGTTGTCGGTAACGGCCGGCTTGCGGACGGTCGTATCGGAACATCGGTGCGATGTAGAAGACGCGCACCGGTTGGGGCAGGTTGTGCATGCCGTGTTCGATGTACGCGCGGCAGACCGGAGCGGTGCCTTCGGGTCGGAGGGTCAGGGAGTCGCCGCCGAGGTCTTCGAAGGAGTACATTTCCTTTTGCACGATGTCGGTTTCGTCGCCGACGCCGCGGCGGAAGAGCCCGGTGTGTTCGAACATCGGCGTGTCGATCTGCTGATACCCGAACTGACGCGCGGTGTGAATCGCGGTTGATTTAACTGCAGTCCATAGGGTTTGGTCGTCGGGTAGGATGTCGGCGACGCCGCGCGGAGCGCGGTAATTTTGTTGCTCAGCCATTTCTCACCGATTCTACGTTCCCCGTTTGGCCGAACGTCGTTTGATGGGTCAGCGAAGCGTGCTTTGTTAGACTTTCCCATACGAAGTCGGGGCATGGCGCAGTCTGGTAGCGCACTTGACTGGGGGTCAAGAGGTCACAGGTTCAAATCCTGTTGCCCCGACCATCGAAATCGCGGATTTTGACCGCGATTTTTTGAATTCGCGGGCGGCGCAGACTTTTGCTCGCTTCGAATCCGGTTCTCGGTTCCAACTATCCGTCCGACCTACGCGCCCTTATTACCGCAGGTTGCAGCATGAGGAATACACCTGCAGCTGCGAACATCAGGACAGTGCCGGTTATGAGTACGGGTTGATATGTACCCAGGCGGTCGAACGTGAATCCGGCGGCTACGGGTGCGACGATGAGGGCACCGTTGTAGATGGGTGCCATCATGCCGCGGATGGTGGCGTAGCGCGCTCGACCGAATAGGTCGCCGATGATTGCCCAGTTCAGCGAGCTACCAGCTTCAGATCCTACGAAGAGAAGCATCGCCATGAATATTGGCCACGTGCCTTCGACGAGTGTTATCAGGAGGAGACTGACGGCAGACGCGCTGTATAGGAAGGTGAGCATCAAGGGTCTCCCGACGCGGTCGCTGATGTACCCGGTGAAGATAATGACGGGTACGGCAGCCAGGGATATCGCGCCTACGAGATTCGCTGCGGTCTGCTGGTCTGCGCCTCGCGAGACGAGGATAGGGATGAAGTGAAGGAAGATGGTGCCGTGGACGGAGATCCTCAAGGTTGTGGCGGTTACCAAGATCCAGAATGAGGGTGTTTTCAGTGCTTGTTTGGTTGTGAAATCGCCTTCGAAACCTGTTTCTGATTCGGTGCTGCGGGAACTTTCAGCATCTTGTCGATCGGCAGATTCGCGTCGTCGTATTCGTCGTCTCATGTGGGACAGGGATACGCCGCCGTCGGGGTTGAGGCCCATGCTTTCGGGTGATCGGCGGAATAGGAAGGACAACGGGGCGATTAGAACGATTAACGCGACGCCGATTATCCATGAGGTCGTCTGCCATCCGAGATTGATTACGCCGACCGAGAGCAGAGGTATCACGATCGCGCCACCGAGCCGGAACGCGGCGCTGTTGATGGACATCACCATTCCGCGGTAGCGGATGAACCATGTGTTCAGCGCGGCTGTCGTGGCTTGCATGAAGGAGGTTGAAGAACCTACCGAAATCACGCACAGATAGACGAGCATGAAGGCGATGTACGTGCTGGTAGTGGAGAGGACGATGTATCCGACGCCAGTCATCAATGCGCCGAAGAGGATTAACGGGATGTACCCGAATTTGTCGAGTGCCCAACCAGTGATAGGTCCTAGAACACCGTTCTCGGCTCGGGCGAGCGCAAACGCGAGCGAGGTTTGCCAATATGTGATGCCGAGCGATTCGGCTACGGGGATGAAAAAGACGGCGAAGCCTTGCCATACGACGGTTCCGCCGAATGCGTTCATTACGGAGGCGCCGGCAAGCATGTACCAACCGAAATACACCCCTTTGATGGGAGATCGGCGCGCCGCCCCGAACCGATTCACGAGGTCGACTCGTTTGCGGTTTCGGGTTCCAGTGTTTCAAACTGGTCGAGCCGCGTCCGGATCTTCGGCCAGGACTTGGCCAAGCGGTCGTACAGCACGATGTTGACGATCATTCCCAAATTGAGAGACGCCATCGTCGGGATCATCACCTTGTGGGCGGAACGGTTTAGGATCGCTTGGGATATCGATCCGTTCTCTGGTCCGAATACGTAACAAGCCCGTTCGGGATGATTGAAATCCATCAACGCTTCTGCTTCTTCGCACATCTCGACCGCTACGAGCGACGCACCTTCGGGGACTGCGTCTAAGGGGTTTTTCGATCGGATTACTGGGATATGCCGATACGAACGCATAGGGTCGGTGTGGAGTTTGGGGAGCTTGATCCCCGCGGCTTCGCCTCCGATGATCACCATGCGTGCGTCAAAGCAAAATGCGGCTCGAAGCGCATGGCCTACGTTTACGGGATCGGTAGGTCTGTCGAGTGCCACGCATGCGAAGCCGCGATCTTGACGCATCGAGGGTCGATTCACGTAGCGGTCGTATCGAGTGCGTTTTTTGTGGTACGCGGAATCTTTTTCGCCGTGCATTGGAGTCCCAGTACTAACCCTCACCTATGGCGGTAGCCATTGCAAAACTGGATCAATCGGTTG
>CAYRHG010000059.1:0-23754 GCA_964424025.1 uncultured Dehalococcoidales bacterium | reverse complement strand
CTAACCCTCTCCCACGAGGGGAGAGGGGATTGTTGGTTGCACAAAGTTCTCATCAAGGGAGAGGGGAATCGGCGCGTCTTACGCTGTGGCCGCCGAACGCGTTGCGCATGGCGGCGAGGGCGCGTCCTCCGAGTGGGTTTTCTTGCCTGGATCGGAATCGCATTTGGAGTGCGAGTGTTAAGACTGGTGCGGGAACTGCGAGTTCAACCGAGGCATCGACGGTCCAACGGCCTTCGCCTGAGTCTTCGACGTAGGATGACAAGGCATCGAGACCGGGGTCTTCTTTGAATTCGTCGGCGGTGAGGTCTAGTAGCCAAGAGCGGATGACGCTACCGTAGCGCCAGTTTTCGCAGATCGCGCCGAGGTCAAGGTTGAAGTCGGTCTTGGCTTCGAGGAGTTCGAGGCCTTCGGCGAATGCTTGCATCATGCCGTATTCGATGCCGTTGTGGATCATCTTTACATAATGGCCTGATCCACTTGGGCCGACGTAAAGATTGCCGTCGTTTTCCGGTGGCGCGAGTGATTTGAAGATCGGGCGATTACGTTCGTAGGCGTCGCGGTTTCCGCCGATGGTGAGGCAGTAGCCGTTTTCGAGGCCCCAGACGCCTCCGCTGGTGCCGCTGTCGAGCATATCGATGCCAAGCGCGGCCATTTGCTCGGAGCGTTGGATGGTCTCTTTGTAGTTGGAGTTGCCGCCGTCGATCAACGTGTCGCCCGCTGACATGTGCTGGGTCAACTCGTCGACGGTTGCTTGAGTGATGGCGCCCGCGGGGACCATGATCCATACGGTGCGCGGGGTTGCGAGCGCTTGGACGAGGCTTTCGAGAGACGATTCGCCTTGTCCACCGTGCGCTTCCAGTTCTTCGCGGACCGAGGGATCGGGATCGTATCCCAGGACTGTGTGCCCGTCACGAAGTAGGCGGCGGGCCATGTTCCCACCCATGCGACCTAGTCCGACTAAGCCAATTTGCATGTTTTCCTCCTTAAACGGGGACGAATTCGGTTTTGAGCGATTTAGAGACAGTCAAGAATCTTGACGACATTGCCGAGACGACGTCTTCGGCCGTGTGGACGGATTGTGCGTACTGGTTTAGGCAGGTGGCGTAGGTTTCGCCGCCAACGACCGCGATCGCGTTGCCGGGCATGGTTGCGATAGCTTCGGTTGCGCTTAAGACGGAAGACGGCACCGCGCCCAAATCGCCATTTTGTTCTCGAAATGCGTTCCAGAATATCGATTCGAGTGCGAAGCAGGCGATCACATCAGTCCGGTCGTCGATGTGGGTGCGTGCGCTCAAAGCCTCCGCGACGATCTTCACGGTCGGCAGGTTCATCACCCAAATCGAGGGATCCAGCCCCGCGTCTTGAAAGAGCGTGATGGTTCGAAGCGCGTTCTCAGATTGGACGAGCGGGTCTGGCCATTCGCCTCTGGGTTTGCGAATGTCCCAACCGATATTGACACCGAATGTTGAGGCGAAGTCGTAGATGCTAATGTGTTTGTCGATCGGAGAGAGCGAACTGGCTAACTGGCTCGCGTTTATGGGTGCGCTGATCTGGCCCATGTCCGTAGCCGCGTTCATGACTCTGAGGAGCAAAACGTCGGGTTTGTAAAGTTCGGTGACTTCGTTGATCTCTTCGATAGCGGCTTCCAAATAGTTGCGGGTATCGATCTCGAAGGTCAGCATCGTGGGCACTTTCATCGAGAGGGCGCGGAACAGTGAGCCTTCACCGATGTCGGTGTCTAGCCAGAGCAGGACTTGGTCTCGATCCAAACCTCGTTCGAATGAAGTCTCCAAGCCGTCTAACAACAGGTCGACCAATCTAACTAGGCGAGCTCGGTCTTCGGGATCCGAGCGGTTCAACCGCAATCCGAGTTCGACATCGGTGGCGTTGAGTATGAATTCAGGATTCAATGGATTGCCTTGGCGTCGGTCAATTCTGCCGTTGGATCGTTGCGGTCATCGAGTCGATTTCTTGAATTGGGTCCGCTTCTAGATTTACCAAATGGGCCCTTCTGCCTTTGTCACGGAGCGCTTGAACGTCGCCAGTTGCTTGTGCGGTGAGCAGTTGGCCGAGCGTGAAATTTTGGCCGGGGACCTGGATGTCGTTTTCGATGTCTTGGGTTAGGGCGAGCAAAGTTACTGAGTTTGGGCCGCCTTTATGAAGCTGTCCGGTCGAATGAAGGTAGCGCGGTCCGTATCCGAAGGTGGTTGCGAGTTTGGTTTTATCGCTGATGGCGGCACGGAGGCGTGAGACGGCTTCGGTCAATTCATTGGATTCAGGTAGGTATGCCGCGATAGCGATGTAGTTTCCTGGTTCAGCGTGTGCGACGACCGAACCAAAGGCTTCGACCATGGATTCCGAGTATGCACGTCGGTCTAGGTCGGATTCAAGTGCCTTTCGAGCAAGTTGCTTAGCCGACTCGACGTCGGGTTGGTCAAAGGGATAGACGCCGATGGCGCACGCGGCGACTGCGGTTGCGAACTCCCAACGGAAGAATTCACCCGCGATCGAGGCTCGGTCCGGGAGTTCTATGTCGTATGTAGGACTCTCGTCAAATGCCGGGTTAACGGGTCGGGGTTCACCTGCGAAGGTGATGCTGATAAATTGTCGGTCGTTTCCGTAAGATGCGGTATTCAACACGGGTTCGCCAGCCACAGGGATTAGGCCGCGATTGTTTTTGCCAGTCGATTCGGCAAGAAGTTGCTCTAGCCATAACCCAAATCGTTCCAAGCTTGGCGACATCGCGAAGGTGACTTTGTCGCGACCTCGCAGAGCGTTGGTTGCCATGAACATGCCGAGCTCAATGCCGGGGTTGGTCTCGTCTTGGATGCGGCATCGGTCCGCCATCGCGGCGGCACTACGTTTCATCCCGTCGATTGGCATGTTGCAGAATTCGGCTGGGAACATGCCGAAACCGGAGAGTGCGGAGAATCTGCCGCCGACGTCTGGTGGTGTTTCGATGTGGAGCGCGAAATCGCCCCTTTTGGCGCGAGCCGCGAGTGGTGTTACGGGATCGGAAATGGCTACGAAATGCGACGACAAATCGTCGATTCCGCGTTCCTTGAGCGCTTGGCGGAAGACGCTCTCTAGAGACAGGGGTTCGACGGTGGTGCCTGATTTGCTTGCTACGGCGAACGCTGAAGTTTCGAGATCAAGTGCGTCGATTGCAACCAAGAAGGTGGCAGGATTGACGGTGTCGAAGACGTTTAAGGCTGGTTGTGACTCGGGGAATAGATGGGTGAGGACTTCGGGCGTGAGACTGCTGCCGCCCATGCCAAGTATGTTCAGGGATGTGATACTACCCAACGCAGTATTTCGCGCGGCATCGGCAGCGGTAACACGGTTGGACAACGCGTCAGGTAGATCGAGCCAGCCCATCCAATCGCCACCTCCGCCGGGGGAGGGATCAGGCCAGAGCGAGTAGTCGCGTGCCCAGATGCGTCGCACGAGATCGGCGATGATGGGCTGCGACTTGCCCTTTGTATTGGTGGCCGTATCCAAGCGGCGTTCCGTTCGCGGCGAGTGTCAGGCTGTGGCGAGGGCGGATATTTTGGCGTCGATTCGGGCCATCAATGCGTCCCAAGAATCGGCGAATTTTTGGACGCCTTCAACTAGAAGTTGGTCGGTGACCGCCGTGTAGGATACCCCTTCTGCTTCCAGTTGATCGAGTTGTCTTTCGGCTTCGTCTACGTCGGCAGTCAAGGTTTCGGCGATGGTACCGGTTTCCAATACGTCGTTGACGGTTGAAAGCGGCAGGGTGTTGACGGTGTCTGGGCCAAGTAGTTCATCGAAGTAGAGCGTCGGCGGGTACTCGGGGTTCTTGACGCTGGTGGATGCCCAAAGTGGACGCTGGGGCTGCGCTCCGATGGTGTTCAGTGAGAAGAATCGGGTGTTGTCGTTGAGGTCGCTGGCGAAAATTCTTTGGTATTCACGGTACGCCGATTTGGCGTTGGCGATACCTATCTTGCCCGTCAAATTGCTTCCGGCAGGCAAGAGTTCGTCGACGAGCGTGTCGACGCGACTGACGAAGAATGATGCGACGGAGGCGATGCGCGCGGGCGATCCGTTGCCGGCGTTGGCGTATTTGGTTACGCCGTCGAGAAAGGCGTTGGCGGCTGCTTTGTATGCGTCCAACGAGAACAGGAGGGTGACGTTTACGTTGATGCCTTCGGAGATCAAGGTTGCGATTGCGGGTGCGCCCTCGGGGGTCCCGGGAACCTTGATCATGATGTTGGGTCGGTCGACCGCGTCCCAGAGGCGACGCGCTTCTGCAATGGTGGCGTCTGTGTCGTGCGCGAGGTGCGGGTTCACTTCTATCGAAACGAATCCGTCGCGGTAATTGAGGGTTTCGTAAGTGGGTCGCAGGATGTCTGCGGTGTCGCGAACGTCTTCGACTGCGATCCGTTCGAAGATTACTTCCGGCGGACTTCCGTCCTTAGCATATTCGGCGAGGCGGTCGTCGTAGACGTCGCTGGCTTCGATGGCACCGTCAAATATGGTCGGGTTGGTCGTAATGCCACGTAATCCGTGATCAACGAGATCTTGGATTTCGCCGCCGTCGATCATGTCGCGACTGATTTGGTCTAGCCAGATTGCCTGACCGAGTTCAGCTGCTTTGGTGATGTTGTTGTGTTCGTGGTGACACATGATTCGCCTCTTGTTTTTTCAGCCGGAGCCGAAGTTGGCTGCTTCGATTTCGTTGAGTTTGTTGAGCCTGCGGTGAAATCGTTCTTCGCTGCCCATGTTTGCGGAGAGGAAAGCGTTCACGAGTTCGGGTGCGATCGCGTCTCCCACGACGCGCCCACCGATGCACAGGACGTTCATGTCATCGTGTACAACGCCCTGAGCTGCCGAGTAGGTATCATGGCAAACGGACGCTCTCACGCCTCGGAATTTGTTGGCGGTCATTGCTGCACCAATGCCGCTCCCGCAGAGCATAACGCCACGGTCCGCATCACCGGATTGGACAGCGGCAGCTACAGGCGCGGTGCAATCGGGATAGTCGTCTTCGGCGTCGTATTCGTGGGCACCGAGGTAGACAGCTTCGTGACCAGCGGCCTCGATGGTAGAGATAACGACTTCTCGCAGGCTTAATCCGGCGTGATCAGCGCCAACAGCTACTCGCATAGGTAGTCCACACCTCGGGTTGCGTGACGGCACATTTGGGAGAGTGCCAACTACGCGGTAATGATACTACTGGGGGTTTTGGGATAAGTGGTCGCTTAGATGGTGATCGTGTGGCACTAGGAACCGAACCAGGTTCGGATCAAAGCAACGAACGAGCGGTATCAGCGACGTTTTCGACGGTGAACCCTAGGTTGGCCATTACTATGTCGCCGGGGGCAGAGGCGCCGTAGCGGTCGATGCCGATGGTTGCGCCGTCGAAGCCGGTGTAGCGTTCCCAGCCGATGGTTGTGCCTGCCTCTACTGAGACGCGGGTTCGGACGCTGTTAGGCAGGACGGATTCTCGGTATTCATCAGTTTGAGCTTGGAAGAGTTCCCACGATGGCATGGAAACGGCTCGGGCGACGACGCCTTCTTCCTGGAGCTTGAGGGCCGCGCCAAGTGCCAGCTGAGTTTCAGAGCCAGTGCCAATGATGATGACTTCGGGATCGTCAGATGTGTCGGCGATGACGTATGCGCCGCGTTGGACGTAGCCACGGGCGAAGCTCTTTGCGCCGATGGCTTTGAGTTGAGGTAGGTTCTGTCGGGTGAGGATGAGGGCGGTGGGGCCGCTGCGGTTTTCGACGGCGATGCGCCAGGCTTCGAATGTTTCGTCGGCGTCCGCAGGTCGTATGACGGTCAGGTTGGGGATCATGCGCAGGCTCATCAGCTGCGAGATGGGCTGGTGCGTCGGGCCGTCTTCGCCTAGTCCTATCGAGTCGTGAGTGAAGATCCAGACGCACGGTGCATGGGATAGCGCGCCGACGCGGATGGCGGGACGCAGGTAGTCCGAGAAGATGAGGAATGTGGCGGCGTAGGGGATTATGCCGCCATGGAGTGCCAAGCCGTTGGAGATCGCACCCATTCCGTGTTCTCGGACACCGAAGTGGAGGTTGCGACCGCTGGGCAGCTCGGGGGAGAACGAGCCGCGTCCGTCGACTTCGGTGTTATTTGATTCAGCGAGGTCAGCGGAACCGCCGATGAGGCGCGGAAGGCTCGGCGTGATGGCGTGGAGGGCTTCGCCGGAGACGGCGCGGGTGGCGATAGGGGAGTCGTGTGAGCCGACAAGTCGGTTCAGTGCATTATCCCATCCTTCAGGAACGACGCCTAGGATGTCTTGGAGGAACCGATCGGCAAGCTCGGCGTGGTCCTCTTTATAGGCTTCGAATTGGGCGTGCCATTCTTTGGACAGAGCTTCGCCGCGATCGACTGCTGATCGCATGTGGTCATTGACGTCGGATGGGATGTCGAACGGTTCGTATTCCCAGCCGAGTTGCGCGCGCGTAAGCGCGACTTCATCGCCGCCCATGGCTTTGCCGTGGACTGCTCCTGTTCCAGCGAGATTGGGACTTCCGAATCCGATGACGGATCGGACGGTTACCAGGGTAGGTTTGTCGGGTTCGTTATCAGCGGCGTTGAGAGCTTTCACGATGCCGGCCATGTCGTTGCCGTCGACCGGATCGACGATTTGGAAACCGTAAGCTTCGTAGCGCTTAGATACGTCTTCTCGGAACGCTTTGTCGGTGTCGCCTTCGATGGAAATCTGGTTGTCGTCGTAGATGACTACGAGTTTGCCGAGTTGGAGCGTGCCCGCGAGAGATGCGGCTTCGGACGCGACGCCTTCCATCATGTCTCCGTCGGAGCAGATGGCGAATGTGCGGTGGTTGACGATTTCGTGACCTGGACGGTTGTAAGTGTCAGCGAGTATCTTTTCGGCGAGTGCGAAGCCGACGGCGTTGCCGAGGCCTTGGCCTAGCGGTCCAGTTGTAGCTTCTACACCTGACGTGAGGCCGAATTCAGGGTGTCCGGGCGTCTTGCTTTCCCACTGCCGGAAATCTTTGATTTCGCCGAGCGGGAGGTCGTAACCGGTTAGATGGAGCATCGAATACAAGAGCATCGATGCGTGACCCGCAGAGAGGACTACACGGTCTCGGTTGGCCCATGCGGGAGTTCCGGGTGCGTGACGGAGAACGTGGTGCCAAAGGGCGTAGGCGGTGGGTGCTAGGCCCATCGGAGCGCCGGGGTGACCGCTGTTGGCTTGCTCGACGGCGTCGATGGAGAGGAAGCGGATGGCGTTAATCGAGCGCCAAGCTACATCGCTGTTGATGGCGGATTCGGAGAGGGTTCGGGTGTTGGACAAGGTTGTGTCGGTCGGTATTGGTGTTGCAGACGCGCCGATTTACGAAAACGGCAACCTAGACGATTCTATTCGTTTGAATGGTGAGCGAATCGCTTACGCACCTACGACATTCAGGCGAACGGAGTAGAGGGATGTGTCGCCGCAGATGTAGAGGGTTTTGCGGTCTTCGTCTCCGAATGTGCAGTTGGCGGTGCGCTGTTCTGGGATGAGGATTTTGCCGATGAGTTCGCCTTCGGGGGTGAGGCAGTGGATGCCGTCGTGGGCGCTTGTCCAAATGTTGCCTTGGACGTCGCAGCGGAAGCCGTCCGCGATGCCGGGTCGGACGACTGCGAAGATGCGGAAGTTGGAAAGAGTTTCGCCGTCTGGGTTGAGGTCGAATGCTGCGACGTTGCGCGGTTCGCCGCTGTCGGCTACGTAGAGGATTGACTCGTCGGGGGAGAAGGCAAGGCCGTTGGGACGGTCGAGTTCGGTGACGACGATCGAGATATTGCCGGTTTCGGGTTCGAGTCGGTAGACGTAGTTGCCGTCGAGTTCGGATTCGCGTGCGTAACCTTCGCGACCGCTGAGGATGCCGTACGGCGGGTCTGTGAACCAAATTGAGCCGTCGGATTTAACGACGAGATCGTTGGGCGAGTTGAGTTTCTTGCCTTCGAAGCTGTCGACTAGGACGTGGTGCGTTCCGTCGTGTTCAAGTCGGCTTATAGCGTGGCGCGAATGCTCGCATGTGACGAGTCGGCCCTCGTTATCGACCGAGTTGCCATTGCTGTGGTGGCTTGGTTCGCGGAACGTGGTGGTATCGCCGCTGGCCGGATCGTATTTCAGCATTCGGTTGTTTGGGACGTCAGAAAAGACTACGAAGCCATCGTTGCCATTGCGGGCAGGGACGTATGCCGGGCCTTCAGCCCATTCAGTGCCGGTGTAGTGCTTCTGGATTTCGACAATGTCGCCGCCGATCAGATCACGGAATTGCGGGTGGATGATTTGTGCGCCGGAACGCAGGTCGGCGTCGGATCGGAAACGGTTTCGGTTTTGCCAAGTTTTGTTTGGTGCTTTAGACATTTGGTTTCTTGGGAGGATTGTTTGTTTTGATGTCGGCCATCATTACCTTAATCCACAGTCGTTACGGGTTTGGGACGGTTTCCAAGAGTTCCTGCAAAGTCACGTCGGTGAGCGATTCTAACCGCATGTCGGCTTCGTGAAACGAGTGGTTTTTCGTCATCGGTCCAGGTACTGCGATGCAATAGAGGCCAGCTTTCTTGGCGGCCTTGACACCGGGTGGCGAATCTTCGAGAGCGAGTGCTTGATCAGGGGTGGTTCCTAGATTTTTGACTGCGGCGATATATGCGGCAGGGTCTGGTTTGGCGCGCCCGACGTCGTCGCGACAGACGACAGTCTCGAAGTGATCGGTAAGACTGAGTCGCTCTAACCTGTCCACGACCCAAGATCGCCTAGAGCCAGAAGCGACGCCTATTCGGATACCCAATTGTTTCGCGTCATGGATGTAGTCTTCGACTCCGGGCATTGGCACGGCGTCTTCGAGCATTTCAAGGTGGAGGGCTCGTTGGTGTTTACGGAGTTCGGCTCGATCGATTGGTTTACCAGTCAATGCGGCAAGGTGCTGGTCGATTTTGAAGTCCTGGGTGGCGTCTCCGATGATCGGCAGCCAAATCGACAAGGGTAGTTCGACTCCGTGGGCGCGATACATGGCTTGCCACGCCTTGAAATCGGTTGTTTCGGTGTCGAGGATTAGTCCGTCGAAGTCGAAGACGATGGCTTTGATTAGGCTCATGGCGCGGACTGCGGATTAGAGTTTTCCCTGACCTACGCACCCGCTCTGGATTCCGGCTTTCGCCGGAATGACGGACTCTATGCCCCTTGAGCATTTAGGTCAACAGACCATAGCGAGGATGTGGCTCCGATGAATAGGCGTTGGCCGTCGGACATTCCGAAGGAGCAGTTGGCGGCGACCTCCGGCGTGATGATCTTTCCGATCATATCGCCGTCGGGGTTGAAGACTTGGACGCCGTCGCCCGCGGAGACGTAGAGATTGCCGTCGGTGTCGCAACGGAAGCCGTCCGGCACGCCGGGTTCGATATCGGCGAAGACACTTGGGTTGACGAGCATTTCGCCGCCGGGAGTGACATCGAAGCGCATTACTCGGTGGTGGCGAAATTCGCCGTGAGTGCGGCCGGTATCACCGATATAAAGGACGGATTCATCGGGCGAAAATGCGATGCCGTTTGGTTTGTCGAAGTCCTCTGACACTACCGAAATCGCCATTGTGTCGCCATCGACGCGGTAGACGCGGTTCCGGTCTTGCTCGGGTTTGTCGCCGTGCCCAAATTCGGGGTGCAAGAATCCGTAGTCAGGGTCGGTGAACCAGATGGAACCGTCTGATTTAACGACCACGTCGTTGGGTGAGGTGAGTTGGCCGCCCATGTAGCTCTCGGCTACGGGGATGAGCGAACCGTCGTGTTCAAGTCGAACCACGGTGCGACCGCGAGTTAAGCAGGAAAGGACTCGACCTTCGAGATCAACAGTGTTGCCGTTGGCGCAGTCCGACGGTTGCCGAAAAATCCCCATGCCAGAGGATTCATCCCACTTCATGATGCGATTGTTCGGAAAGTCACTGACGATGACGTAGTTCCTGGAAGGCAACCAACATACACCTTCAGCGAATACGAGTTCGTCTGACAGCAAGGTCAGTTCCGGCGAATCGCCTAGTATGCGGCTGAATTCGTCCGAGTAGCTTTCAAATGACCCGGGCATTGGTATCAACTCCCGTTTGCGTGCGGTTGGATCGAGGACTGATGTATTGCTGTGCGAAGTTTATCGCAAACGAGCGCCACGATTTCGGGATTCGGTTCGCTAGTGTTAACCTACGCGCAATAACTACGCTGGCCGAATTCAAACTAACAGAGGCTAAAAATGAAGATGTACTTAGCAGGGGATTGGGTTGACCGCGACGCCCGTATGGATGTCATCGATCCGTTTTCGGGCGAACCGTTCGACACGGTGCCGAGCGCCTCGGTGGAAGATGTGGTCCTTTCAGCGCGCGCCGCGGAAGACGGACGCGATCAAATGGCGCGCCTGACCGGGATGGACCGTTACGAGATCCTGATGCGCGCGGTCGGGATCATGGAATCTAGGAAGGAAGAACTCGGCCAGACCATCACTCGTGAAGAGGGGAAAGTCATCTCAGAAGGTCGTTTGGAAGTCGACCGTGCGATCCAGACGATGACGTGGTCGGCGGAGGAAGCCAAGCGCCTAAGGGGCGAGACGATACCCCTGGATGCATCTCCAGGGAACGCAGGTAAGTTCGGGTTCACCGTGCGCGTTCCGGTAGGGATCGTAGCTGCCATCGCGCCGTTTAACTTCCCGCTTAATTTAGTGGCACACAAGGTAGGTCCTGCGATCGCTGCCGGCAACGCCGTGATCATCAAACCGGCTTCAGATACACCGCTCTCGGCGCTCAAACTGACCGAGATACTTCTCGACGCTGGTGTGCCTGACATGGCCATCCAGTGCATCACGGGATCGGGACGAACGATTGGCGACGCATTGGTTTCGCAGCCGAACGTGCGGAAAGTCACGTTCACCGGGTCGCGCGAGATCGGAGAGCGCATTACCAAGATGGCGGGGTTGAAGAAGGTGACGATGGAGCTCGGCTCGAACTCGCCGCTGATCGTGATGCCGGATGCAGATATGGATAAGGTCGCTGCGGCGACGGCTCAGAGCGGCTACGCCAATGCGGGGCAGGTCTGCATCTCGACTCAGCGCGTCATCGTTCAAGAATCTGCGTACACCGACTACATCGATGCGCTCAAACCTCAAGTCGAGGCTCTTTCGTACGGTGATCCGATGCAAGATGCCACGAACATGGGGCCGCTGGTCCGTGAAGCGGACGCGGCTCGGGTTGAGAGTTGGGTGAACGAAGCGGTGGACGGCGGGGCCCGAGTCGTGTCGGGCGGTACGCGCGACGGTGCGATCATGACGCCGACGATCCTAGCGGATGTCGATCCGGACATGCGCGTGTCTAGGGAAGAGGTGTTTGGTCCGACGGTTGCGGTCACGCCAGCCGCTGACATTGATGAGGCGATCAACTTGGCGAACGACACCAACTTCGGTTTGGCGGCGGCAATCTTCACTCAGAACGTCGATCACGCGATGCGCTTCGCGTTGGAAGCAGAAGCCGGCAACCTGAACATCAACTCCGGGACGCAGTTCCGCGCCGATATGATGCCGTATGGCGGATTGAAGGACAGCGGTTTCGGCAAAGAGGGGCCGCCTTACGCCATCGACGAGATGACAGAGTTGAAGATGGTGGTGTTTCACTAAGACACTGCACATAAACGCGACGTGTGCCTTTTGGACATCGTTCCGGCTGGATTGAAGATCGTCGGGTGAAACGGGTTTAAACCAAGGTTCTGAGCATGGTGCGATGTGTTTGACGCGCACCGAATCAGCGTGTTAAAACCCTACTCCGATCGAGGACCACTTACGGTTCTTTTGATCGCATTCGACTAACGCGTTGCACCACAGTTCTGTGGTAGCAACGCGAACTGGCTGATATGCCCGGTGTTTGCAATGTGTCGTGCTGAATCCTTGGCGTGTGCAGCCGTAGACTTCGGAGATAACGAGGTCGTCTACAGGTCGACGCTGATTTGTAAAGGGTAGGGAGGATCGCACCATTTTCGTTCGCAGATACATTGCTTCAATTGCGCTGTTGATCGCGGTTTCGGCACATATGGCAGTGCAAGCTTGCGCTGAAGATCCGGACCCGACACCGACTTCCGTCCCAGTAGAAGCTCCCGCGGCGACCAACACGCCAGCCCCAGAACCGACTGACACACCGGCACCTGCTCCCACTGACACACCGGTGCCTGAACCGACGGAGACTCCGGTTCCTGCCCCGATGAACACGCCCGTCCCGGTCCCCACCAACACACCGTTACCGGAGCCTACAGACACACCCGCGCCGACCAACACTCCGGAACCTGAACCGCCCAACACGCCGATTCCAGAGCCGACCAACACTCCGATTCCGGAACCGACGAACACTCCGGTTCCGACTCCGACGACTGCGCCTGAACCAACACCGATGCCGGTCGAAATTGCGCTGACTGTTGACGAATACCTTGAGGTTTGCTCGACTTTGGTTGCGCCGGCAGCAGCGACGGGAGTGCCGCCTGATATTACGAATGGCGAGTTGTCCGAGATTATCGGGAACTACCATATGGTCTTCAGCGAGTTGAACCCGCCAACGGAGATCGAGGATTGGCACAACCTGCAACTGGACATCTGGATGGCGATGAGGGAGGCACTTGACCGACAACCTGAAGACGAAACACTGAACCCGATCGTGTTGTTGGAACCTGTATTCGCCAACATGGAGGCGCTTTTCAGCCTTCAAATATCACAGGAGTTAATGGATCGTTTGAACGCCGCTGGTTGTACTGGCAATTTCGTCGATTTGGAAGCGATGGCCGGTGAGGAGCCACCGGTGGAGGAACCCCAACCGAGCGCTGAGACGCCGCCTGAAATACTGGCCGAAGTCGAGGTGTTCGCCGCCGGATGCGCGGGTCTTGAACAGCAAGCCGCCGGACCACCCGCCGGCGCTACGTGGGGCGAGACGTCGGAGGGTGTAGGTCTGATAATCGGATTGCTGAGCGCTTTGGAACCCCCCGACGTGCTGTTGGATTGGTACAGTGCGCAACTGGCCTTATTTGAAGGTGTAAAAGAAATCGCCGATGCAGAGCCGGCGAATGATCAACTCGATCAGACGAAACTCTTCGCGTTGATCCCACATTTCCAAGTCCTGGAGGCAGCTCTAGGGGAGCTACCGGCGGATGTGGAAGCGATACTGATCGAGGCCGCGTGCATCGCTGAGTAACGCAGTCATCGTGCAACACCTTCGTGTCGTTGCGATGGCGGTCGGGCCAGCTGTAACTTGGTCGGAGGCCCGCGTTTCATGGCGTTGGTGTTGATTTAACATTGCGACGACGCTCGAACTGAGTGCCCTAAAACCGCTTTCGAACTCGAAACATGCCTCCGAAAATATCGTTGATTGGCGCTGGCAGCGTCGTGTTTGCGCGCCGATTGCTCCAAGATGTCGCATGCACACCTTCGTTGCGGGATTCGCATATCTCGTTGATGGATATCGATGAGAATCGGTTGCGACTGATTGGCGATTTTGCCTCGAAGCTGTTTACGGAGGTGGGATCGGACGCGCAGATCGAAACGACCACGGATCGCCGGCTTTCTCTGGCTGACTCGGACTATGTTTTGACGACGATCCGGGTTGGGGACACGATTGAGCGCGATATTGACATTCCGAGAAAGTACGGGATTGATCAGGCGGTCGGCGATACGGTTGGGCCGGGTGGTGTCTTTAAGGCGCTGAGGACAGTGCCAGTGCTTATAGACATGGCGCAGGATATCGACGATGTGGCTCCTAACGCGACGTTGTTGAACTACACGAATCCGATGGCGATGGCGTGTTGGGGAATCACGTCTGAGGCGGATGTGCCGACTATCGGGCTGTGCCACAGCGTGCAACGGACTACTCAAGATTTGGCGGATTATATCGGCGCACCGCGGGATGAAGTTTCGGCTTGGGTGGCGGGGATCAATCACCTGGCATGGTTCATGCGGTTCGAGCGGAACGGGGAGGATGCCTATCCGGCGTTGCGGGATGCGATGGACAATCCTGAGATTTTTGCGCTGGACACGGTGCGATTCGAGGTGATGAAACACTTCGGTTATTTCGTGACCGAATCTACTCGGCACATGTCGGAGTACGTTCCCTATTTCCGAACCGACGACACGGTTATGGATGAGTTCCGGTTGAACGAGATACGGCAAGATTTGCAACGGCGCGTCAAGCGAGTGGATGATCACATGACTCAGTTGGAACGCGATGCATATTCGGATGATCCAATCTCGCCGAGCCGGTCAGACGAATATGCTTGCCGGATCATGGAAGCGATGGAGGCGGGTGACAAGATCGTCATCAATGGGAATGTGCCGAACGACGGGTTGGTCGACAATCTGCCGTTCGGATCGTGTGTGGAAGTGCCGATCTTGATCGATGAGTTGGGGTTCCACCCGATGCCGGTCGGTGAGTTGCCACCGCAGTGCGCGTCGTTGTCGAGGGCGAACATTGCGGTGCAAGAAATGGGAGTGGTCGCGGTTTTGGAGCGATCTCGTGAGGCTGCATTCCATGCCGTTGCGCTCGATCCACTTACGGGTGCGATTCTCTCGCTAGAACAGATACGAGACATGTTTGACGAGATGTGGGAAGCTCACGGCGACGAATTGGCGGAGTACGAATAGGCACAACCCGTCGACACCGACTGGTCAATTTGAGGGATTTTAAGTGAGAGCAGCCCAATCTTTCGGCGTCGATGACATCCGATTTGTTGCAGATGCCCCCGATCCAGAGCCGCTCGAGACGGACGCGATGGTGGCAACCGAGATGGCTTCGCTGTGCGGTTCGGACCTGCACATGGTTGGCAAAGGTTGGCAGATGCCTGATTATCCGGCGCCGCCCGGTCATCCAGGGCACGAGGGGGTCGGGATCGTGGTTGAGCCGCCGGCGCGTTACCCGGAAGGCGAAGGGATTGACGAGTTGGAATCGGGTGACCTTGTGTTGACAGTTCCGCATATCTGGTACGCGAAGTGCTTCGCGGAGTACCAGGCTGTAGACGCGGCGCACATGTTGAAGATGCCTGCCGGCGCGCCGGTGGAGCATGTGTTAATGACGCAGCAGCTCGGGACGGTGATCTTTGCAACGCAGAGGTTGCCGGAATCGTTGGAGGGATTGACCTGCGCAGTGTTGGGTCAGGGTAGCGCTGGATTGTTCTGGGATTTTGTCCTCAAACGTCGGGGTGCTGCTCGGATCATTTCGATCGAGCCGGTGGACAGTCGGAGAGGATTGTCCAAGCGGTACGGTGCCGATGAGACCGTGGACGTGATCGGGGATGCGGCGAAAGACGCAGTTTACGACCTGACAGACGGCAAAGGCGCTGACATCGTGATCGAAGCGGTCGGTTCGACGCCGACGTTGAGCAACGCCTTTCACATCGTCGGAGATGAAGGCCTGTGTGTCCTATTCGGGTTGCCTGACAGCAACGATCCGCAACCGTTCGACTACACCGAGATGTTTAAGAAACGGGCCAATGCCTACTCGATCTTGGGAGCGCAGGAAGAGCCGGGATTGAAGACGTTCCGGCGGGCGTTGTCGTGGATCGTTGAGGGTGAGATCGATATGGCACCGATAGTCACGCATCTGATGCCGATCGAGCAAGTGACGGAGGCGTTCGAACTGTCGGAGTCGCGCGAGGATGGGGTGGTGAAGGTGGCTTTGACGTTTTAACGCGTCAAAGCCGAACTTCTAGTCGTAGTGATACCGCTGTTCGCGCCAGGGGTCGCCGTACATGTGGTAGCCGTAGGCTTCCCAGAAACCGGGGGCGTCGGAGTCCATGAAGCGGATGCCACGGACCCACTTGGCTGATTTCCAGAAGTAGAGGTGTGGGACGATCATGCGGACAGGGCCGCCGTGGGATGGTTCGAGTGGGGCACCGTCGTAGGTGTGGGCGATCATCCCTTTGCCGTCGATGACGTCAGCGGTGGGTAGGTTGGTGGTGTAGCCGCCGTCGCTGTATGCCATCAGGAAGTCAGGCGGGTCGGTGATGCCGGCGTCGGCGAGGAAGTCGTCGATTGTGACGCCCCGCCAGTCGGTATCGAGCTTGCTCCACTTGGTGACGCAGTGGATGTCGGTGTGGATGTCGGTCTGTGGGAGGGCCATCATCTGGTCCCAGTTCCATACGCCCAACTGCTCGCCGGCGTAGTCGATGCGGAAGGTCCAAGTGGCGGTGTCGACTCTCGGAGTGGGTCCTGCCGAAAGGACGGGAAAGCCACGCTCCAAGTACTGTCCCGGGGGAACGCGCTTTGCGGTCTCGTCTTCCTCTTCAGGACGTCGCCTACCGAAAAAGCCTCTGGTGATTATCCCCATCTATGCACTCCCTGAGCACTCGAATATTCGCAAGCCGCGCGAATCTGCGCATAATCTTATACGCATCGGCTTTCAGCAAAGTTTCGCCTCCGGACGTTCGGCTGGCGTCAATTATCAGAAAGGCAGAGCGCGATGAGGAGATTTGAAGGCAAGACGGTGATCGTGACTGGTGGAGGGACTGGCATCGGCGAGGCGATTTGTCACCGGTTTGCGAGCGAAGGTGCAAACGTGGTGATTGCGGAGTTGGAGGCTGACAACGGCGTGGGGACCGCGACCGATATCAATGGCAACGGCGGAACGGCGGCGTTCGTCAAGACCGATACTTCGAACTCAGATTCCGTTAAGGCGATGGTGGCGAGCGCGGTCGATCAGTTCGGAACTGTAGACATATTAGTGAACAATGCGGCAGCGTTTGTTTTCGGCAAAGTCGAGGATCTGACGGATGCCGATTGGGCGCGGGTGTTCGGGGTAAACGTGATCGGATATGCCAACTGCGTTCGTGAGGTGTTGCCGACGTTCCGTAGTGCCGGAGGCGGCGCGGTGGTCAACATCGCCTCGGTGAGTTCGTTTATCGCGCAGCCGGAGTTCGTTCCATACAACTCGTCGAAAGGCGCGGTTGCTCAGTTAACGCGATGTTTGGCGATGGATCTGGCGCTGGACAACATCCGCGTCAACGCGGTATGCCCGGGTTCGATCAAGACTCGGGCTACAGATATGCACATCGATTCGCTAGGTCTCGACCGCGAACAGTCCTACATCGACTTTGGACAAGACGCGCTGATGAAGCGAATGGGTGAGCCGAGGGAGATTGCGGCAGTTGTGGCGTTCTTAGCTTCTGACGATGCTTCGTATATGACTGGGGAGCATGTGGTGGTGGATGGGGGGATGAGTATCGGGTAGACGCAACTCCTAGTTATTCGTAAAAGCCCCATCCGGACGGCGCAGGTGTGGTGACCAGCCGCGTGGATCCGACAACCGTTGTTCGGCGACTTCGATGTCAAAGTCGACGCCCATGCCGGGTACGTCTGGGCACCATGCGTATCCGTCTTCCCATTCGATCTGCTGTGGGAACAGGTCGGTTGCGAATGTGCCCGGGCGGCGCGGCATCTCTTGGACGCCGACGTTGGTGACGGCCATGCAGACCGAGACGCATGCGGCGGCTGAGACGGGCCCGAGCGGGTTGTGAGGGACGATGTCAATGTAGTGGGTTTCGGCCCAATGGGTGATCTTGAGGGTTTCGGTGATGCCTCCAACGATGCAAAGGTCGATGCGTAAGTAATCCACGCTTTCGTCTTCGATGACTTCGCGGAAGGGCCACTTGGACCACCAGTGTTCCCCCGCGGCGAGCGGGACGCTAGTCTGCCGTCGTACGTTGCGATACGACGCCGGGTTCTCAGAGCGCACCGCGTCTTCTACGAAGAAAGGTTTGAACTCTTCGAGTTGGCGGCACAGCATGATGGAGTAAGTAGGATCGAGCCGAGTGTGGACATCGGTGGAGATTTGGATGTCCGGTCCGACGGCCTCTCGGATGGCGCCGAACTGTTCGACGGCCATGCTTATCGACTTCATCGGGTCGAGTTCGGCGGTCGCCGGGGTGGGACCTCCATAAACGCCGACTAGCGGTGTGGTCGTGGGCTGACCTGTACGGACGAACTTCCATCCTTCGTCGACGTGCTTTAGGCAGTCGTCGACGAGCTCTTGCGTGGTATCTCCGCCGCAGTGCGGGTAGCACACGACCTTGTCGCGTGTCGGGCCGCCCAGAAGTTTGTAGAGGGGCATCCCGACGGATTTAGCTTTGATGTCCCAAAGCGCCATGTCGATGCCGCTTATCGCACATGCATAGACGCGCTCGGCAGGGAAGAACAGGCCTCGGAACATCAATTGCCAGAGACGTTCAGTCTCCCACGGGTCGGAGCCTATGACGACTTCGGAGAGGTGGTCAATGGCGATGGCGATAGACCGACCGAGGCGGGCAACGCCGACTTCGCCAAGACCGTAGATGCCGGCATCCGTGTCGACGCGGACGATGAAGTAAAGGCGACCGTCAACGTCGCGGACCGGAAATGATCTTATTTCGGTGACTTTCATTTTTTTGGGACTCCCTTCGTCCTTCGGACATTTCCCCCAAAAGGGGAAGGTGAGTTGTGTTTACCAGTTGGTTAATGCTCCGTCGTTGCGTTTGAGAATTGGCAGCCAACCGTGCGGATCGGCCGCGCGGGCTTCGGCGACATCCATATCGATTTCGATGCCTAGCCCGGGTGCGTCGTTGCAGAATGCGTATCCGTCCACAAATCCGGTCTGGACCGGGAAAAGGTCATTGAGATAGGTGCCGGGTTCACTCGGCATCTCTTGGACTCCGACGTTGGCAGATGCCATGCACAGTGCGACGCACGCTGCGGTCGAGACGGGCCCGAGCGGATTGTGCGGTGCAAGGTCGATGTAGTGAGTCTCGGCCCAATGGGTGATTTTGAGCGATTCGGTCAAACCACCGACGATGCAGAGGTCGATACGCGCGTAATCGATAAGTTCCTCTTCGATGACTTGGCGGAAGGGCCATTTGGAAACCCACTGTTCGCCGGCAGCGATGGGGAGGTTGATCTGCTGTCGAAGATTGCGGTAAGAACCGGGGTTTTCAGAGCGGATGGGGTCCTCGATGAAGTAAGGCTTGAATTCCTCGAGGTCTCTACACATCTGTATGACGTGGGTAGGGTCAAGGCGTGTATGGACATCGAAACAGATCTGTGTGTCGGGCCCGACGGCGTCGCGAACCTTCGACATCTGTTCGACAGCTATTCGAATCGATTGGACAGGTTCGAGGAATCCCGCGCCTTCGATCTGGTCTGTGTCGGAAGTTTCGGGTTGGTGCCAGCGGATGAATTTCCAACCATCGTCGACGCGTTCGAGGCAGTTGTCGACGAGAGCTTGGATGGTGTCGCCCTGGGTGTGCGCGTAACAGACGACCTTGTCGCGGGTTGGACCTCCCATGAGCTTGTAGACGGGCAACCCGACAGACTTTCCCTTGATGTCCCAAAGGGCGATGTCGATGGCGCTGATGGCGCAGCCGTAGGTACGGTCGGCAGGAAAGAAGTTGCCGCGGAACATCAACTGCCAAAGTCGCTCCGTTTCCCATGGGTCAGAACCGATAACGACCTCAGAAAGGTGATCAATTGCCTCCATGACGGCGCGTCCCATTCCCAATGTACCGACCTCGCCTAGCCCGTAGATGCCCGCGTCGGTGTCAACGCGAACGAAGAAATAGACGCGTCCCGAGTCATCGCGGATCGGTAGTGATCGGATTTGGGTTACTTTCACGCGTTATCGCCCCCTTTGTCCTGCGGACATTTCCCCCGCGAGCGGGGACACCGAGTGATCACCAGTTGGTAAACGCGCCGTCGTTGCGGCGGAGTTGCGGGGACCAGCCGTGTGGGTCGCCGGCGTTGGCTTCGGCTACGTCCATGTCGATCTCGATGCCGAGGCCGGGCGCGTCGTTGCAGAATGCGTAACCGTCCTCCCAACCGATTTGGACGGGGAATAGGTCTGTGTTGTTGGTTCCGGGTCGGCGTGGCATCTCTTGCACACCGACGTTGGTGGACGCCATGCAGAGGGATACGCAAGCGGCTGCCGAGACTGGTCCGAGGGGGTTGTGCGGGACGATGTCGATGTAGTGAGTTTCGGCCCAATGGGTAATCTTTGCGGCTTCGGTGATGCCGCCAGCGATGCAGAGGTCGATGCGGGCGTAGTCGATGAGTTCTTCTTCGATGACTTGCCGGAACGACCATTTGGAGACCCATTGTTCGCCCGCAGCGATTGGGACATTGACCTGCCTCCGCAAGTTCTTGTATGCCCCCGGATTTTCCGAGCGGATCATGTCTTCAATGAAGAAGGGTTTAAACTGCTCCAGGTCTTTGCACATCTGGACGACGTGTGCGGTATCGAGCCGGGTGTGGGCGTCTAGGAGGATCTGGATATCGGGGCCGACGGCTTCTCGTACCTTTGACATCTGATCGACTGCGAGCCGCATTGATTCGACGGGTTCGAGGCGAGAAGTGCCCGGTGCTTCGAAGATGCCCGAGGTTTCGGGCTGACCCCACCGGACAAATTTCCACCCCTCCTCCACGCGGTCGAGGCAGTTTTGGACCAGTTCTTCGGTGGTTGAGCCTTGTGTGTGTGGGTAGCAGACAACCTTGTCGCGGACGGGTCCGCCCAGGAGTTTGTAGACGGGCATATCGACGGACTTGCCTTTGATATCCCAAAGGGCGATGTCGATGGCGCTGATGGCGCATCCGTAGACGCGATCGGCCGGGAAGAAGTTACCTCGGAACATCAGTTGCCAGAGACGCTCTGTTTCCCAAGGGTCGGATCCGACGACGACTTCGGCGAGGTGATCGACGGCCTCCATGATGGCACGTCCCATGCTGGCCGTTCCGACCTCGCCTAGGCCGTGAATGCCGGCGTCGGTCTCGATGCGGACGAACAGTGAGACACCGCCGCTGTCGGTGCGGACGGGAACGTTTTTGACTTCGGTTACCTTCATTTGTCGATCCTGTTTCTGGGTCGTTTAGGATCTGCAACGCGATTCACACGATGGTTGCAAATGTGCCTACTCAATGTTCGCATGTAACCAGATGTGATGCTAGCGTGATATTGCAAACGCGCGTATAAATGTACTCACTTCGGTGGGCGGGCTTCTGAGTGATCTGCCCAATCGTTATCGGCAACGCCATGGGCATCTAGGAGGTGATTCGAGATGGATTTGGTCAGACGTGCTTTCGGTTATATCCACATCATTTTGGGTTTGGCAGTCGCGGTGCAGTTCTTGGCGAGCGAGATTTACGACGGAGACGCGGTTGGCCAGGTTTGGGATATCTTGAACTACTTCATGGCTATCGGTGCGATTGCAGCGTTGGTGTTTAGTTATCTGAGAGTTCGGGACGCCGATGCATCTGACATCAAGGAGTGGGTTGCGTCAAGTGCGATGCTGATCGCGTCGGCCGCTCTGTTTCTGCTTTATTTCGAGCAGTGGTTCGCTTGGACAGTGTTCAAAGAGGCGGAGGATGAATTGGGAGAAGCCCGAACGTTGGTATGGATCGTAATAGACGTGATGTTCCCGATAGTGAACATCATCGTCGGTACTCACTTGTTGAGAAGCGCCGGATCATCCTCCGGCGACTAAGCGGTTTATGGGCCATTTGAACATCACTGAGTCGTGAAGGCGACCAAAACCATATTCGGTTACGTCCATATCGCGCTCGCGTTGGTCGTGGCAGTTCAATTTCTCGTCTCGCCGATGTACGGCGGTGATCTGAACGGGACGATTTGGGACTTGGTCAGCATCATGATGGCCGTTGGCGTCGTGGCGTCGTTGGTGTTCGCGGTGCTGCGCGTGCGTGAGGATTCCGCCTCGGGCGACTGGGGACCACGGGTGATGCTGATTGCATCGATCGCATTGTTTCTGCTGTTTTTCCGGTTATTTTTCAGTTCGCAGGTATTCGACTCGGATGAGAGACCGCCATTCGAGTTTCGTTTGTTGATGTGGTACGGAATTGACGTGCTATTTGTCATCGTCAACTTGTTTGTCGGCCATCACCTGTTGCGCGGCTCAAACGCGTAGAAATGAGGGAGACCATTGGCAATCTTGGGTAGGGTGCTCGGCGCATTCAATGTGTTGGCGGCTGCGGTCGTATTTGCCAATGTGATCTCCGGTCACGCACAACTGTGGAACACAGGTGCGTTGTGGGACTACATCAATCCGATCATGGGGCTAGCGGTTGTGATCAGTTTGCTCGTGAATCTGCGTCGGAAGATGTCGTTGCCGGATGAAGACGGGGTAAGCCGGACGTACCTTGAGGTGAACATTCTGTTCTACGCATCGATCATTCTGACGATGGTCTTCATCAGTAACTGGACTTTCATGCTGTGGGGTTTCGACGATGCTTCGGATTCGTCGAAGACCCGCCACTTCATTTATTGGTGGTTCATAAACCCGTTCTTCATTCTGGTGTCGGGTGTCACTGGCCGTCATATTTGGTTGAAGGCGTCGCGGATGTGAATCGCGAAAAATGAAGCAACCGCGTTTACGGAATTGCAGCTGGAAACAAGCAGAAAAGTCCAGAGGAGGGCTTAAACGATGGATGGAATCAAACGGATTATCGGTGCGCTGCTCATCTTGATATCGATTGTGATCGCCGTGCAGTTCATCGCTTGGCGGTTGTACGACTCGGGCGACGTTTGGACGGTGGTCAACTACATCTCGCTCGTATCAATCGCGGTAGCGTTCTACTTCAACTTGGACCGGAAGCGCAAAAACGAAGCGAGCGGCGACGGCAGCGTGGATCGGGAGTACATAGAGTCGAACGTGCTTTACTTCGGGACCATGGTGCTGGCCGCTCTGTTCCTTTTCAACTGGCTGAATCTGTTGGTCAACGGCGCGAAAGATGTTGGTGAAGAAGTAATGCACGACGTGGTATGGGTGGTTGTCGACATCATGCTCATCGTGTTGATGGGAGCCACGGGAGGGTATTTGTTGAAGGGTGCGCGTACGGACTAGACGATTGTCACAAATGGGGAGGGGGAGGTGAACCGGTATTCTTCGCGCCCCCTTTGTCTTTCGGACATTTCCCCCGCTAGCTGGGGAACCCTATTTGCTGACCAACCAAGGCGCTTCATCTTTGGTTGGCGGAACAATGAAACTGCCAGCTCCTTCGCGGCGAGGGAATGGGTTGCGGCGTCGGCGTTCCGGTTCCGGCGGGTTTGCTTGGAGATTGGCTAAGGCTTTTTCATCGATCGTGATGCCTAGACCGGGTTCGTCGGAGAGGCGGATGAAACCGTCTTCGATGGTGTGGTTGAAATTGATGCACTGTTCTCGGCCGGGATCGACGACTTCCATCATCATGTGGTTGGGAAGGGCAGCGGCGAGGTGCGCGGCGAAGTTTGCTTGGCAGTTCATCATGGTGACCGGCAGTTCGTACGCGTAGCAGAGATTGGCGACCTGTCTGCAGCCGGTAAAGCCGCTGTGGCCCCCGGCGATGTTGACTACGTCGGCGGCCTGTTGGGAAACGAGCGGGTAGAAGTCGCCGATGTGGTTGAGGTTTTCACCGGTTGCGACTGCAGCGGAAATGTTGCGGGAGACTTGCCGGAGGCCATCGAAATCCCAGCGGCGTGCAGGTTCTTCGGCCCAAGTGATGTCGAAGTCTTGTTCGATTCGCTGTATGCGGATGATGGCCTCTTTCGCCGACCAGTACTCGTTGCTGTCGATTAACAGTCGGGGCCGATCGTTTGCGATGCTGAGGGCCTCTTGCATTATGCCGATGCGTCGGAGGTCGGCTTTCATGTCGAGTCCAACTTTGAGCTTGCCGGAGTCGATGCCCATTTCGGCCATGCGGCGGTAAAAGGCGAAGATGTCTTCGTCGTCGAGGCAGAGGTCGATGCCGGATGC
>CAYRHG010000058.1:0-18925 GCA_964424025.1 uncultured Dehalococcoidales bacterium | reverse complement strand
CCCGACTGTCGCACACACTCCGTCATTTGCGCCTCATCCCAACCATTCTCCGGAATATTCGCCGAAAGGCGCACCGGGCTCTTCCCCACCAACCGCGGCAGAGGGTCCAAATTCCCCCATTCATTGACGTCACCTTCGCGTACAGCGCATGCTCGCAAAGCGCCCCTTCCTTCAACACCATCGAACGGCGAGTTCTACCGCGCCTAAGTCTTCAAATTCGGCACCCGCGCACGATCAAATCATCCAACCGACGCTCGAAATCCTGCTACCACTGCGGCATCGCCGAGAGTCAAGCGCGCACCGACCCATCCCTCCCCTCGGTAGTATCGTAGCGCCGCCGTCGAGCACCACCGCCCACCCCATCCACTAACCTTCTCCCCACATCTAAACCAAAAACCAAGAAAGCACCCCACCATGAGACTCCAAGGCAAAGTCGCCATCATCACCGGCTCCGCAAGTGGGATTGGCGCCGCTTCGGCTCGGCTATTCGCTGGCGAGGGTGCGAAGGTCTGCATCGCAGATATCGACGAAGAAAAGGGGCGGCAAGTCGTGGCAGATATCAATGAGTCCGGCGGCGATGCTTTCTTCCTAAGGCTCGACATCGTGAGCGAGAGCGACTGGGCCGAGGGTGTGAACGAGGTCGTCGCCCGATACGGCAAAATCAACGTCTTGGTCAATTGTGCGGCGGCAGCACACTATGCCAAGGTGGAGGAGACGACCGTCGAAGACTGGGACCACGTAATGGCGGTAAACGGTAAGGGCACATTCCTCGGCACGAGGGAGGTCATCCCGCACATGAGACGCGCTGGCGGAGGCTCGATCATCAACATATCGTCTGGTGCCGGATTGGTGGGACAAGCGTGGTCCGCCGCGTACAACGCCTCTAAGGCCGCCGTCCACCTGCTTGCCAAATGCACGGCGATACAGTACGCCCGAGACGGCATCAGGTGCAACTCGGTTCACCCCGGCGCCATCGACACCCAGATGCTCCACGCCGGCACACAACAAATAGGCGACTCTGAAGCAACTGACAGGCCGATGGGCCGAATGGGCACTCCAGAAGAGATCGGCTACGGAATCCTCTTCCTAGCTTCCGACGAATCCAGCTACATGACCGGCACCGAACTCATCATCGACGGCGGCAAACTCTCCGGCCAATGGCGCTTAGCCGACACCCCGTTTGGGCAGGCGGTGTTGGCGCGGTCTTGAACCGTAGCAATTTCCCGGTACAGGATGATTGCAATCCCGGATGACCGGGTGTGGTGGCACCAGTAGCACCGCCCTTTTGCCCCGGTTCCCCTTCACCCTAACCCTCTCCCGCGGTGGGGAGAGGGGATTGATGGTGGTTGTACGAACGACGCGGTACGCGAATCGACCTGACTCACCGTTTGAGATTGACAGGGATCAGGCGAACTGATATCGTTTAGCAACACACTAACTATTAGGATCAACCTATGCAGTCCCGTTCGCGGCTCGCCAAACAGCTGATCGAGCACATCAAACTGGTTCAGAGCCATCTGCGCTCAGGTCAACCGTCGCCATGGTCTGGTTTAAATGTGACTATGCCGCAGGCCAAGACGCTCTTCCTTTTGGCCGACGGACCGCGTCGAATGTCCGGCATCGCCAAACGGCTCAATGTGGAGATGCCGTCGGCCACGACCATGATCGACCGTCTCGTCGCCAAAGGATTGGTGGAACGCAAGCAAGACCCGAAGGATCGCAGAGCCGTGGTTTGCACCATCACCGCAGAAGGCATGGAAGCGGTAGAAAGATTCTGGTCTATCCGAGCGGCAAGGATGGAATCGTTTGTCGCGACCTTGAGCGACGAAGAGCTTGAAACCGTGGTTCCGGCACTGAAAATCCTGTCCGATGCCACCAGCAGACAGAGTCTAGAAAACGGGAATGGAATGCCTGTGAATTCGGACCGCGCAAAACTCATCGAGGAAGCGCGCTCATGAGGGTCGTATTCCGTTTGATGAAGTATGCCTTCCGGCATAAGTGGTACCTCGTCGGCGCCTACGCGGCGATGGTGGCCTCCACTCTGTCGGCGATGGTCATACCGCGGATCCTCGGCGACGCGATTGATGAAGCTCTTGCCAGCGGCCTCCAAAGCCGCCTCCTCATGCTCGCGGGGGTAATCGTCCTTTTCAGTCTCCTCAGGGGCGTGTTTTCCTTCAGCCAGCGATACCTCTCCGAGTCGCTTTCGCAGCGGAGCGCTTTCGACCTACGAGAGGATTTCTTCAAGAAGCTTCAGAGCATGAGCTTCGGCTTCTTCGACAGGGAGCAGACCGGCGACCTCATGTCCAAAGCCACTCAGGACGTCGAGGCCGTCCGCATGTTTATCAGCATGGGGATGGTGCGCGGACTATCGATCTTCGTGATGGTAGGCGCAGTCTCAGTCCTCATGGCAACGACGAATTGGAGGCTCGCCATCGTCAGCATGGCGTTCGTTCCGTTGATCCTCTGGAGAGCTCTTGCCATGTCCAACGTCCTGCGTCCGACGTGGATGAAAGTTCAGGAGGAAATGGGCGCAATGACAACCGTCTTGCAAGAGAACCTGTCGGGCGTGAAGGTGGTCAAGGCATTCGGCGCACAGGGCTTCGAACAGGCCAAATTCAACGCTAGATCCAACGCGGTCGCGGACCTCACCTATGCTGCGACCCGCGTCTTTGCATCCCAAGGCTCTTTGATGACCTTCATCTTCACCGCTGCGACCGGCGCGATCCTGTGGTACGGCGGACGCGAGGTCGCCGTCGACAGAATCACGCCCGGAGGACTGGCGTCGTTCATCCTTTACATGGGCCTACTCGGGATGCCCATCCGAATGAGCGGTTGGATGGTCAACACCGTCGCCCGCGCCTCCTCGGCCGGGCAACGCCTTTATGATGTGCTGGACGCCGAATCTCCCGTCACAGAAAAAGCAGACGCCGTGCCCCTGCCCCGCGCGGCCGGCCGAGTAGCGTTCGAAAACGTCTCGGTCAGCTACAACGAAGCCGGAAGTGCCGTCCGAAACATCGACTTCGAAGTCCAACCCGGCCAAGTCGTCGCGCTTCTTGGTGGCCCCGGATCTGGCAAAAGCACCATTGCCCACGTCATACCGAGGTTCTACGACGCCTCCGAAGGGCGCATTACCATCGATGGCTACGACGTCAGGGACGTAACCCTTTCATCACTTAGGAAGAACGTCGGAATCGTGATGCAAGACGCGTTCGTGTTCGCTGCCAGCATCCGGGACAACATAGCCTACGGCGTCGATGATGTGAACATGGAGCGCGTCGTCGAAGCGGCGAAGATCGCCCAACTCCACGACTTCATCGAGGAACTTCCCGACGGCTACTCAACCTGGGTCGGCGAGCGAGGCATAACCCTCTCTGGAGGTCAGCGGCAACGGCTCGCCATCGCTAGAACGATACTGCTGGACCCGCCGGTCCTCATCCTCGACGACTCGACATCAAGCGTGGATATGGCGACCGAGCATCGGCTCCAGCAAGCGCTGGACCACGTGATCAAAGGCCGTACAACCTTCGTCATCGCGCACAGGTTGTCCACCATCCGCAGCGCCGACCTGATCCTGGCTCTGGAGAACGGCGAAATCGTCGAACACGGCAACCACACTCAGTTACTCGAACGCAACGGTTTCTATCGCAGAATCTACGACCTTCAACTGCGCCCACTCGATGATGACCTAAATGGCATGCCGGCAGCTCTCGCAGGTGAAGCCCGATGATGATGGGCGGAGGAGGATGGATGGCCCGCGGCGGAAGGGGCACTTTCCGGCGTGGGATGTCGAGCCGATTTGGCGCGGAACAAGACGAAGACGAAGGCGGCCAGATATACGACCACACCGTGGTGAAACGCCTTTTGAAGTACCTCGTCCCCTACTGGCCCAAGCTGCTAATCACACTCGCGGCCGTGATCGTATACACAGGAGCGGTCGTCGCTCTCCCGTGGATGGTCGCTCTGATTATCGACAGTTACGTGCGCACGGGCGACTTAGCTGGATTGAACATCGTTGTCCCGATTTTCCTTAGCATTGCGCTGCTCCAGTACGGCAGCCAGTTCGTCCATCTGAGCACGATGGCTCTAGTCGGACAAAAGGTCCTGTACACATTGCGGGTCGGGCTGTTCCGTCACCTCCAAGGCCTGTCGATGAACTACTACAACCGGAACGAGGTCGGGAGAGTGATGTCCGTCGTCCAGAACGATGTGCAGCAACTCCAGGAGTTTCTGTCGATTTTGATCATCACCTTCGCAGACGTTCTCAGCCTGACCGGCATCATCACAGCGATGTTCCTCTTAGATGCTCAGCTAGCCGCGATAACGCTGCTGGTCATCCCATTGCTCGTCGTGATGATGGTGGTCTGGCAGAGGTTTGCGCGCCGTGCTTTCATGCGAGCACGGTACGCGATCGCCGCTGTCAACGCCGGACTTCAAGAAAATATCTCCGGTGTTCGTGCCGTCCAGAGCATGAACCGGGAGAATGCAAATATTCGTTCGTTCGGTGCGGCTAACTCCGAGAACCTTGGCGCCAACCTCGAAGCCGGCAGGATGCAGGCCGTCCTCTTCCCGGCGGTCGAGTTTTTGTCTGCTCTTGCCCTAGCGCTCGTAATATTCTTCGGCGGATCCCTCGTTCTAGATAACGCACTTGAAGTCGGCGTGTTGGTCGCATTCGCCCTCTACATCCAGCGATTCTTCGAGCCGGTAATGAATCTCACCATGCAGTACGGTTCCATGCAGCGAGCGATGGCGTCGGGAACGCGAATCTTCGAGCTAATGGATGTCGAGCCCGAAGTCGTCGATAAACCGGACAGCCAGACGCTCGAATCCGCCAAAGGCGATGTCAGTTTCGAGCACGTCTTCTTCCACTATGCAGAGGGTGAGCCCATTCTCGAAAATGTGAGTTTCCACGCCCCGGCCGGCCACACCGTCGCCCTCGTGGGACCAACCGGCGCAGGCAAGACGACAATCTTGTCGCTACTGATGCGCTTCTATGAAGTAACTGGAGGTCGCGTTACGATCGACGGCGTCGACGTACGAGACGTAACTCTAGACTCCCTCGCCAAGCAGATCTCGATCGTCCCACAAGAGCCGTATCTGTTCTCCGGGACGATTCGCGAGAACATCAAGTACAACCGCGTAGATGCGACGAACGAACAAGTGATCCAAGCGGCAACGGCGGTAGGTGCCCACGACTTCATCGAAAAACTTGAACACGGCTATGATACGCCCCTACAAGAGCGCGGTGGAAATCTCAGCGTCGGACAACGCCAACTCATCAGCTTCGCCAGGGCCTTGGTCGCCGACTCCCGCGTCCTGCTCCTCGACGAGGCGACGGCCAATGTAGATACTCACACCGAGATGTTGATCCAACAGGCCCTTGACAAACTGCTCAAAGGCCGCACTGCCATTGTCATTGCCCACCGCCTATCCACGATTAGGAACGCCGACCAGATCATCGTTCTGGACCAAGGACACGTCCAACAAGTCGGAAGACACGAAGACCTGCTAGCAGCCGACGGACTGTATGCCCGCTTGCACTCCTACTCCGCCGAAGCGGACGGACGCTAGAGACTGTCGATGAATGCGAGCTCGCCTTCAAGGATGTCGATGCCGTGGAAATGCTCCATGAGCAGAGTTGCGTCGAGATACTTGATGCGGCGGTGCATCTCCGTAGGAAGAGTGCCGCGGTCGAGAGCGGCGTGGGAGTCCTTGCGGCCTCGGAAGTCGTACAGGTAGTTGTCGTTCCAATGGACGTGGCGGATAAGGTCCGGCCGAGAGAGGAATGCAAGCACGCGCTCCTCCCGTTGGTCTTCCGGGAAGCGATGAGCGTAGGTCACGACGTGGCTCGAGTCGAGACAGAGACCCACGTTGTGTCGATCGACATCGATGGCGGCCTGATGCCAATCCTCCGGGGCCATCCCGAAGCATTCGTTGCGCTCCGACCAGTCGACATCTTCGTAAGGAGCGTCCTTGATGTCGTCAGTCCAGTATGCGTTGTTGTTTTCGAGAACGAGCTCGAGGTCGTGCCGCTCGCAGAAAGCGGCGATTTCGCGGACGCCGTCGATAAACAGGTCATACTCCCCTTCTTGACCTACCGTCTGCGCGTCGTCGTGCCAACGCTTGGCAGCGAAGTGCAAATTGATCTGCCTCACGTTGGGGTACCGGGCCGCCCGGCTAACGTAATCGGTAATCACTTGTATCGACGTCGCCCGGAAGTCGGCATCGGTCGCCGCGATGTTGAGGCGCAAGTCGCCGGTCACTGCCGGCGCGTGGGCGCTAACGAGAATGTCGGAAAAATCGCCCATGTTGTCGATGTCGTCGGACATCGACGCCTCGGTATTAAGACCAAAGCGGCGAAGCGTCTCCAACCCGGCAGAGGGGGTAACGCCCAGTTGATGAACAAGCTCGGTATAACTAGTCAAAGCGGCACCTCTCTAAAACTGGAGCCGTAGGTGAGATGCGTCGAAATTCGAACTGGTTCACTGCTTGGATCGCCGCCTAAACCAGTCGTGCCAACCACGAGTGGGTCACACGAGCGCAGGTTCCCTGACGCGGCTGTAGATCTGAACCCGGTGACGACAACTGTCGGTGATGCAGACCAGACCGTCGGAATTCGTGTCGATCCCCGCAGGCCGCCAGAACAGCTTCTCCTGTTCGGCCATGCCAGAATTTGCGCGCCAACCGGCCTGCTCCGGGTTTACGTCCAGAAATTCCTGGCACCACTGGGACAACGTGGCATGACCTACAAGCGTCTCGCGATGCGCAGCATCCATGTCGAACACTTGAACCCGATCATTTCTCCAGTCGGATACATACACCGTGCCGTCGTCGCTGACGTGAACGCTTGAGGGTCGATCAAACTCACCGTCACCGTCGCCGCTCGATCCGAATGCGAAGATGAACTCCCCGTCCGACGTGAAACGCTGGACTCGGTCGTTGCGCCAATCGACAACCCAGATGCAATCTTCGGAGTCGATCGAAATGCCCCACGGATAGTTGAATTCACCTGGTCCGGTACCGAACGTGCCAAACGAAGAGATGTATTCCCCGTCTATGGTGTATTTCTGGACTCGGGCATTGAGGTGGTCGACCACATGCAGGTAGCCCTCGGAATCGAAGGCCAAGCCCGACGGGCGGTGCCACTGCCCGTCTGAGGAGCCGGTCTCGCCCCACCGGTCCACAAATGTACCGTCCTTTTCGAACACGGACAACAACTGCGTGAATTCGTCGGTCAGATAGACACGCTCATCCGGACCGACGGCTATCGCGGTGGGTTGAGTCGACAACCCCGGTTCAGTTCCCCAGTTGGCAAACTCGAACAGGAACTCGGATTCGAGGGTTACCGCGCTCACCCTTACGTTTCGATTACCAGCATTAGACCGGCTCAAAACGTACAGGTAACCGTCGTTCGAAAATCGGACGTCGACCGGGTTCATGAAACCCCGGCCCTCAAAGGAGGCGATCCCAAGAGTGTGGCTATATGTGTAGTCGCTCATCTTGCTGTTTCCGTACTCTGGAGCGCCGTCAGTTCGCTACTAGCTCGGACATTGGGTTGAACTTCCTGTTCAGCACCCACTCGGAATCGACATGCATGAAGTCGTCGAGGATCGTTGCGTAGGCGTTTCGGTAGTCCGTGTTGTAGTGAACGTCGCCTTCCAACTGGTCGGCTGGCTTGAGGCTCGGGTAATCGCCGTAGAGTCCACCGTTGACCGGGTTGCCGATCATGAACGCGACGCCACCTGAACCGTGGTCGGTGCCGGCGCCGTTGTCCTCGATCCGCCTACCAAACTCGGAGAACATCCAGATCACTGTGTCATCCGCGTGGCCTTGCTCGTCTAGGTCTGCCCAGAAGCACTCCAATGCCTCCGACACCTCGTCCCACAGCTTCGCGTGGTTCACCAACTCGTTTGTGTGCGTGTCGAAGCTGCCGTGTTGCGTGTAGAAGATGCGTGTCCCGAGGTCGGCCGACATCACCTGAGCGACGCCCTTAAGGCTCTGAGCAATCGGGTTCTCGGCGTTGTACTCAACGGTGGACGAGTACTTTTCAGGAGCCGACCGCAGGGTGTCAGCGCCATCGAGCATGCCTCGGCCGGTCTGGAGCAGGCGCAACGATGGAAGGCCATCGTCCGACATGGGCTGGTAAATGCGACTGACCGTGTCGAGCAGCGCGTCGCGGTTCGAAGCTCCCGCCAGACCCGTGTACAAGCCGTATGACTCGAGTGCTCCTACCGATGCGACGGAAACATCCGGATACGCGAGGGCTCTCGGCAGGCCGCGACCAAAATTGACAGCCGTCACGGCATTTTTGCCTTCCGGATCGATCGCTTTGGTCGTCTTTCCAAGCCAACCCTCAGAGGACGCCACCTCCGGTTCTGCGGTGTGCCAGATGTCCATCGAGCGGAAGTGAGATCGGTTCGGCTCCGGATATCCGATGCCCATCAGAACCGCCAGCTTGCCCTCATCGTAGAGGTCTTTGAACGGGCCCATATGGGAGTTGAAAGCAACCCGATCGTCTACCGGTATCACTTTTTCTCCGCTCAAACCCATGGTTGGACGATAGTCGTAGTAGAGGCCGTCCTGGTAAGGCACGACCGTGTTCAGATAGTCGTTGCCGCCAGAGAGCTGGATGACGACCAGATTCTTGGCTCTGCCATTTCCGTTATGGCCATTCGTTGCCATTGGAGTATCTCCTGCGTATTTGGTTTCTGTTATGCGTTTCAGCAGTACTGGTAGTCGGGTGTTGAAGCGATCAACTGGAATATCTCGATGGCACGATCCGTCTCTTCGTCCTCATTCGTCGGTTCCGCCTGGGCTGATGCGTGTTCAGCGATAAGCCCGAACGTTCGTTCGGAAACGTCTATGCAACCCATAGCATCGAGGCAAGCAGCCACGTACTCCGAGGAACTCATGCCGCCCGCATCGCGCACAAGGTCCACCATTCGCTGAATGCCGGACGCGTCTCTGCGTTCCAGTTCAGTCGAGGCGAAGTTGATCCGCTCGACCAGTGCGCCGCTGTCGATCCACTCCTCACCCTCGTGCCAACCCTCTACGCTGGGCGGGTTAAGCAGAAACTGTCCCATAAACATCGTCTGAGACGCCAACTGGGACGCGTCCATGTCTGGCAGATCGAATCGATCCGTCAATCGTGCGACGCCGAACACCAACTCGGTCGGGCTCTTTATCTTGCGGTAACGGACCGCTTGGGACTTGAAGTGATCGGACTTGAAGATCGAACGTAGCACGGCGCGAATCTCGCCGTCGTTCTCCTCAAACACATCGGCCAGCCGTTGGACCTCATCCTCGTCCGCGTCGTCAGCTACGAAGAACTGGTAAAGCCTTCGGGAGACGAACTCCGCGGTTGCCCGCTGCCGGACAGTAATCTCTACGATGTCTTCACCGTTCCAGTTACCGACTTCGCCTAGGAATTCCTTCTCGCCGTCGTCGTGATCGTCCGGGTCGAACTGGAACTCCATCGGGAACGGACCTAGGAAGAATGGCGGCATGGTCGGCTTTGAAGCCCACCCGGTGAAGGCTCGCGCGGCGGCCTTGACATCGTCTTCGGTGTACGCGCCCTCCCCCATCTCGTCGATGCCCATCGAGAACAGTTCGAGCAGTTCCCGACCATAGTTTTCGTTCGGTGCGTCCTTGTGGCTGTTTTGGTTGTCCAGCCAGTACATCATCCCCGGATTGCGTGATATTTCGAGCAAAAGATCGCCGAACTTGCCGAGACCGTAGCGTCGGAATAGATCGATCTCCGTCAGCATCTCCATCCCGTGGTCGAGCTTGATGCCGCCGACCGCCAGCAAACCGTGCCAGAACAAAGCAATCTTCTCTTCAAGATGTTTCGAAGTGGTCGCCATGCGCCACGCCCACTGTGGATCGGCGTGACCTACCGATCTTGCCTCCACAGAAGCGATGAAATAGCGGTCCAGCAAGTCCTGATCTTCGGGTTCCGAGTATTCGGGATGCAGAAGCTCTTCGACCGTTTCGTCGTAGCCCTTGGCTACGTATTCGTCGATCTGGTCTCGCGTCGCTCCAAATCCTGCCCGGCGCAAGAGGTGGGCCATAAGGGCAGTGTCGGTATCTCTGCTAACTGCGGTAGTCATTGAAAGCCTCGCAGGTACATGTCGTCGAGCAGTAGCTCAAAGCAACTGCGTCGCCTTTAAATTTAGCATGACTGCCAACTGATATGTTGCGCGCGCGTGCGAAAGTGACGCCGTAACGGGACGTAAGCGACGACTTCCGTAGTTCGGCAGGTCAACCAAGCGCAAAAATGCAATGATGTGGCCCGTAGACGGCTGGAGGCTGGCATGGAAAAGGTAGGCTTCATAGGACTCGGCAAACTTGGCACCCCGATGGCTTTGAATATCCAGAGAGCCGGGTTTCCCATGACTGTCTACGATGCGCGCGAGGGTGCGACGCGCCCCCTATTAGAAGGCCGCGCCCGATTGGCGACATCGCCAGCCGAGGTTGCCGAAGTCAGCGATGTCATCATCACCTCCGTGCCGGGACCTCCTGAGGTCGAGGAGATCGCCCTCGGACGCGACGGAATTCTCAGCGGAGTGGGTCCGGGCGATGTCTACGTGGACCTCTCCACCAGTCGCCCATCCTTAATCCGCGAGATAGGTAAGGCTTTCGAGCAAAAAGGAGCCCACGTACTAGACGCGCCAGTGCTGGCAAGCCCCGCCACCGCGTCGAATCGCGAGGTCGTTGTGATGCCCAGCGGCGACAAGGACGTCTACGAGCGACTCATTCCCCTATTTGAATCCTTCGCCGACAAGATCGTCTACCAAGGCGACCTTGGCATGGGCAGCACCTGCAAGCTCGTAAACAACATGATCACACTGGCCGTCAGACAGGTCGTAGCAGAGGGGCTCACGCTCGGCATGAAGGCTGGACTCGACCTAGATGCCCTGATGGACGCCGGCAGTCGGACCATACTCGGCACGCAGAAGGAAGGCTTAGAGCGAACGGTATTCCTCGGGAAATACGGACCACCGTCATTTCGGCAGGCGCTAGCCCGAAAAGATATCTCCCTCGCGAACGAGCTTGCGAGAGACCTTAGCGTTCCGATGCCCGTAGCCAACATCGTGGAACAGATTTCCATCCAGTGCGGCAACCGCGGCTGGGGAGAAATGGACACGCACGTGATTTATCGACTGCAAGAGGAAGCGGCGGGGGTCGAGATTAGGTCTTGATATTCCGCTCGGAGCGTGCGATGTAATCGCAACCCGCAAAAACACTGTACGGTATACCGTACAATAACATCATGTTCACGATCCTGCGAAGCGCGTCGTTCGATCGGTGGTTGCGCAGGTTACGAGACCGCCGTGCGGTCGCCCGCATCGTTGCCAGATTATTGGCGGCCGAAGACGGACATCTCGGGGACGTGCGACCCCTTGGCGGCGGCGTGTCGGAGATAAGGATTCAGTATGGACCGGGTTATCGGATCTACTTCATCATGCGAGGCAATGAGGTGATTGTCCTGCTATGTGGCGGCGACAAGGACAGTCAACGCCGAGACATTGAACGGGCCAGGAGAATGGCGTCCGAATGGAAGAGCTAATGCCTGAGAAATTTCAAAAATTCAACGCGTCTGACTACGTCAAGACCGATGCGGATGTCCGAGAGCTTCTCAAAGCGGCCACGGACGAGGACCCTGGTGACGGGACAGTGATACGCGCCGTGCTGAAGCACGTCGCCCAAACACAGAACCTGAGCGCCCTAGCCCGCGACACCGGGTTGAATCGAGGAAACCTATACGAAGCGCTTTCGGAAGACGGCAACCCAACGCTGTCGACCTTGTTGAAGGTGACTCGATCGCTAGGGCTTAGGCTGCATCTAGAGCCCGTCGACTCCCCCGCACGAGACGCGTAACCGACATCAGCGACATCGAACGGTTAGTGGAGTGATCCGCGGCGACCTGACTCGAACTCCGAACTGCGGAAGAAACGACTTTCTCGCTTAAAGGTCGATATCGGAACTACACACCGTCGACGATTATGGTGCTGGAGGTGCTGCTGCTAGAGCGAATCTCGGCGAGTTCTTCGTATTCGGCTGAACGGGCGAATGCTTGGACGCGTTCAAAGCTGTCGAACTCGATGACGACTACGCGCTGAGGATCCCAGTCGCCCTCGATGACTTCTGTTTCGCCACCGCGCACCAGATACCGACCGTCATAGTCTTTGACGAGCTCAACAATCTTCGTGGCAAACTCCGCGAACAATTCTTGGTCAGTTACGTTTAGTTCCGCGATCAAATATCCAGCCATTTCTACACCTTTCTTCTGGTTGATTTCTCGTACCTCAATGTGCTCCTATGGATGTTGAAGCCTGAGCATCATCTCAGATACATTCATGCATCGACGTGCACCGTAACAATGTCGATTCCATGGTATTTTCGATGCCGCACCGAAGAGGCGTAGTGGCGGAGGAGTCGGAAAGAGAGCTCACTCACGTCCGGCGCCTCGGCCTGTTCACTCATGTAAGAAATCCGATCCTCTATGTTCTCCTCGGAAAACACGGCCAGAAACTCCACCTCCATGGTGTGGGCGCCGGGTCGCGCGATGACCACCAGACGAGGTATTTTCTCCGCATCGTAATCGTCGCGCAACTCCAGCATCGTGGACAAGGTCTCCTCGCCTGCGGAGGACAGTTTCGCTATTGATTCCTCGCTCCATCGCATCTTGGAAGCTAGTCCACGCAGGAACTCTTGGATATCGGGCAGCGCCGACATATCGAGCTCAGTCTCGAATCTCCGCCGCCTGGAAGCGGTGATTTCCAGCAGCATCGACATCAGGACCGCGGCTAGGATGCCGACGACGACGCTATTGCCGAACGCCACTCCCCAGAGGTCCCCGAGTGGTTCGGCGAGGATATTGTGCGTCTGCAAACCGATGCCGATAGAGAGCGCCAGCCCGACAATAATCGCTTTTTGCTGGCTGAAACCGTCCTGCAGGACCGTGCGAATTCCTTCGACGAACAGTAGGCCCATCACGATCATGAGAATCACACCGGTGACAGGTCGGGGGATGGTGAGTAGAACAGCGACGATCTTGGGCAGGAGCGCGATGGCGATGAGCGCGGCTCCGATCACAAACCCTGCGCGGCGTGCGGCGACGGAGGTGAAGTTGATGAGCGCTATCGAGGAAGGCAGGTAGTTGAGCGGAGGGAGCGTACCAGCGATGCCGGATAGCAATATGCCTATGCCGCTTACGTTGAGCGTCCCTTGTACGCCGCGAAAGTCTACGGCGCGCGGGATCCGCCATGAGACCTGCTGAATCGCCGCCCCCTCGTTGCTGGCCTTGATTCCCACGACGATGCTGACGATGAGGAAGACGGGAAGCAGTGCGAGAAAGTCTTCAAGGCGGATAGAACTGAAACCAGGCCACGCGGAGAATTGCGGCAGACCAAACCACGGGGCGTCGAGCGCGGACCGAAAGTCGAACACTCCAAGCGGGATGGCGACAACCCAACCCGCGGCGATGGTTATGGGGATGGCGAACAGCCGTAATACGCCGGTGGCACGGAGCATCAGGATCGCAGCAGCGATCAAAGCGGCGGCACCGACGATGGGCCCGGCCAAGGGAGAGACGTCTGCCGGGACGTTTTCGAGTCTCGCGATGGCGATCGGCATGGCGGAAGCTGAAATGAGCATGAAGGCGACGCCGGAGACGACGGGTGTGATGACGCGTCGGAGTTGCGCGAGCCAGAACGCGAGGGCGAACTGGACGAGTGATGCGGCGACAACGAGGCTCGACATTAGCGCAAACCCGCCTTGCGTGATAGCCAACACGCATACGGCCATGAATGGAGCGGCAGGTCCCATCAGGAGGATGTAGCCCGGTGCGATGCGGCCCATTTTGGCAGCGTGCAGAGCGGTGATGGCACCAGCGATTATCAACGAAGCGAAAAGCGCCCACGACAAGTAACCCTCACTCCCGCCCGACGCCAACACAAATATCGTCACCAAAGCCGCCGTATTCGACACCGCAATCACAACCCCCTGCGACGCGACGCTTAGAGTTACGAGATGCGGAGGCTTTTCATCCGGCTCGTATCGTATGTGTTCATTTACACGCATATCGCCGTATATGTGGTCCAATTTACCGACGCAAATGGTCGGAACAGACCTTTCGACATCATACGCGGATGGATGTGACAAGTGCTGTGAGACCGCGTCTCAGAGGTGAGTGCAGCTACGACCGAAGGTTTGGCGCGACCGCTGTCAAAGACTGCGGAACATCATCAATGTTGGACCCGTCCATCCCGCCTGTCGGAACTCCCGAAGCGGCACGAAACCCATCGCTTCGTAGAACGCCCTTGTCTCGGCATACGCCGAGTCGGCAGCTGATGGACCAAGCGTCTGCACCTTTAGCGTCTCGATTCCTGAACGCGCCAAATACTCTACCATCCGGTTCATCAACGCCCTTCCCACCCCGCTGCGTCGCTCCTTCCTTGCCACACCCATCACATGGATCTCAGCGATGTGAGGATCGTTTCGCTTGACTGCGGCGAACCCAACAATGTCAGAATCTCGTTTGGCTAGGTAAGTTTCGAGACTTGGGAGATCGTTCAAGTAAGCGCACACCGCTGCGGCATCGCCGAACCACTCAGAGAGGCTGTCGAGAACTGCGCCACATTTCTCTAGCTGATCGTCATTGACGCGTCGATGAACCGAGACGCGGATTGTCGGACAAAGAGAATCTTCGGAATCAGTCATCGCGTGGTAACGGGTCAGCGTTGGGATCGGGCGAAACGGGCATCCTTGAAGCGATCGGCTACGGTGTAATACGCGTAACGCGTCTCTAGTCAACCCGAACGTTCGATCTCCTGAAGCATGACTTCGATATCGGCAGTTGGGAATGAGTGACGAGACGCCGCGGCGATAACCCGCAACTTGGAATCTACGGTCCCTTGGGCGTCGATCCTCGCCCTGCGGAGTGCCTGCCTGACCCAATCAGCGACAGTCAGCCCCTGCCGGCGCGCAACTCCTTGGATCTCTCGGTACTCTTCGTCATCCAAAAGGACCTGTAGGCGTTTAGTCATACCAATAGTCTCAACGACTAATCATTCGTTAGTCAACCCACCACGGGCAACATTTAATAACTCAGCCGAGAGCGATCTTTCATCCCTCACTGCTTTGCGGCAGCATGACTATCCTCGTAGAATTCGAAAGTGGCGCATCACTGATCGGATGAGGTTGGGTTGACTCAGGCTTGAAAACCCTTCGACTAACCGCTTTCAGAACCTAATATGAGACCTGTCCAATCGGGTGGTACGTCTTTTTTGAGGAATTTTTGAATTCCTTGTCGACAGAGTTTTTGACCTTCGCTCAGTTTTCCAGTATTTGCGGGTTCGTGTTCGACTGCGCCAACGTGCACCGCCGTGGAGGCCGAGTCATATGCGGCAAGCAGTTGCTTTCGGATTTTTCTGCGATCATTCAAGTCGTCCCCCAAGTGCCATGCGCCGTACAGGGCCAACCTGAATCTCATTTCTTGCCGGTACTTGTCGTTCGTGAAGTCTTGCAAGTACAACGTTTCCAAAGCTATGCGCAAATCTATAAACTGATCCGCCAAATTCTGTCTTCGGTCTCTCGATTTCATCCATCTAGAAATAGCCGTCCACGTGACATCGTCCGGCTCTAATTCGGCTAAAGCTCTGATGGTCTCACCAAGCCGCTTTTCGCAAATCTTGGGTCCGAGTGTGCCGTCCGGGAACAAAGTGCCTTCTAAATCGAAGTTCCTCGCCGTCGGCCCCCTGAGTGTTAGCGGCCACGTCTCAAAGCGTTGATTGTCAAATGACCAGCTATGTCCTGCATCAACCCTTATCAGACCGGGAAACGTCGGGTAGTGTACCCAGTAGAACCCAGTTTCGACGTGTGCGTCGCTTTCTAAAGAGATACCCGCGCAAACTGTGTCGAAATCCAATCCTGCGACAGCGGATACTTCGACAAGTTCCGCGACGCTTTTTGAGTCGGGTCGAAATATGGCCGGCGACGCATGTTGCTCCAGATAAACTACTGTGCGCCCCAAATACTGGTCCGCAGACATACCTAAGCGGTCGGAAAGGTGGACGGGCAAACGATCCGCAGAAATAGGAAGCGGTTCTATGAGGACGCCATCAATTGGTTCAATAGGCTCGCTCACAGTAATTCCGTTCAAAATTGCCGCAATCCGGTACTCAATTGGATCGCCGGCCAGCCAACAGAGGAGTCGGTTGACAAGCGACTCTGGTCCTGCAACCGCGGCCCCCTTCACGAGCGACTCGATGAAACTTTCCACCGGCGACGACCAAGTGTCGATCGATATGTTTCCATCCGTGTACCCCACGTGGTACTCTTGCCGACCGCCTGTTGGGAATGCGTGTCCGATACGGTCGGTCGCCGGATCTATGTAGTCTTTCAATAGCTGACTTACGTACTTACGCAAATCCGTCAAGAGTTGATCATCGGCAACGAGATGTGCTCCTGAGGCTTGGATGTACTCCGTGGCGTACCAACCGGTCGTTGCGATCATTTCCTCCAATCGATCTGAATCGACCATTTCTTCGGGTCTCGAAGGGTAAGAGATCGACAAACCCGAACGAGGTTTCTCAACCCGTCCTATATCAAACTTGGCGCTTACGACTGCGGATTCAAGCAGCTTTTGCAACTTTTCCATTTGAATGCCTAATTTGATTCACCGCCGTCAAAAACTATCGGTCGCCTCCCAGCATCCACTAGCTTACGGTTGATGGCCTCGCGTTTATGTTGGATGATCTCTGGCCTGACAAAGTAAAAGTCAAACAGCATTTCAAGTACGTCAAGACACCACTCCGCTTCTCCAGGCTCAACGGGCACAATCTCCCCGGTGCTCTCACTTTTCGTCGGGTGGGCGGCGAAATTCCCGATGCTGCGAATAAAGTCGAGCGATTGGGAGATGTCGGACGGCAAGGTGTTGCTGTCGATTGCACTTTGTATTTCGTTCAGCAAATTCCCAGATCGAACACCGGCCACGTCTCTGAGAATGCTTTGTAAACACCTTCGACTCAAAGCGGCGCTTGCTTTGGGACTCTCAGTAAGCACGTTACAGGCTTCCAAGTAATCTTCGGCGAATACTTGGGGAACGCTTTGTGGCAATGGCGAACGACTGGTGGCCCTTGGCCAAACCAATACGACGTTTCTAGGTTGGATGAAACTGGTGTGCCCGGGGCGATCCACCACCACATCGCCTCTCGCCAGTTCCACTATCGCTTTCTCGCATCGCGGGCAAATGCGCGAAATTGTTCCCCACCAGCCATCCACGTCTTTTGTAATCGGACTTTGTGTTGCTTTATCGTGGAATTCGACGAGACAATGTGGACATTTCATAGGCTAGTTTTTCCGTCATCAGTGCCGACGATAGCACCCTTGCTGGGAAGGCGGGATTCGAACCCGCACGGCCACAGCCACATGCTACTGAGGCATACGCGTCTACCATTCCGCCACTCACCCGATACATCAATGGTAATTCCGCTCCGCTGGATGGACGTTCCGTCCGCTGAAGCGACGGATTTCGCCGGAATTACGGCGGTAGCACGCCAACTCGTAGATCTTTGCCACCCACCTCACACCCAGCCACTTCAACACCACATCAAAGACGCCTACCACCAAGAACATCCGGCGAAACTCAACCAATCTCAATACCAACCGGGCAATGGTCGGAGCCCATCACGTCGGCCAGAATAAAAGCGTCGGTGAGATTGGAGGCAAAATCGGTGTCGGTGAAGAAGTAGTCGATGCGCCAGCCTACGTTTCGATCCCGGGCGCGGGTCATTACGTTCCACCACGTGTAGTTTTCCGGCTCTTGGTTGAACTGCCGGAAGGTGTCCACATAGCCATGCTCGAAGAAAGTGTCCATCCAAGCACGTTCCTCCGGGAGGAATCCGGAAATCTTCGCATTCTCCTTGGGGCGCGCCAAGTCGAGTTCCTTGTGGGCGGTGTTGACATCGCCGCAGACCACCACGTTGCGGCCTTGTTGACGCAGGTTGTCGACGTAGTCCAGAAACGCGTCGTAGAACTCCATCTTGTACCGGAGGCGGTCGGCAGAGCGCTTGCCGTTGGGGAAGTAGATGCCGAGGAACACAAAATCGTCGAAGTCAGCAACAATCGTGCGCCCCTCGCTGTCGAAGCGCTCGACACCAAGACCAAAGGTAACGCTGCGGGGAGCGTTCCCTTCGCGGGCGTATAGGCCGACGCCGCTGTAGCCCTTGCGTTCCGGGGTGGTGAACCAAGATGAGTAGCCCTCGACCTGCTTCAGGGCTTTGGGGAGCTGGACCTCGTGGGCCTTGGTCTCCTGAACGCAGAGCACGTCGGGCTGTTCAGACTCGAACCAATCGAGGAAACCCTTCTTATGAGCTGCCCTGATGCCGTTGACGTTCCATGAAATAAGACGCATCACTTACCAACTAATTGAGTACAAATCACACCGGCACAATTCTAACCGCAGCCGACGGTAGCTCGATCGCTGATCATCCCCGGCTTAATGAGGCCTGCCTCAACGGACTTGACATGCAACCATATGGTTGCGTATCATTGCGATATTGAATGCGTGCATGCACAATGACTTGGTCTTCAAGGCACTCGCGGACCCAACAAGGCGATTGATGTTGGACGAGTTCTTTGAGCGCAAGGAGCAGACGCTTTACGAGCTTACAGCGCGCTTGATCATGCGACACGAAGTCTCCATCTCCCGACAGGCCTTAGCCAAGCACATTGATGTCTTAGAAAAAGCGGGGCTCGTAAGCTCGGAGAAGCGCGGCAAGTATCGGATGCTCGTCTTCAACGATGAACCCATCAGGAATGCCATGAACCGATGGCGCAAGTGAAACTATGAACAGAAGGGATGCCAGAAATGCGCATTATTCTCACCGGCGTTTTCATAGGTGACCAGGACGAAGCTTTGAGG
>CAYRHG010000057.1:0-3902 GCA_964424025.1 uncultured Dehalococcoidales bacterium | reverse complement strand
ATGGAGCGGTATCGGGCTGAGGGGTGGGAGGGGTAAAGTTGCGTTCAAGCGGGAGGGAAGTAGAGGGGAAACTACCCAACATCCCATCTGCGGATTAGAACCAAGGCTTGGGTTCTAACGAGCCTGACAGATATAACGGGTGTGCTGGTTCGCCGGATTTGTTGATCTTTAGGGCATGGAGATCACCTGCGTGTCTTGCCACAATTGCTGACGACCTACCCATGAAACCGCCGTCGTTTCCCCACGCGGCGACAACGATTGAAACCATCCCGAACAGCGCGTCGATCGCGGCGTCATTCTGGCTCCCAATCGGGTCTGGAGCCCTCTTGATGTCGGAAGGGTTTTCAGAACGCCAAGCAAACAAGTTGCAAACTTCGATTCCTCCATAACCCCAAGATTTGGCAAACCCAATGCACTTGCGGATAGTCGGGTCACAACGCACTTCATCGGCTTTCGAAGGGTTCAGCATGATAAATCCGGCTAATGGCAACTCGTTATCCCAATGACGCCATAGTCGGTAGCGATGATTGCCCCAATCGCAAATGTCAGCGCCTCGGATCAGGTTCGTTGCACCGTTTCGTCGGGTTTTTGATAGTCTTTCGAGTTCTCAAAATCGTCATTCGAATTGACGGACATTTTGGCGATAACCAATACGCCGTTTTCGATTCTGTCCGGCATCGGCACTGGCCAAACCTTGTCAGATTTTAGCCTGCGCGTGCGTTTTAAGTTCGTCGGTTTCAGCACGTTTCACGCTATTGAGGTGCCTTCGATCTGCTCCACCGAGCGACGCTTTCATCCGATTCGACGCCCAGCTCAACAATATTCTTCAACGCTGCCTGTTTTGCCACCGCCGTTTGACGTTCCAACTCCCAGGTCGCTATAAGTCCTTCCACAACTTCCGAGCGTTGATCATCCTGCAACCAAGGCACTTGCAGTTTAGATACACCTTCCCAATCGGTCGTGTAACGCCCTGATCCCTTTGAAAGCGCTTGCATGTCCGCTCGAAGCTCGTGAGTGCGAAGAATCGCCCACAAGTATGCTGCGTCTTCCGGATCCTTGCAATTGAACACCAAATAGCTATCTGATGAAACCAAGGCACCGTCAAGATCAGATGGGACGATACCAATAGCGCCGTTAGTGGCACGTATCACGGAAAACACGATCTGGCCTTCCTTGACGCGGAACATGTTTCTTGCCAAGATGTGTTTTCCTTCAGCTTCGCGTTCGATTTCACACACCCCGTCGTAAGAAACCTTGAGCAACGTATACCGCTGACTCGGTTGTTCCGATGGCGTAACTTCGTCTCGAACCTGGTGAACGATTTGCTGCAACGTCTTGATCTCTACGCCCTGAGAAACCCAACGATTAACCATGCGACCAAGTTCAGGTGCGCACGATTTGAGGTCCAAGCGATCCGACAGACGCGGCGAATCCAAAACCAATCCGTGAGTTACTATCTGTCCGTCAAGGAATTGCCGGTACCCAGAAAGTATTCGCCGCATCTCCGCTTGGGCGGTCAAGCGCGCCTCTTCTATCCGGTATGCGGGCGCTTTAGGAGCTAGGTCATCAACACCCAGAGATTCCGAAAAGAACCCGAAACATGCTGGTTGCTGATCCGATTGGTCTTGTTTCTTTTCCAACACCAGAACCGAGGTTTTAACACGAGAACCTTGACGACGGAACGCATCTCCGGGTAAGGAGATAATTGCCCGGATCAGGAAGTTGCGCCTGATAAACTCTCGAGCCGTCGGAAAAGGTTGCTGGGCGCTTGCCAGTAACGTGTCGTCGATAACCGTAATGAGCTTCCCTCCAGGCCGCACTGCATCTGCGTACCGCTCCATAAACATGATGTTCGAACGTAGTGACGGTCTCAGCGAGCTCGAAGAAGCGCTTCGGTGGGCCAGTTCGTAGTCGGCGAGGATGCGTTTATCGGAGGGATTCTCCTTTTTTTTCCTCATTGAAAACGGTGGATTCGTCAACACCACGTCGAACAACGCATCTTGCAGAGTGCCCCGCAACTCCGAAGTATTGGCGACCAACTCCGGCGTTGCCCCAACCGGCGATTGCAGATCCTTGTCTAGGAAATCAGCTTCGTAAATCCTGCTTCCGCCGTCCCCATGGAGATACATGTTGATTCTGGCAACTCGGGCCAACGGAGGGTCTTTGGCGAAATCGACACCGAAAATAGAGTTGTTTGAGATCCGATCGATCAATTCTGATTTTTCATCGGACGATAAACTGGTATTTTCGCGGACCTTGTTTCGCATCACCGTCAATGCTTCAATCAGGAAACCTCCTGAACCGCAACAGCCGTCGAGCACGGAGTCGACATGGTCGCGTTCGACACGCAAGTCGGCAAGGTAGGTGATCATTTCAACGATAGATCGCGGAGTGAAATACTGCCCGAGCTCGCGCCCTCGCATCGTAGCGCTCAGATACGTTTCAAACAAACGCCCATTTAAATCCTCGTCTATGCCGAAAAGGTCGTAATGTTCGAGTTTGCGAACGATATCTTTGACAGTGTCCGCGTTGAGCCGGATCTGCTCGTCAGAGGCGAAGATGCGTTTCTTGTTTTGGGTCGTGATCTGCGTTTCTATTTCACGTCGCAACTTGTCGAACAAAATCGAATTGATCGGGTTGTCAGAGCCTTCATCCTCTCGCTGTTCGATCCAATTCACGGAAAATATCACTTTGTGACGCGGCACTTCGGCAGTTTCGTAGCCGTCGTGGAATAACGCACTCACATCGGGATCATTTCGCAGCCTGTCATCACACCATAATTTCACGAACAATACTTTCGCGAATTCGTGAAACGCATAGGAGGGACCCCCTCCTTCTTCTCGGATCGCTTGATGGCAATTAGCGAACAATTGCCGAGCGCGTTCGGATTCGGCGGAAGTTAAGGTGAAGCTGTCTTGAGACCGGCGACGTTCCCGCAGCGACCGCGCGATTCTGTCGGCCCGCAATAGGTCGTGAAGTTCTTGGTATTTGTGGCTCGACCAATCGAAATCGGCGAAATCCAGAATTAACTTGGGTTCGTCTCGATCCCAGTCATAGATTTTTGTCGTACGACCATTTGTAAGAACGAAGTGACCTACTGGATTGGAGCCAGAAGGATACCTCCGGTTCAATGCCAGACAGTAACCCGCTCCCTGTTCGACCCAATCTTCAAGCGAGGCGGTGACGGGTTTCGCTTCTATGATGCAAACCGGTTGTCCACCTACTAACAACGCGTAATCAGGTTTGTACCTGTTTCGACGCCTCCCCTGTCCCACAACGAGCTCTTCTAGGCTCTCTTTTGGTTTGATTTGCGCATCGCTGTAGCCTAGGTCTTGGATCATTCGAAAAGCGAAAAAATCTTCGACCGACGCCTCGTTGCCCAAATCAGCAAATTGGCAGTAGAGGTTCGTACCGGACGCGCGCGGAAGACCGCTGAATAGCGTCCTGCGATGTGGAACATTAATCATGCTCGCGCATCATAGCATCTGCGGTAGGCGAGTGAGCAAGGGATCAGTGGGATCCACGTATCGCAGCAGCGGTTGAGTTTCATGGAATTCGTCGATCCATTTTGGAAACCGATCACGAGCATCGACATCTATTCGCCGTCGTCGTGCGATATGTTTGGCGTCGCGCTGATTTCTCTGATGGACAGGTGTTTACTAAAGTATGGCGCAAGAGTCGCGATTGCGTGTTCGAGTGTGGCGGAGACAACGTTGCCTTGAGCGTCAACGTTGGCGATGAGGTATTCGGCGACATCGTAACCTTCGGTGGCTGGTTGTCCATTGCCTACATCGAGAGTGTCGGTTTGCGGGAAGTAGTAGATTTCGAGATTCGTGCCGGTGTTTGCTTGCCTTGACACGCCCGTTCGTTCCGAGTCGGGTTCCTTTAGGCACGGTGCAAGT
>CAYRHG010000056.1:0-15109 GCA_964424025.1 uncultured Dehalococcoidales bacterium | reverse complement strand
TGCGGAGTTGCCGAATTCAGGCGTGTTGGTCTTGCCCAAAATCACGGCGTCTGAGGTCCGAAGGCGTTCGACCACCGCAGAGTCGAAATCCGGCACCCAATCTTTAAACGCAGAACAACCAAGAGCAGTCCTTAATCCTTCGGTAAGTTCCAAATCCTTAACGCAGATCGGTACGCCATGCAATGAGCCAGGGTCATCGCCGGCCGCCAATTTGCGGTCGCATTCGGCCGCGGCGCTGAGCGCGCCTTCTGGATCGGGCGTGACAAATGCGTTGAGCTGTGAGTCGAGTTCGTCGATGCGGCGGAACGATGCTTCCACAAGCTCCACCGATGAGATCTCTTTGTCGATGATCATCCGGCGCTGCTCGTGCGCGGGCAAGAACATCAGGTCGCGATCGTTCATAGTCTTCCTCGTCGTGTTGTTGAGTTAAAGGGAATTCAAGGCCGAACTGTAGGCAATTGCAGTTCGATCACGGATTTCATCTTTTCGAGTTCCTGTTGATTTTGTTTGCGCATCATTGCTTTGCTAATGAAACCGGTGACTGCGAACATGATGGCCGTAAATGTGCTGTCGGAAAAAGCAGTACGCGTCATACGAAACAGCGTTCCGTTGCCCGATGGTTGGCAAAGGTACTCGGCTCGTATCGGATACGGCCCTTCAATCGTGTGATACTCAAAAGCACCGTCACGTGGGTCGCAGACATCGACTTCCATGATGATTTCGTTCTCTTTACCGCCGAACTCGTACAGCATCCCCCAAGTGTCGTGCGGCCGCGGTATCTCAATTTCCTGACGCCTTATCCAAGCAGCGTTGCGGACTCCGTTTACCCAGTAAATTTTGTTGCTCGGCTCTGTTACCCAACGGAAGACGAGATCCGGGCTCACGTTGATTTGTATCTGTACTGTTGTTCCGATCTCTGCCATGAGAAACCCGTTTTACCGATCTGACGTGCACGCCACGTTCACGTGACCATCCGATGTGCGATCTCAGTTCATTATTCCGCCGCCGTTGACGTTCAACGCCTGGCCCGTGATCTCCGATGCGTCGTCAGAAGCGAGGAAAGCTACCGCTTTACCTACATCTTCGGGAGTTTGCTCCCTGCCAAGCGGCATCGTTCCCTTGATCTGCATCTCGAAAATCTCGCGAATCGACATGTGAGCGAGATCAGGATTCAACGCTTTGTGGTTCTCCGCTATGGCTTGCCACATCGGGGTCCACAAACGCCCTGGGCAAACGGCATTCACGTTGATGTTGTACTGGCCGAGGTTCATGGCCAACCAGTGCGTCCACTGAATTGCGGCGGCTTTGGACACCATGTACGGGCCCTGTGCACTGCCTCGTCCGACATCCGGAACGCCCCGCGGCGCACGGCCACCGTGGGAAGCGATGATCACGATCTTCCCGTACATTCGTTCCTTCATGTGATCTGCGACGGCATCGGCGGTATTCACTACGCCCCGTACGTTCACCTCCCAAGTCATGTCCCAGTCCGCGTCTATGTAGTCCCTCCTGTTCATGAAACCTGGACCGCCAATCACTCCGGCGTTGGGAACGCAGATGTCGAGTTTGCCGAACGTCTCAATCGCGGTCTGCGCAACTTCGGAAATCGAATCGATGTCGGTGACGTCGCCACCAGCCGCAAATGCTTTGCCTCCGCCCTCATTGATCTCGGCCGCGACCGCTTCGGCATTGGAAGAATCGACATCGGACACACACACTTCTGCCCCACGCGAAGCGAGAATCATGCTGATACCGCGTCCAATCCCTCTGCCGCCTCCCGTGACCAACGCGCTTCTGCCTCCGAGTTGCTGTGGTGTCGATTCGGCCATCTTTGATCTCCCGTCTATTCCAAACGTGGGGTTAACGTGGGGTTATGATTCAGTCTGCGTAAATGATAAGACAAACCCAACGAGATAACCGCCCATCCATTTGACCGGCTTCGAGCCGGTGAATCGATAGGACCCCGAGGACAAGAATGAGTTCGATAAGAGACGATGCACTAGCTAAGGCACGCACTCTCGCGGCCGCATACGGACACAAACTAGAACGTCCGGTCGTTTACACGCAAGGTGTTTCTCTAACCGGACGTTTGCAGCTGGCTGATCTGGATGACTCGTATCCAGACCCGCTAGCGGATATCGAACGGATCACTTCGGAATATGTCAACAACCCGTATGGCATTTTCGACGCCAGCGATGGGACCGCGAACTACGCCGGGGTCAACTGGGCATCCATGATGGCCGGCGACTCGCGATATCGCAACCTATTGATTGCGACCGCTGATCGGTTCATGGTGTTAGACGAAGACGGTTTCGCAAGCGTCCTCGACCGTGATTACCGAGTAGAGGACATGTTTTTCGCCGGAACCATTCTTCAACGCGCCACGCATCTGACAGGCGATGCCCGTTACGTCGACCTTGCTGGCGAGTTCGTGCTCGAATGTGGCGATAGATTGCTGCAGTCTAACGGACTCTACTGGCATTGCCTTTCGTCGCCCTACTTCTGGGGACGTGGGAACGGCTTCGCGGCGTTAGGTTATGCCGAGACTCTCGTCGGATGTACTGGCGGTCTGAGGCCAAAGCTGATCGAACGACACGTCGAGCACCTCAACGGATTGCGAAAACACCAAGATGACGAATCTGGAATGTGGCACCAAGTCGTAGATCGCCCCGAATCATACACCGAGAGTAGCTCGACGTGCATGATCGGCATATCGATCGCACTTGGGATTCAGCACGGTTGGTTGAACGCTAATGAGTGGGGCGAAGTTCTGACTCGTGCTTGGACGGGAGTGTCCGATGGCATCGACGATCATGGGGGAGTGTCGCGCGTCTGCGTCGGGACAGGCCCCTTGGAAAACCTGAACGAGTACCTGATCCGCGATTCAGTCACCGGACTCGATGACCGTGGGGGCGCGATGGCGCTTTGGTTTGCGGTCGAAACGATACAAAGCGGAATGTGATTCGCAACCAATATCGTTCGATCGCGCAAGTTCGAAACATTCGGTAACTACACTGAAACTATGCGGCGATTAACGTTTCGCCACCGGATTGAAGCGCGTTCTACGCGACCGAAGGCTGATCAGACACATTGAAACGCAACCTCCACAACGTCGAGTTAGACACCGTAGTTAGCCTCAGCAAACGACGAGGCTTTGTTTTCCAAAGCAGCGAGATCTACGGCGGAATCGGAAGCCTATACGACTACGGACCGGTCGGCGTCGAACTCAAACGTAACGTCAAAGACCAATGGTGGAAATCGATGGTGCGGGATCGCGAAGATGTGGTCGGAATCGACGCATCCATCCTCATGCACCCAAACGTTTGGGTGGCAAGTGGTCACGTCGACAGTTTTACCGATCCGCTTTCCGAGTGTAAGGAGTGTCACCGCCGGCATCGTTCAGACATGCTCGAAGGCGACGACTGTCCAGAGTGCGGCGGCGAACTGACTGAGCCCCGCCATTTCAATCTGATGTTCCGAACTCACATCGGACCGGTTGAAGGCGATGAAAATATCGTCTATCTCCGACCAGAAACAGCTCAAGCCATGTTTGTCGATTTCGACAATGTCGTGAACAGCAGCCGAGTACGCGTTCCGTTTGGCATCGCGCAACAAGGTAAATCGTTCCGCAACGAAATTACTCCCGGAAACTTCACGTTCAGAACTCGTGAATTCGAACAGATGGAGATGGAGTTCTTCTGCGAACCGGGCACCGACGAAGAGTGGCACCAGTACTGGATTGACTTTTCGATGGACTGGTACGCTGACTTGGGTTTGAGGCGCTCGAAACTGCGTGTCCGAGTACACGAACCCGAAGAATTGCCCCACTATTCGAAGGGCAGCGCCGACGTCGAGTTCCTATACCCCTGGGGATGGGGAGAATTGGAGACCATTTCAAATCGCACGGACTACGACCTCAAGGCGCACATCGAAAAATCAGGCAAAGATTTGTCGTACTACGACCAGCCCAACAACAAGCGATACGTGCCATACGTAGTCGAACCCGCGATGGGAGCCGACAGGTCTGCACTAGCTTTCCTAATCGACGCATACGACGAAGAGGAAGTCAACAACGACAAGCGGGTAGTTTTGCGTTTCCATCCAGACATTGCGCCTTACCAAGTCGCGGTGCTGCCGTTGAGTCGCAACGCCAAACTAACGCCGAAGGCGCGGGAGGTCTACGACGCCGTACGATCGCGTTTCAACACGCAGTACGACGAGACGCAAAGCATAGGAAGACGCTACAGAAGGCAAGACGAGATTGGGACCCCGTTGTGTGTAACCGTCGATTTCGAGACAGTGGAGTCTGACGACGCCGTGACGATTCGGCACCGCGACACGATGGCGCAAGTCAGAGTGCCCGTCGCCGGGCTGATGAACGCGTTGCAGGATCAACTCGACGGGATCGCAGCAGACGTCCTCGCCGAATAGATGCCAGAGTTTCCGGTAGCGCCGATTGGCGTGAACTCCGATCCCTGCAGTTACGTATCATCTACCACAACCACGCAAAACAATTGGCGGTGAGAACATGAAATCGCTGGCGAGACGTTCGTCCGTTTCGACAATCGCTGTGTTTTTATTGACGACGGTTTTATTCGTGGCGATTGCCGCCTGCGGCAGCGACACGGAGACTACGACCGACACGTCAGATGAGACCACCGAAGCCGCGCCAACGGCCGAACCGAAGACAGAGGCTCCCGCGGCTGAAACCAAATCCTCTGGAATGCCCGACGAATTTGAGTCGGAGACCTTCAAAGGATTAGGTGACACGGAAGGCTTCGCTGGGACAACATTCGCACATGGCACGTTCGACACGCGAGATTACGAAGGCAAACCGATCGTCATCAACTTCTGGTTCCCGTCCTGCCCGCCGTGTCGTGCGGAGTTGGAGCACTTCGAAAAGGTTTACCAAGAGTTTGGCGAACCGTCTGGAAGTGATATCCAATTCGTGGGAGTCCAGCAACTCGGCCTCGACTCGATTGAAGATGGCGCGGCTCTATTTGACGAACTGGGCGTTACCTTCCCCGGCTTACCCGACAACGCCTCTTCAATTCAGATCGCCTACAGCGTGTTCTCGTATCCGACAACGGTATTTCTGGATCGCAACCACAATGAGCATCGGGTGTGGCAAGGCGCGATCGACAAGGAAAACCTGGCTGAGATCGTCCAAGAGCTGGCGGCCGGCGGCTCGGTGCAGATCGAGGAAGAGTCGCAACCCGAGGAAGGCGAAGCCGTCGCCGTCGATCTGGAACCCGATGCCAATAATGCCGAAGATTCAGATTTGGCGATTCCAGAAACGAAATACGCCGACACGGAAACCTTCGTCGGCTACGGTGACGCCCCTGGATTCAAAGGAGACACGTTTCACCACGGCCCTTTTGATCTCAGCCGGCACGAAGGCAAACCAGTGGTCATCAACTTCTGGTTCCCTTCCTGCCCTCCGTGTCGCGCCGAAATCCCCAACTTTGAGCACGCGTACCAGACTTGGGGCGCGCCCGGCAAAGACCAGATCGTCTTCATCGGCGTTCAAGCAGTTGGCTTCGACACCGCTGCCGATGGCGTCGAATTCTTAGGCAAGATGAAGGCCAGTTATCCCGCTATCCCCGATGTTGGTAGCGCCATTCACTTCGCCTACCAAATCACCAGCGCGCCCACCACCTTTTTTCTCGACCGCGATCACAACGTCTTGAGCGTTCATCAGGGTTACATCAGGCACTCCCAACTGCAAGACATGTTGGTGCAGCTAGTCGAAGCGTAAACCCGGCAAACTAGCTCGCGTCCCAAACTGGTCACGCGAACTCCAAATCCCTTGGCGCCTCAGTCCAGCTGACGCAGACGTGGATCGAGCCGGTCCCTCACCCAATCGCCAAGGAAGTTAAAGGCGAGGACCACAAGAAATATCGCAGTCCCAGGGAACACCGTCTGCCACCAGGCCGACTCGACGTATTCTCTGCCTTCGGCGATCAATACTCCCCAAGCTGGGGTAGGGCCTGGGATGCCTGCCCCCAAAAAGCTCAACGACGCTTCCGCCAAGATCAGCTGACCCACCCTCAGGCTCGCGATGACGAAGATGGTGTTGATAAGCCCGGGTAATAAATGCCTGAATATGATCCGGAAGGTCGACGCACCAGCAACTCGAGCCGAAGCCACGAAATCGCGTTCCTTCAGGCTCAATACCTCGCCGCGCAGGTTCCTGACGTATCCACTCCAAGCGAGCAGTATCAAAAGGACGATGATCAGATTCAGGCTTGCTTCGAAAATGATGACCGCAACCATCGCTAGTAACAAGAACGGTATCGCGTACCACACGTCCACCATCCGCATCAAGATCTCGTCCACCACACCACCGTAATAACCCGATATCACGCCGATCGTCACTCCAAGAATCAGGCCTGAGAACAACGCGACCGAGGTAACGACGAGCGAGATGCGTGCGCCGTGGATTATCCGGCTTAAGACGTCCCGGCCGACGTGGTCTGCGCCGAGGATGAAACGGTTTGCCGGGTTCTTCCCTTCGCTGTCCGGGGCTCGGAACATCGCTTGGGAATAGTCCTGACTTTCCCAGTACTCAGAGTTCGAGTTGAAGATCCGCGGAGGAGCGTTGCGGAATCTGATGTCTTGTTCGATCTCGTCGTACGGTGCAAGTTGATCCGCGAAAACACCAGCCACAACCAGAACCACCATGATGAGGGCCGGGATAATCGGCCATCGTCGTAACGCGTACCAAATGTAACCCGGCGACAGTCGGAAAACGCGTTGCGTCGGCGCTGCCGCCCCTTGCAACGTCGTAGCGTCTCCAGCTCTCGTTTCAGTCGCCATCGTGTCTTTCAGTCAATCGTCAGTATCGAATCCGAGGATCAATCAACGCGTACAGAATGTCGGTTAGTAGATTCACCAAGACGAATACCGTCGCAAAGAAGAGAACGGTTGCAGTAAGTATCGGGAAGTCGTTGTCCTGAACCGCTTGAACCGCCAATCTGCCAAGTCCAGGCCACGAGAATACCGACTCGACAACTACGCTTCCCGTGATCAACCCCGCCATAATCAACGTGGACACTGTCAACGGCGGTATCAAGGCGTTTCTAAACGCGTGCTTCCAAATTATTTTCGTTTGTCCTACACCTTTTGAACGAGCGAGCTTTACGAACTCAGAATCGAGCACCTCCAGCATCGCTGACCGCGTCAATCTCAAATAGACTGCTGCTGCGCCCCATGCAACGGCGAAAGACGGCAAGATGAAGTACCGCAGATTCTCCCATGTGAAGAAAAACGAGTCTCCCGAACCTCGTGTGCCGAATGGAAGCCAGTCCAATTGTTTGTTGAATATCAGAATCAGCATTAGACCCAGCCAGAAGGTAGGAAGAGATTGGCCAATGAGCGCGTACCCCCTCCCTAAGTAGTCCCAAACGCTTCCTCGCAAAACTGCCGATAGCACGCCTAGGGGCACCCCCATCACAGTCGCCAATAACCATGAAACGAGCCCTAACTGCACGGTTGCTCCCATCTTCTCGCCGACGACCCGGGTCACCAACTGTTCTGCCAGAAGCGTCTTCCCGAAGTCGCCACGCGCCAAATCAGTCAGCCATAGCAGGTATTGAATCACGAGCGGGCGATCAAGGCGGAGTTTCTCTTTCAGGGCCTGTTCCTGCTCGGGCGTTACTCCGTATCCACCTGGCTTGGCATAAAGCAGCAGCGGATCTCCGGCGGCCCTAGACAATCCAAAGACGATTGCAGTTGCAGCAAGCACTGAAAGGATGCCTGCAAAGAATCGTCTGATCAGGAATTTACGCACGGTTAAGTTCAGTCCGAACGGTACGGCAACGTAAGCCGTCGAAACCGTCAAATCGGGCCACGGCGACGAAAAAACTCGCGCCGTAGCCCGACAGATCGGGCGTCACCTCGGACACGGTAACACCGCGTGTCCCGGGTTGACGCCCGAATTTCATGCCTACCTGGCCGGAACGATCAACTCCGGTGAGGTATGAGGAGCTTGGGGTCCTGGACGCATTGGCCATTCCGCAATCGAGTTCGGGTTGTAAGCCGAAACGAACGGAAGCGCAATGATTCCAATCTTCAACGCCTGATCGTACAGGTATTGTGCCATGGCGACGTTGTACTCTGTGCGTTTTATCGGGTCAGGCTCTGCCGCCACCTTCTGAACCGTTTCCAGAATGAACGGAATCTCCATGTGACAACCGAAGCCGCCGCGAGTCAGGCTCGTTTCCTCCTCGCCCGTCACCCAGTCATACGGTTTCCACAAGTCGGACCTGCACCATTGTGTCGCAGGTGTGGTCGTGCTTCTCGCCACCAAGCTCGGACGAACGATCGAGTAGGCAACCTTAACGATGTTGGTCTCGATACCGAGTTGGTTGATGAAACCAGCCGCGGTGTCTGCAATCTCCGCCCAGTCACGCACTGAGGTAAAGGCGTAGATTGGCATCGCGAATCGGATACCGTCGTCGTTCTTTGGATACCCAGCCTGGTCAAGATACTCGTTTGCCAACGCGGGATCGTACGGGACAATCCAATCGTCTTTCCAATCGACGTTGTTGACGTGGAACATTCCAACGTGGTACTCGGACGCGTTGCCGCCGTAAAGTGAGTCGTTGACGAGCGGCCTGTTAATTGACAAGGCGATAGCCCAACGGACTAACCTTGCCTGTTCCATGTCGTCCATTCCAGCCGGGTTGTTGTTGTCGTCTGGCTTGTGCGGGTTGCCGATCCACGGGATATCGTGCACGAACGTCACGTGAGTGATTGGTTCACCTGTCTTCACCGCAGTGCTTTCCCAATAGTTACCGGCCATGTTGAGCGGCACACCGCTCTGCCGGCCAGTCGTCAGCACGCCAAAGCCGTCTCGCGTCAAATCCTTCATCTCGCGGACTGGCAGCACGGCCCAATCGGCACCGCCAGATCGAAGTGCGGAGATGCGTGCCACAGTCTCGGGAACGTCGATCAATCGTAGCGTCCCGACTTCGGGAACTTTGTCCCAGTGAGTTTCTTGAGCAATCAAGGTCGCACTGTCAGACTGACGCCACTCTTGCACCGTGTAAGGGCCGGTTCCGATGATGTTTTCACGCATCCAATCGGCGCCCATCTCGTCGTAAGCCTTCTTCGAGAAAACCCCGAATGCGTCACCGGCCTGGTTGAATAGCAGCGTGGTCCAACGCGGCTCAGGAGCGTTGAAGTTCAGGATCAGAGTGCGGTCGTCCGTCGCCTCCGCTTCATCCATGAACGCCGCGAAGTCGCCGGCTTGTCCGTGGATACTCTCGGCCGTGATCGCGCCGTTGGTGTCGTTCAAACTCCACGCGAAGTCGTGAGCCGTCAATTCTCCCCAACCGTCGTGGAATTCGACACCGCTGCGGATAGTGACCGTAGCTTGTGAACCGTCCGGTGCGATTTCCCAACTTTCGGCTAGCCAAGGCCCGACAAGGGTTCCGTCGTCATTCGGACGGAAAAGTTGTTCGCTTACGCCCCAATACATCAACGATTCAGGCGCCTGAGATCGGTTGATGCCCACACCAGGTGCGACGCCCTCAGGGATCATCACTAAGGTGCCGACGGCAGACTCGGGTTCAGGAAGCTCTTGACTGACGGGTTCGGGCGTGGCTGTAGGAGCGGCTTCGTCCTTCTCCACCATCACTTCAACCACCTTCTCGACCTCAACCACCTTCTCGACTTCGACAACCTTCTCAACCTCGACGGTGACCTGCTTCTCAACCTCTACCTGCACCTCTTTCTCGACCTCGACGACGACCGTCTCCCTAACAACGACAGTCTCGGGGTCTCCGGCACAAGCCCAAGCCGTGGCGGCCACCAAAGCCGCGACTGCGTAGAGCAGGTACCTCGGTTTGATTCGCGATCTCAAGTCAATTACCTCCTATGGTTGGATTGAACTTGAATGCTGTGCGGGAGTGCTACGTCCGCGCACCATCAGTCTGTCGCGAAATTCAAACTCCCGCGACGCTCCGCGCAGTATACACCAATCCCTGATCAAACGATGCAGTCGTTAACGGTGGTCTCGAGCCACGTATGCCATCCGTCCTTCACGCACCGATTCGATCTGGCTCGCCGCCTCGGATGACAACGACGGCGAGGCCGCATGGATCAAAGAAAAATCCCCATCTGTTATAGTTTTCGTAGCAAGCCGTTGCCGATTCGTCTAGTGGTAGGACACCAGACTCTGGATCTGGGAGCGCGGGTTCGAATCCTGCATCGGCAGCCAACCAACCCGGAGGACGAAGCGTAACGCCACGTCCTCGCACCATCACGGTGGCCCGTTCGTCTAGTGGCCCAGGACACGGCCCTCTCAAGGCTGAAACAGGGGTTCGACTCCCCTACGGGCTACCACCGTCCCACTCCCCTCACGTCTGCAGTTATGTGCACGTCGTTCTCCGTCCGGCGGAGATCAATTGGGTGCCAACGAGTCCAAGGTAGCCGCTCTTGCAACGAGAGGACATCGACAATTTTGAGATTAAGCTAGTACCGCGTGGCCTCGGCGGCGTGAACGGAATACGAACGGGCGATAGCGGCGTGATAACGGCTGTTATCATTCCAAACAGAGGTTGCGCCTGCGCTATCTCGAATGGCCGGAGGGCGCGCCACACAATCGTGGTGTTAAGGCCTAACTTGTGTGACGCAAATTACGCTTGTCAAGCGACCTCCGGCCTTGTTGATTCTAGGTCTGACCAGCGGTTTATCTCGCCGATAATGTCTTCCATAACTGATCATCAAATCAGTTGTGATCTATCGCCACCTATCACCGCCTTGACGACCCACGAATGAAGTTGCTTTAACATTCCTTCAACTCTCGAAGATTTTCTAGACCCGCATCCTCGGAGGCGCACATGAGAGCTGGCGGAATTGGAGGTCCCGGCTTCGGTCCGATGGGCCGGATGCCTGAAGAAGCACCTCGCCGTCCCATCCCTCGCAAGACGCTTCGGCGGGTCGTCGATCTCTATGCCGACTACAAGTTGAGCCTTGTCGTTGTAGCCTTGCTGGTTTTGATCACCGCCGCTCTTGGCGTCGTCACTCCCCTGCTTATCCAACGCGTCATCGACGACGCCTTGCCGCAACAAGACATGCGTCTGTTGATTTGGTTGATCTTTGGCATGGTCGCGGCAGCCGGAATCGCAGGTGTGCTGAACTTGATCCAATCAAGACTCAACGCCTCAGTTGGCTTCAAGGTAATGGAGGACATGCGGCACACGGTCTACGACCACCTCCTCAAACAGCCCATCTCGTTCTTCTCATCCGCCAAAACCGGCGACATTCAATCGCGTCTCGCCAACGACGTATCGAGTACGCAGTTGGTGCTGACGGACACCGTTGTCAACATCCTCTCCAGCGTCACCATCGTCGTAGCCGCTTTGGTGGCAATGTTGATCCTCTCTTGGGAACTGACCATCGTCGCAGTCTGCACTTTGCCGATATTCGCCTATCTATCCCGGGTCGTCGGAGCGCGCCGACGCCGATTGACCCGGCAAATGCAACGCACGTTGGCAGATCTGACGGCCAAAACAGGCGAAACCCTATTCGTATCCGGCGTCATCGTAGCCAAGACCTTCGGTCGTGAATCTGAGCAATTACGAGAGTTCCAAGAGACCAACGCTAAACTGACCGGCGTTTCGATCAAGCAGTACATGACTGGTCGAGGATTCTTCGTGGTGGTTCAGGCCTTCTTCACGATGGCTCCCGCGTTCATATGGCTGATCGGCGGCATCTTCATCATCGATGGCAGCGATCGCGTGACACTAGGCGACATCGTCGCCTTCACGACCATCCAAGCTCGACTGCTCTTCCCCATGGCGAACCTCTTGCAACGCGGCGTCGAAATATCGGGTTCGTTGGCGCTGTTCGAGCGGATCTTCGAATATATGGACATCAAACCGACCATCGTAGACCCGGTCAATCCGATCAGAGTTGACCCCGCGAACGCTAAAGGCGAGGTCGTATTCGACAACGTTTCATTCGCTTACCGCGAATCTGAGTTGGAACGCATCGACGCCCGACACCGAGCGCGAGCTCAGCAGCGCCCTGCCGCCGGCTATGGAGGCGGCGATGGACAGATGATGCCGGATATGCCCGCTCAACCGCCGATCGCCATGCGGGTCGGCACCGCGTCGGGGCCGTCTTCGAGTGGAAGTTCCAGATCCCGGTTGGAGCAAAATGGCCACGAAACAGATGACGAACCTTTTTCTTTGTCGAACATATCCTTCACCGCCGGAGCCGGAGAACTCACCGCGCTTGTCGGCCCCAGCGGTTCCGGCAAGACTACGATCGGCTATCTCGCCTCGCGTCTATACGACGCAGACTTCGGAGCGGTCCGCATCGACGGCGTAAACATCAAGGACCTCACGCACGATAACCTGACACAGCTAGTCGGTGTGGTTTCCCAAAACCCCTTCCTTTTCCACGCATCGGTTCGGGAGAACCTACTCTACGGGCGTCCAACTGCGTCGGAGCAAGAGCTAGTAGAAGCCAGCAAAGCGGCTCAGATACACGACACAATAGCCGCGATGCCAGACGGATATGACTCCATCGTCGGAGAGCACGGCTACCGTCTGTCCGGAGGTGAGAGACAACGATTAGCCATCGCACGCGTCATCCTCGCAGATCCCAAAATCCTGTTGCTGGACGAAGCCACCAGCGCTTTAGATACGCTGTCGGAACGGCTAATCCGCGAAGCGATTACCCGTTTACGCGAAGGACGGACAACGATAGCCATTGCTCATCGGCTCTCGACCGTCATAGCCGCAAACCAGATCTTGGTCATTGAAGGGGGAGAGATTCGCGCCCGTGGACCGCACGAAGATCTGATCTCTATATCAGATCTCTACCGCAAGCTGTACGAAGAGCAATTCACCGTGATGCCGACGGCACCAGAACAAGCTATCCAGATACCCGCCGCGCCGTCGATCGCCTAGCGACACCAAACCCCGTCATCGTACCAAGTGCCGTGAACCTGCACGTACGCACCACCGACACGCACGGTTTCGGAAAACTCGCCTTCGAGATAGAGATCGTAATTGAGGTCGAACCTGTCGTCCCGGCCTTTGGTCGCTTCAGGATTGCGAACATCTAACGTCTCGGCAGCAGCATCCAATCTGAGCAAGTGGCGTTGGACATCCTCAGCGAACCTGTCGGGTTCACGTCTGGATCAGTAACTGGGACTACAAACCTGAAATGCCGATTCCCAATCACCGTCCTTGATCAAGATCGCTTGTTCGTTGAATATCTCCGTGATTTTCGTCTTAGCCTCATCCGTCAACGACGGCGTCGGCGTCGGCTCAGGGGCGTCAACCGGTAACGGCGTAGGTGATACGACACTTCCGACAGTGCCGCAACCGACCCAAATCACCGTCGCGGCGACCGTGACTAATGCGACCGTCGATTTTTTAAATCGGGCTATGTCGCCTCCGATTCGTCGGTTTCATCCGGCACTATTACTGTTTCATGGTCTTCGGAAGGGACGCTGTTCAACGCCCAACGCCGGTCCATCGTGAAGCCGACGTCCAAAGATAGGTGCCTGTACTCGCTCGACACTCGTTCATATATCCGGCGTCTGATTTGATCGTGGCGCCGGATATCAATCGACTCTCTTGTGTCTGGTGAGATGATCACGTAAACGTGGAGGTGAATGTACCTGCCAATGTCCACGATCCGCAGATGCGTTTCGACGTGAGGAACGTCGGCGATCGCACTCTCCACCAGTTCAGCGACGTTGTCTTGAACCTCTTTGGGCGGTGCTTTACCAACAATCTGTCTGATGTTGTCTCGAATCATCTGGAAAGGCTGCGGTGATGCGATCGCCGCAATCGCCAACATGATCACCGGGTCTGCGTAAGGCGCAAGATCTGACCAGTCGGAGTTCTGAATCAGCAGTGTGGCAACGAACGCTATGCCAACCGCCGAACTGATTAACGTATCGACAGTCCAATTCTTGGCATCGACTTCTACGATCGGCGAGCCCGACTGTTTCGCATACCTTTTCAATGCGACAACTACCGCCGCACCACCCACAACAGCGATTACGGCGTAAAAGATTCCCCCTTCAGCCGTGATCTCCTGTCCACCCGTCAATATCGTGTGAACCGCCGTCCAAACCGCGTAAACGAGAGCGAAACCTATCAACGACGCCTTGAAAAGGTTCAGCATCGGCTCGAACGTCGCGTAACCGAACGGATATCTTTCGTCGCTGGGGCGAGACACGAGTTGGGATACGTAAAGCGTGAGCAATCCCACCGCTCCGAACGTAAGCGAGAAAAGACCGTCTAGGAATACTGCGCCCGACTTACTAGCAATCGAAATTACGATCCCGAGTACTCCGAACGAAGTACTCGCCACAATTGAGATGATGATCGATCGTTTTTCGATCGCTTCAGACGTCATCCTTAGTGTCCGATGGCATGATCGCTAGCTTTGCGAGATTCTACGATACGTAAGAATCCACGGTTCTCATCATCCCACCTAAAGACGTGCTAACCATCAGGACAATTTCGTAAACGCTATAATTGCTGAGGTTTAGAACGACCTGAACTTCAGACATCATCCTGAAGCATGAAGATTTCAATCGCAGCCACCTCCGTACTCGTGACGTCACTGGCGGCAGCTGCATGCGTCCAACCACCTCCAGTCACGCCCACTCCCGTTGACGTTCGGGCAACAGTACAGGCCATGGTCGCCGCGTTCACACCGGTACCGACAGAGACGGCCGTACCCACCGTCACGCCGCAAATCGACGAACCGGTACCAACCGCGACGCCGGTAGACGTCCATGCCACAGTGCGAGCATTCGTCGAATCTTTGACGCCGGTACCATCGGTAACATCCGTCCCAACCTCAACCCCAGTCGGCGTCAAAGCCACGGTACAGGCGTTCGTCGACGCGTTAACACCAGCGCCATCGATAACACCTGCCCCCACCACCACCCCGATTACCCAAGAACCAATACCTACCGCGACGGCGGTGCAAGTACTGGCCACAGTACAGGCCGTCGTAAACGCATTTACACCTGTGCCGACGATCACTCCACAACCGACGCCGAGTCCACAGCCAACGGCTACACCGTTTGTAACTCCCACCCCAACACCGAGTCCGACAGCTACCC
>CAYRHG010000055.1:0-12450 GCA_964424025.1 uncultured Dehalococcoidales bacterium | reverse complement strand
TAGTTGCTCATGGCGTGGTGATGCATGCCGGTCTCTACGATACGGATCGAGCCATGACCGTCTCCATACATGAATCAGGTCAGTGGCTGTTTCCGGGAACCGGCGGCCCCGACGAGACTGGTACCGGCGACGGCGATGGCTACAGCGTCAACATCCCACTTGCGCCTTACACTGATGACCTTTTATGGCACGAAGCGTTCGATGCCGTGATACCCGATCTGGCTCGGGCTTTCGAACCGGATGTCATGTTCACGCAACTCGGCATCGACACCCATCGAAACGACCCCCTGGCACACCTCTCGTTAACTACTCAGGGCCACAACCTAGCGGTCAGGAAATTCGCTCAACTAGCCGACGAGATGAGTTGCCCCTGGATCTCCGTCGGCGGCGGTGGATACGACATGTCGGCAGTAGCGCGGGCGTGGACGATGGATCTCGCTACCATGGCGGAAATCGAGCTGCCGGAAACCGTGCCCGAATCCTTCGTTTCTCTGCCGAACGTGACGACCTTCAACGACGCTAGCGGATACCGAATAGAGTCCGACGTCAGATCCAACATCGAGGATCACAACGAAGCCGCGATCGCAGAAGTTCGACGCCGAATCTTTCCGCGATTCGGGCTGTGACAGAGGTCGAACTCTAAACTTCTCGGAACTGGCCCTCGACGGTGTCATCGCCACCAGATTGAGGTCCTGGACCGGTTCCACCCGGCTCACCGCCGGCCGCCGCGCCTGCGTGGATGTGCTGGCCAGCTGCCATCATCGCCTGCTGCAATGCGTTTGATGTGGCAGTCAACCTCTCCGAATCCGCGTTCGCGTCGCCAAGAGCGGCTCTAACATCTGCCGTTTTCGACTGGATATCCGACTTGATCTCCTCCGGAAGTTTGTCGCCATGTTCCTCGATCAACTTGTCGGCTTGGTACGCAGTCGACTCGGCCAAGTTTCTAGCATCGGCGGTCTCTCTACGCGTTCGATCTGACTCAGCGTTGTCTTCGGCTTCTTTGACTTTCGATTTGATGTCATCATCTGACATGCCCGATCGGCCCGTCACCGTGATGTGTTGCTCACGTTGAGTAGCCTGATCTTTCGCTTTAACCGTGAGGATTCCATTCGCGTCGATGTCGAACGACACCTCGACTTGCGGAACGCCGCGCGGCGCGGGCGCGATGCCGTCCAAAGTGAACCGTCCCACAGACGTGTTGTCGGCCGCCATCGGACGCTCGCCTTGCAAAACGTGGATCTCGACTGAAGATTGACCGTCTGCTGCGGTGGTGAAGGTATCGGATTTCGAGGTCGGGATCGTGGTGTTGCGCGGAATCAACTCGGTCCGTACGCCGCCAAGGGTCTCAATGCCCCAAGTCAACGGCGTCACGTCGAGCAACAATATTCCAGACACGTCACCCTGCAAGACGCCGGCTTGCAACGCGGCACCCAGCGCGACAACCTCGTCTGGGTTGATCGTCCGGTTCGGCTCTTTTCCGAATATTTCCCGGACTCGATTGACGATCGAGGGCATCCGGGTCATACCGCCGGCCAGAATAACGTCGTCTATTTCATCCGGCGATACCCCGGCGTCTCGCATGGCATTTTGGCAAGGCTCAACGGTTTTCTCAACCAGATCAGCTGTCAACGCCTCAAGTTTGGCGCGCGACAGCGATTCGACCAGGTGCTTGGGCCCGGTCTGGTCCGCCGAAATGAAAGGCAGATTGATCTCGGCACTCGTGACGGACGATAGTTCGATCTTGGCTTCTTCCGCCGCGAGTCTCAGCCGTTGGGCGGCCGAAGGATCCGAACTGGGATCCATGTACTCCTTCCTCTTGAACTCGTCGACCAGGTACTCGACCAGACGCTGATCGAAATCGTCACCGCCAAGATGGGTATCGCCATTGGTGCTCTTGACTTCGAACACGCCTTCCCCGACGTGAAGGATCGTTATATCGAACGTTCCACCTCCGAGATCGTATACGGCGACCGTTCGATCACCCTGTTTTTCCAACCCGTACGCCAACGCAGCCGCGGTTGGTTCGTTCACGATCCGCAAAACTTCCAGACCGGCGATCGTGCCCGCGACTCTCGTAGCCTCCCGCTGTGCGTCGTTGAAATAAGCGGGAACAGTAATCACGGCCTGGGTTACGGCATCACCCAGTTTCTCTTCAGCGTCTTGCTTGAGACGCGCCAACAGCATGGATGAAATCTCAGCTGGCGGTCTCACATTGCCGTCGAACTCGATGCCGACGTCGCCGTTGTCCAAACTCGCTAGTTTGAAGGGAACCCGACTTTGGTCCCCTCGCACAAGCTCGTCGTCGAATCTTCGACCGATGAATCTTTTCGCGGAGTAAACGGTGTGTTCCGGATTGGTCACCGCCTGCCGTCTTGCGGTCATGCCGATCAGGCGCTCACCCGTTTTTGTGTTTACCGCCACGACCGACGGAGTTATGCGCTGGCCTTCGGAGTTCTCGACGATTTCCGGTTCACCGGCACTCATGTATGCCATCGCCGAGTTTGTGGTTCCGAGGTCTATCCCGATAGCCCTTGCCATTTGATTGTTCTTGCCTTTCTCTGCACCAGTTCGATCCGGTGGAATTCGTTTCACCTTTGTGTCTGTATCAAGTCCATTTACGCGTCTTCGTTTGGTCTGCCGACCAAGACTTTCGCGACGCGTACGATTTTCGACGTCTTTGTATCCTCGTATCCCGCTTCTACGACTTGCACGATCTTGCCGACGAGGTCGTCGGATGTCGGCATGGTGGCGAGCGCCTCATGCCTCTTTGGATCCATTTCCTCGCCAAGGGACTCAAATCGTCGGTATCCGGCTTCCTCCAAACCTTTTTCGATCTTTTCCGCCATCGCCTTGAAACCGACGAACCACTGTGAGTCGATGTTTTGCTCTTGAGCGAGTTCGATCGCAGTCGAGAACTCGTCGGCGACCGTCATTATTCGCTTCGCCACGTCCATACGGGCCCGTTCGGCAGCTTGTTCTTGACGCTCTTCGAGCATCCGTTTGTTCCGTTGAGCGTCGTCGTACGACCTCCTCAAGTCAGACTGAAGACGACGTGTTGCAGATTCCAATGCGTCGTATCGTTTACGGTTTTCGTCGAGTTCGAGCTTGTATTGCTCGATTTGCGCACGAGATGCGTTCAATTGTGATTGGAGTTCGTTGTGTTGCTCGACGTACCGTCGCTGCGATTTGATCGATCTACCGGAACTCGAAGGAGGTTGCCCCGGGCGCCAAGTTCTGCGCCCCCAACGACCGCCAATTCCTGGTCGAACGAGCCGCATCACTCCACCCCCAAGTAGTTCAGGATCACTTTGATTTCATCCGCAACAGCTTTCGCGGACGGCGAGTTCGCGAGGTCTTCGCTCTGTTCGAGAACCTCCAACATCCCTCGCATGTGTTGCACGAGCTCCAGCACGAGCCCCACGCCGCTAAGGTTCAGCCCCAAGTCTTCTGACAACCGACGCACGATCTGCAGACGCTCAAGGTCCTCTTCTGAGTACAGACGGCGACTTCCTTGAGTTCGCGAGGGGCTAACTAGCCCTTCGCGATCGTATTTGCGCAACGTCTGCGGATGCATTTCAGCGAGTTGAGCCGCAACGCTGATGATGTACAGCGCATCGGCCCTTCCGCCGATTCGAACCCGCACCCTGCGCCTGGCGCGACTTTGTTGGGCTTCTTCCGCGCGGCGTGCGACTTCACGTCGCGCGGCTTCGGCAGCGATCTTGTTGACCAGGCGCAGAAAAGCGTCGGCGTTTGGTATCGTCGATCCTGCATCCGTCACATCTTGTTCTTCGTATCTCTGTGTCACACTAACTCCAACGAGGGAATAACACCGTCGCCACCAAATTCTTGTCCACCAAGCACTTGATTCATACTCTAATTCATAGTAACATACATGATACGCTTTGTATCAATGACGACGAATTCCACCACATAAACAAAAATCCAACATCAAATTTCAGAGAAATTTACGAAATCTGTCCATTAGCGCTTGACAAGACCCACATCGATGAGTTAAAAAGTTTGGAACTGGCGAAAAACTGCATCACCGATGAGATCAATTCCGTTGACAACCGAGACGGAAACGCGCAGACAAAGCAAACAACCAAGACGGAACGAGAGGCTTCCAGACAAAGAGATGACGATCATTTACGAAAAACGTTGCCCACATTGCCAAGGCGACATCCTGTTCGCCATCAGGCTCGAAGGGCCGACACTCAAGTGTTTGCAGTGCACGAGACTTATCGACCGTCATCAGGCAAGAGAGCTACTAACTCGAATGGAACAGCCGGCAGCCTGACGACCGGGGTGATTGAAAGCGGAGCGATATACGAAACGCATTCCCAATTGAAGCCCCGGTCCAGAATCGGGGCTTTTTGGTTCTAACCATCAATCCCCACCAAAACTATTGCAATCTCAACAACGGAGACCAGCGAAATGAAGCAGACTATGATCTTCCCCCGCCGATGCCCCGCATGCCAGGGCGATGTTCAGTTCGGTCGCGGACTGGACGGCATCATGCTCAAGTGCATCCAGTGCACTCGCATCATCAGCCCAGCGCAAGCACGCGAGATCCTGCTTGATCTGCAACGAGAACGCGTCGCTGCTGTCGAAGCGGCTTGATGTTCCATCCTGTCGGGCTTGGTTAAAGCTCGGATTGAAACTGGAAAGGCGGCTCGGCGACCTTTGGGTTGCCGGGCCGTTTTCTTTGTTGCGTTCTGAGACCGCAGTAACAAAGTTCCCGATTAGACGTCGTCAAACGTCCAAGCATCGGTCTCCACACCAACCACCTCCGCTTCAGGAGCCGCCCGCTCAATGAAATCGAGCGCTCGCTCGAGAATCCTGTCTGCGGTACGCATATCGCCACTCACGATCGAAATTCCGATTTTTGCCGAGCGCCAGGAATCATTCGCTCCAACCTCGGCGGCCGAAACCGAATGCTTGTTCCTCAACCTAGACACCACCGAGTGCACTACCCGTCGTTTGTCCTTCAAAGACGACGACGCATGGATTTGCAAGGTGACTTGTGCTGCGGCTATGTGCATCGATACTGCGCCATATGTTGAGTTCCCGAACAGATAACTCGTCTGCCACCTCTTCAGGCGCGCTCAGCATTCATTTCGAAAGGATTCAGAATGCCAAATAGGGTTCGCTTTCAACCGTTACGTATTCGCACGGAGGAAACTCGTTGAGCGCGTCCACGTCGATCTCAGTGCCCCAACCCGGCCCTGCCGGCACGGTCGCATGACCATCGGCGATGGGGATCATGTTGGTCAGGACCGCCTCGTACGCCTTTAAGAAACTCACGAATATCTCTTGCATGAAAGCGTTCGGCATCACTAAATCGAGATGCAAACTGGCCACGGTCGAGATAGGTCCATTCGAATTATGAGGTGCTACCGAAACGTAGTACGTTTCTGCCGACGTTGCGATCTTCCGCAACTCGGTGATGCCTCCAGCGTGACAGATGTCCGGTTGGATGATGCTCGCCGCATTCGATTCGATCAATGGTCTGAAATCCCACCGATTGTAAAGCTGCTCACCGGTCGAAATCGGGATGTTGACATCTTTAGCCAACGCGGCGAGCGCATCGATGTTGTCCCATAGGATCGGTTCCTCCAGCCATGCGATGTTGTATTCCTCGATCGCCCGAGCCGCGCGCCGCGCGCTCCAGATATCCAACCGTCCGCGCACATCCACCGCAACCTCGACCGACGGGCCGACCGTTTCTCGAACCGCCGCGACAAGCTCTACAGCTTCCGCCATCCGCTCTGGTGTGATGACTTGTGCGCCCTTAAACGGATAAAACTTCATAGCTCGCCATCCATCGGCAACCAACTCGCCGGATCGACGACGATGATCATCGACCGTGACGGCGCCACCTCCGAGCCAGTCCTCATCATTCGGATCGAACCAGCCGTTCGCATAAGCCCGAATCTTGTCCCGCACCTTCCCGCCAAGCAACTCATAAACCGGAATCCCTAAGGCTTTCGCTTTCAAATCGTTCAACGCGAGGTCGATCCCGCTGATCGCGCTCATCGTCACCGCGCCTCCTGTCCACGTCACCCGCCGATAGAGCGATGTCCAGATGTGTTCGATTTGAAACGGGTCTTTGCCGACTAAGAATTTGGCAAATTCCCCTATCTCTGCTGCAACGCCCGCGTCTTTATATTGCGTGCTCGCCTCACCCCAGCCAAAATCGCCTGTGTCCGCGGTGATCCGGACAAACATCCAATTGGTACCGGCCGTCTTGTGCACCGGAGTGCGCATCCGAAAAACGTCAATGTCGGTGATTTTCATGGATTACAGTCGTCCGTTCGATTTCCTACGTCGTGTGCCGTCTCAGGCATCCCACAATCGTAACCGCAGAACCTCAAACTATCCCGAATTCGGTAGATTCTGTGTTAATTGTGATAACTTACTTGGTTAAAGGTTCCGTAGCAATACAGTGGTATCTATGGGTGTTCCGTACCTTATTCGTATACTGGCCGCGCTTTCGGGACCACCGAATGGTAGTTTGCGAAAACCTTGATACGTTTTTTCAAGTCGAAATTGGAAAGCACGCGATCGCCCCGTTGGGAACTTCGACGGTCCGTGGCGATCACCTGCGTAGTCTTCGGGTGTGGCAGTTTGGTCCTTGCAGCAGCTTTTTTGATGTTGACAGACCATCCGTATCTGGGTGCCGCTATCACAAAATCCGAGTTGACCACTTGCGACGATTACTCATCTTGGGGGGCGGCCAACCGTCACTTCAACGAGTTGGACGATGACTCTCCAGAAATCAAGAGTCTAGATTCGAACGGCAACGGCATCCCTTGCGAGGGAATGACGCCCCGTAGCCGTCACCCGTCCGAGGACTTCAAAGTGGTTTGCGACGATTTCCAACACCGCGACGAAGCGGAGTACTTTTTCGAGATCTACGAATCTCCCGTGCAGAACCGGTATGGGTTAGACCGTGATCTGGATGGACGACCATGCGAAGCGGTGCCACCCTTGGACGAAATCAACCGCGTTCTGTCCCGGTTGAACCGACTCTGGCACGATGAATCCCAGATTGGAGGGGACGCGGATTGCGACGACTTCGAAAGTTGGGGCGAAGCGAATGATTTCTTCATCAGAGCCGGCGGTCCGGATTTGGATCCACATCGGCTCGACGGGGACAGTAACGGCGTACCGTGCGAATCGCTGCCCGGTGCACCTTGATCTAAATCGGTCTCACCGTTGCCGTTGACGACGACGTGAGAACCGCAGTCGGATCTGCGCGCGTCTCAGAGATGCCAAGGCCCGTTCCATATCGAGGTCAGAGCCGTGGGTATCGATGCGTTCCTGCGCACGTCGCACCGCTTCCTCCGCGCGTGCTTCGTCGATCTCATCTTCCCGTTCGGCCGCATCCGCGAGCACCGTTACGTTGTCAGCCAATACCTCCATGAAGCCGCCTGTAACTATGATCGCTTGCTCCTCGCCTTCAACTCCGAACCGCATTTCGCCGGGAACGAGCGTTGTCATCAACGCCGCGTGTGACGGCAAAACGGTCAATTCGCCGTCAGCGCCAGGAGCAGTCACGTAGTCGACGCCGCCCGAATAAGTCTCGCGTTCGGCGGTCACGATGTTGAGGCTCATCCGTGCCATAACTGTCTCGAATTCTCCCGAGAAGGTGCTCCGTGATTTGTCGGTACCTAAGCGGCCACCTGTTCCTGCATCTCGCGACCCTTGGCAACGGCATCTTCAATCGTGCCTACCATGTAGAAAGCTTGTTCAGGGAGGTCGTCGTGCTTGCCGTCGAGGATCTCCAAGAATCCTTTTACCGTGTCTGCAAGGCTCACGTACTTGCCGGGGAGACCGGTAAAGACTTCACCCACGAAGAACGGCTGGGTCAAGAATCGTTGTATCTTGCGCGCTCGCGACACCGTCAACTGGTCTTCGTCTGACAACTCTTCAATTCCGAGGATCGCGATGACATCCTGCAGATCTTTGTAACGTTGCAGCACGCGTTTCACCCCGAATGCCGCGTCGTAGTGTTCCTGACCGACAATCGACGGTTCCAAAATTCTCGAGTTCGATGCAAGTGGGTCGACCGCCGGGAACAGGGCTTGCGCCGCCAATGACCGTTCCAGCGAAACGTTCGCATCCAAGTGACCGAACGTCGTAACAATACCTGGGTCGGTGTAGTCGTCCGCGGGCACGTAGACCGCCTGGAACGACGTGATCGATCCGGAAGCCGTCGACGTAATCCGCTCCATCAAATCGCCGATCTCGGTCGACAACGTCGGCTGATAACCGACTGCCGAAGGCATTCGACCAAGCAGGGCAGACACTTCCATACCTGCCAAGATGTAACGGTAGACGTTGTCGATGAAGAGAAGCACGTCCTGTCCGCGCTCGTCGCGGAAATACTCAGCCATCGTCAGACCGGTCAGCGCGATTCTCGCACGCGTCCCCGGCGGCTCGTTCATCTGTCCGAACACCAGAGCCGTCGATCCCACAACCCCAGACTCGTGCATCTCGTGCCAAAGGTCATTGCCTTCACGTGAGCGTTCACCCACACCCGCGAATACGGAAACGCCTGAGTGTTCCTGCGCGATGTTGCGGATCAACTCGGTGATGATAACCGTCTTGCCAACTCCCGCGCCGCCATAGGCACCGACCTTGCCGCCCCTAGGGAACGGCGTGATTAGGTCGAGGACCTTAATACCGGTCTCAAGAATCTCGGTCGTTCCGGACTGTTCCGCAAACGTTGGTGGTTGTCGGTGGATCGGCAATCGATCAGCATCGGACGGCACTTGTTCGCCTCCGTCGATCGCGTCGCCAAGAACGTTGAAGATTCGACCCAAGGAGTTTTCGCCTACTGGCACCGCGACCGGTTGGCCAGTGTCGACACATTCCACGCCGCGCGCCAAACCGTCGGTCGTACCTAGGGCGAGGCAACGCGCCCAGTTGTTGCCGACGTGCTGCTCAACTTCCAGCACCAAACGTTCGCCGTCAACGTCAAGTTCCAATCCGTTGTAAATCTCGGGCAGATCATCCGGCGGAAACTCAACGTCCACCACGGTGCCGATTACTTGGACCACTTTGCCTTTGCTACCTTGTGCCATTTGCGTCAGGCTCCTATTTCGTTCATTAACCCTGAACTCCGGCAACACCGCCGACGATATCCAGCAGCTCACCAGTGATCGATTCTTGTCTTGCTTTGTTCAAATCGAGCGTTAAATCGTCAATCAATTCGTTTGCGTTATCCGTTGCGTTCTGCATCGCGATCATTCGTGCCGAATGTTCACTCGCTTGCGCCTCCAGAATGGCGTGATAAATCTGCGTCTCGATGTAACGTGGCGCAATCTCGGCAAGCACTTCTGCCGGCGAGGGCTCATAGATGTAGTCGAGGTACATCGTCGGTACATCGTCCGATCCTGCAACCTCTGTCTCAATCGGCAATAGCTGCTGATTGATCGGCCTCTGAACAGCTGTGTTGACGAACTGCGCGTAGATCATCTTGACGGTATCCGCGTCTCCATCACGGTACCGGTCGATGACAAACGATGAAATGTCTAGCGTGTCCGCCAACGCGGGCCGGTCGCCAACCGAGAACGTCGCGATCAACGATTGCCCGGTCCGAGCGATAAACCGTTCGCCTTTCCGACCGATCCCGACTGTGTCTATCGGGACTTCAGCCGATGTGATCTCTTGGGCTGCCGCTCGCAGGATGTTGCCGACAAGGGCACCTGCCAAACCGCGATCCGGTGTGATCAACACCAGTAACTCGCGGTTGTTGGGTCGTCGCTGGAGCAAAGGATCGAGCGCCTCGTCATCCTCGGTCAACCGCATCGCCAAGTGCGAAAGAACCTCCCGCATCTGGTCAGCATATGGACGTCCATTGCGCACCATCTGCTGTGCACGTTGCATCCGTGACGCGGCGATCAACTGCATCGCGCTCGTGATCTTCGCGGTGTTGCTGACCGACCTAATGCGGTCGCGTATGTCCTTCAGGCTAGGCATGTGTGCGTCGTAGTTTCCTCAAGTTACGCGGCCGCCAAATCCGCAGTCTGCTTAAACGCCGAAACGGCATCCATCAGCTGGCCCGCTGCCTCGTCCGAAAGTTCGCCAGACTCGTTGATCTCCGCCAACAACTCAGGCATGTTCGCCGCCATGTAGTCATACCACTGCGCCTCAAAGTCGCGCACTTGCTCAACTGGCACATCGTCTAGTGCGCCTTCGTTCGCGACGTGGAAAACCGCAACCATGTTTTCGTAAGACACCGGCGCGTTCTCGTCCTGCTTCAGCAACTCACGGAACCGCTCACCTCGCGCCAGCTGGCGCCGAGTTACCGGGTCCAAATCCTCTGCACCGAACTGGGCGAATGTAGCCAGCGAGTCGAACTGAGCCATTTCTGTCTTCAAGCTACCAGCGACGTCCTTCATTCCCCGTCTCTGTGCCGAGGACCCGACTCGTGTCACCGAGATTCCAGAGTTCACTGCTGGCCGAATGCCGGCGTTGAACAGATCCGGTTCGAGGAACAACTGACCGTCAGTGATCGAAATCACGTTCGTGGGGATGTATGCCGACACATCGCCGGCGAGCGTCTCGATGATCGGCAACGCCGTAATCGAGCCTCCGCCGTATTCGGGTGCCATGCGCGCTGCTCGCTCGAGCAACCGCGAGTGCAAGTAGAAAACGTCTCCGGGATACGCCTCTCGTCCAGGAGGTCGTCGCAATAGCAACGACATCTGCCGGTAGGCCCATGCGTGCTTCGACAAGTCGTCGTAAACCACTAGCACGTCGCGACCCTGCGCCATGAAATACTCCGCCATCGCGCAACCGGCATAGGGGGCGAGGAACTGTGTCGGAGCCGGGTCCGAGGCGTTCGCCGCGACCACGATGGTGTGGTCCAACGCGCCCTGATCCGATAGCCTTTGGACAATTTGCGCCACTTTCGACGCTTTCTGCCCGATCGCCACATAGACGGCGAGCATGTCGTAGTCGCGCTGGTTGATGATCGCGTCGACGCAGAGCGACGTTTTTCCGGTTGAGCGGTCACCGATTATGAGTTCTCGCTGGCCTCTGCCCACGGGAACCATGGCATCGACGACCTTCAGGCCGAACTGCACCGGTTGGTTAACTGGTTGGCGCGTGATAACGCCCGGTGCGATTTTCTCGACCGGCAAAGTTTCGGTCGTGTTGGGAGCGGGTTGACCATCCAGCGGTCTGCCCAGCGGGTCAACCACTCGGCCAAGCAGCGAATTCCCGACGGGAACTTCCAAGATGCGGCCAGTTGAGCGCACCTCGTCTCCTTCGCGGATCTGGAGATAGTCACCCATAATCACCGCGCCGACCGATTCCTCTTCGAGGTTCAGCGCGAGGCCTAGGATGTCGTTAGGGAACTGCAGGATCTCGTTGAGTCGAACGCCTGCGAGCCCGTGGATGCGGGCGATGCCGTCACCAGCTTCGACAACGGTGCCTACGTCAACCATCGTGAGTTCACCGCCGAACTCTTCGATCTGACGCTTGATCACTGAAGCAATGTCTTGCCCTGCGGTGGTCATCGAATTACCTTTCCTTAACGTGGTTGCCGGTTCGCTGTGCCCGGCGTGTCTGCTCTCGCCGACCTTTCAAATGTTTATGCGGATAATGGGCGCTGCGCAAGAGAGTCTTGCATCGAGCGCAATCTTGAACGAGTGCTGCCATCAAACAACCTGTCGCCGACGCGTGCCACAACCCCGCCTATGATCTCCGGATCGACATTTTCGGTCACTTCAATCCGCTCGTAACCCGTCAATCCCTGCAGGCTGCTGACGATACGTTCTCGTCTCGCTTCGTCCAATGGGACGGCCGTCGTTATTTGGGCCCTTCCGATTCCCAAGTGCTCGTCCAACAAATCTCGGAAGGTGTCACATACGCCGCCGAAACGTTCGATGTCGCCGTTGGTGGTCAGTAGAGATACGAGGTTGCGAACCATCGGATCCACATCGCTGAGCAACGTGTTGATCCCGTCGATTTTCACGGTTTCAGGAACCGAAGGCGCAGCCATGAAAGCCATTACATCCGACTCGCTGATTGTCGAACGCGCCGATTCCAAATCGCGTTCCCAAACCTCCAGAGCGTCGCGTTCTGCCGCGATCGCGAATGCGGCCTGAGCGTATCTTCTGACTGAGGTCGATGACATCTACTGTTCTGGTCCCAAACTCGTAGCCAAACTCAGTTGGTACGTGAGTCCAATCCTTCTTCCAAAACGCGGTCGATTAGTTCGCGATGGGAATCCTCGTCAAGCGACTGCTCGACGATTCGCTCGGCCGCCAGAATGGCGATACCTGCGAACTCGCGCCGAACCTCTTCGACCGCGGCTTCCCGCTCCCGCCTGATTTCCTCACGAGCCCGGTCGAGCATCTCGTCGACCTGCGTGCGCGTACGTTCCACTTCCTGATCTCTCAGTCGTGACGCCGCGTCGCGCGCTTCGGCTATGAG
>CAYRHG010000054.1:0-14934 GCA_964424025.1 uncultured Dehalococcoidales bacterium | reverse complement strand
CGAGCAGCTTGAGCGCAAGAAGGCAGGAGGAACCAACCTGACTAATCCGATGCGCCGCAACGCGATGGATTTCTGGGGCTACTCCGACATCGAAGAATCGGCGGCGGCGTGTCGGTTGGCGATAGAAAAGGAGTGGTACGGCCACGAGGCGTTCTTCATCAACGCGACGGATACGTTTTTGGAAGTGCCAACGGAAGAGGCGATTGCGATGGCCTATCCAGAAGCCGAAATCCGCACACCCCTACCCGGTTACACCTCCGCAATCAGCCCAGCCAAAGCCAAGCGTATCCTAGGCTGGGAACAGCAACACTCATGGCGAGATCTGTGATTCGATCAGCTACTCGCCACAAGAAATCAACATCGAGGTAGAGCAATGGCTAACTCAATCGCCGGCAAAGTACAAACCGTCCAAGGGCCAATAGATCCCAGCGACGTCGGTGTCACGATTACGCACGAACATCTCATCATCGACTTCGTCTGTGTTTTTCAAGAACAGCCCGGCGCAAGCAACCATCTCAAGCGCGACGAGCCCGTGTCCCTCGAGAATCTATGGTGGGTCCGTCACTTCTGGACCAGCAGCATCGACAATCTCCAAATGTTCGACGCCGATATCGCCGCAGAGGAGGCCGGTGAGTTCTACAAAGCGGGTGGTTCCACCATCGTCGACGTCACCTCAATCGGCATCGGCCGCGATCCCCAAGCCCTATTGCGAATCTCGCGCTCATCCGGTCTCAACGTCGTCATGGGCGGCGGACACTATGTTTACCTTACCCACGGCGAAGATATCGAAAACGCCACCGTCGAAGAACTGACCGAATCGATCATCAGCGACGTCCAAGTAGGCGTCGACGGCACAGATATCAAAACCGGCATCATCGGCGAAATCGGCAATTCGTGGCCGTGGGAAGAGACCGAAAAGAAAACTCTGGAAGCCGCCGTAATGGCACAACGCGCAACCGGCGCTCCCCTATTGATTCACCCCGGACGAGACCCAAGATCACCGATCCAACTCTTGGAGGCGATAGACCGGTGGGGTGGCGACCTCTCGCACACCGTGATGGGGCACATCGAGCGGACGATATTCGATTACGGCGTTCTAGATGAAGTCGCTGCTGCCGGTGCCTTCATGAACTGGGACCTTTGGGGCATGGAATCCACCTACTACCCCATGAAGGTCGACACCTACATGGCGTCAGACCAACACCGCATAGAGCAGATCGAATACATGATCGCAAACGGAAACACTCATCAAGTGTTGTTGGCACACGACATCTGCGCCAAGCATCGCCTCAAAAAGTGGGGCGGACACGGATGGGACCACATCATCGCCCGCGTCGTGCCCAGAATACGCGCGCGCGGCACCTCACAAGAAGACGTCGACACCATGCTCATCGACAATCCAACGAGAATGCTGACGTTCGTCGAACCAGCAGATTGAATTTTCGTCCGTGTCACAAAACTGTTATTTATGATACAATTGTGCCATTAAGCACAATTCATAGATTGGTTTTTGCACTGATGATCTCTTCCGAACATGCTGAAACCGCACTTCAGTTCCTACTGCTTTCCGACCGAGAATTTCACCGTGGCGACATTCTCCAAGGTGCAGAAAAGCTCTGGGGAGCTGCCGCACACGCCGTCATGGCGGTTGCCCAAGAACGCGGATGGCCCCACAACAGCCATCAATCCCTTAAACAAGCCGCGATACGCGTCGCCCAGGAACGCGAAGACCCTTTCTTGGAAGCTGGGTTCGCGGCGGCCGAAAAATTCCATCGGCACTTTTATCACGACTCGATGGAAGACTGGGAACGAGAAGCTGACCGCCCGGTCGTAAAGCGGTTCGTCGAGCATATGCTCGAAGTCTAATGGTCTGCGCTACCCCTTAAAGATAGAATCAGATACGTGTGTCCTCGCGCCCCCGTAGCTCAACGGATAGAGCGAGAGACTTCTAATCTCTAGGTTGCGCGTTCGAATCGCGCCGGGGGTGCCACCTTTTTCCCTAAAACCTTTGATGGCCGGACATAACGATTCACAAAACTCAGAACCTCACTCAATCAACTCCGCACGCCGCGTCGGAATCGCCGTGGATTCATGCGCACTGCTCACACCGGGATTCATCGAAAACAACCGCGTCGCCGTCGCCCCGATGCGCATAAATATCGGCGGAGACTCTTTCCCAGACAATCCCCGCCTCGACTACAACGCCTTTTACGGGCTCCTCGCTAATGAACCCTCACTCGACGCGTGGACCGCAGCTCCCAAACCGGAGGTATGGCTCGACGCCATCGACCAAGCTGCACGCGACGTCGGAGCCGTAATCTGCATCACCGTAGCCGCCGGACTCAGCGCCTCATACGATTCCGCCAGAGTCGCAGCCAAAACGGCCACCGAGTCCAACCCGAAATTGGATGTCCGCGTGATCGATTCCGGCACCATCTCCGGCGCACTCAAACTCATGGCAATGGATGTCACCCGCGCCGTTGATCTCGGAATGGATGCCGACGCGATCGAAAATGTTATCCGCGAGAAAAAACAAGGTCTGCGAACCGTCGCATACGTCAACTCCCTCGATCGACTACATCTCATCGCACGAACCCCTCGCACAGCCATCGCGGTCGCAAAACGAATCAACATCAAACCCGTTGTCACATACACTCCCGACGGATTCAAACTCATCGCCACGCCTTTTTCTTCGGGCGCCGCTCAACGAAAGATGTTTCGCATCATCAGCGAAGACGTAAAAGACAAGCCAACCAAGTTCATCGTCCTTCACTCCGGAGCATACGACCTTGCGGTCGATATATCGATGCAGATCCGTGAACGCTTCGACTGCCAATTCATGAACGTTTCCGACTTCCATCCATTCGTCGGCTTCTACTCCGGAAAAGGCACCATCGGCATCGCATGGGAGCCGGATTGACCGGCTAACACGGATGAACTTCAACCATCGTCGATTGGTATCCTAGTTAGGCGATGCTTCGGGCACAACGCCCGTTTGCAAACCGCGACACCAATTTCCGCGACCGTGGACTTCAACAACTACGACCTCGATCCGTCGATTTACGACGAGATGTTCAACCCCGACGGATCGCCCCGTCCGCACTGCCGCGAACTCTACAAAACCCTGTTCGAATTCAACGCCGATGATTTGACCGCGATGCAAGAGCGCGTTACACGCTCTTTCTACAACGAAGGCATAACCTTCACCGTCTACGGAGACGAAGCCGCAACCGAGCGAATCATCCCCATCGACTGCGTGCCCCGTCTATTGGCACAAGCGGAGTGGCGGCACATCGAAACTGGGCTTGACCAACGGCTACGCGCACTCAACCTTTTCCTCGAAGACGTCTACAACGACGCTCGAATCATCGCCGACGGCGTCATCCCAACAGACGTCGTCAGAAGCTGCCCTCAGTACCGGATCGAGATGCGCGGACTTTCCGCGCCCCACGGCGCATGGGTGGCGATCTGCGGTACCGATCTCGTGCGCACCACCGACGGCTACGCGGTCCTAGAAGACAACCTCCGAGTCCCGTCCGGCGTCTCTTACATGATCGCCACTCGCAAGGTCGTCAAAGCAAACCTTCGAAACGCCTATCGCGGTTCCAAAGTTCTCGACGTTGAACACTACGGCCGCCTCCTGTACCAGACCATCAACGAACTGGCTCCCGCCGGTGTGACAGACCCGACAATCGCCCTACTCACACCCGGCGTTTTCAACTCAGCCTTCTACGAACACATGTTTTTGGCGCACGAGTTAGGTGCCGAACTAGTTGAAGGCCGCGATCTGCTCGTAAACGACGGCTTCGTATACATGAGAACAACCACCGGCCTACGACGCGTCGATGTCATTTACAGGCGGGTCGACGACGACTTCATCGATCCTCTAGTTTTCCGACCCGATTCTATGCTTGGCGTCCCTGGCCTACTACACGCATACCGCCTAGGCAACGTGACATTGGTCAACGCCCCCGGCACCGGCGTTGCCGACGACAAAAGCGTCTACGCATACGTCCCCGACATGATCCGCTACTACCTCGAAGAGGAGCCGATCCTCGCAAACGTCGACACCAAACTCTGCCGACGCCCAGAAGATCTCGAATACACCCTCGACAATCTCCAAGACCTCGTCGTCAAACAAGTTGGCGGCTCAGGCGGCTACGGTATGTTGATCGGTCCCCACTCAACCAAGAAGGAACGCGAAGAATACGCCAAAGAGATGCGCGCCTACCCGGCTAACTACATATCCCAACCGGTCCTCGCCCTCTCACGCGCGCCCTGTCTTATCGAGGACCGTTTCGAACCACGCCACGTCGACCTACGCCCATTCGTCCTACGCGGCCAAGAAACCCGCATGGTGCCGGGCGGCTTCTGTCGAATCGCCCTCAAAGAAGGAAGCCTCGTCGTCAACTCCAGCCAAGGCGGCGGCGCTAAAGACATATGGGTCCTAGGAGACTGACCCCATGCTTGCACGCAGCGCACAAGGTGTTTACTGGATGGCACGCTACCTCGAGCGCGCAGGGTTCATGTGCCGTCTGCTCCAATCTCAAACCGAAGCACTCGTCGATAGACCCATCCGCGAGATCCATTTCGGCTGGAGACGCATGTACACCGCCATCGAACGCCATCCCCTAGGCGGCATCCTCCGCCTCCATCCGATGGACGACTACAACCTCGTCGACGCGTACTTCCTAGCCGACGAGTTGACCTTCGAGCGCGCAAACCCCGAATCATTGCTCAGCTGCTTCGCGCTCGGGCGTGAAAACGCGCGCCAGATGCGCCACTGCATCAGCGACGAGATGTGGACCTCGCTCAACACGGAATACCTCCGAATCCAAAACTTCAAGATGCAAGACATCTGGCTCTCGTCGCCATCCACCTTCTACTCCGACGTCGCAGCATCTATCGACATGTTCGCCGGCGTTGCCACCGCCACGATGTACCGTGACGACGGATGGCACTTCCTACGCTTCGGACAGTTCATCGAGCGACTCCAATTCACCTGTGCCCTGCTTCTTGCGCAACGACGGTTACAAACCAATGCGCCCGACTACGACGATTCCGATTGGGGCAGTCTTCTGAGCGTGTTCCACGCGCTCGAAGTCTACGAACGCCGTTACAGCATCGAAATCGATCCCGAACTCGCACTCAATCTCCTAGTTGCAGATCGACAGCTTCCGGAGTCGCTCAGGCGCTCCGTAGGCCGTGCCGGTCAAGAACTAGCCTCGATCGGCGACGGCCCCAACAACCAGTCCTCTGCCGCCGCGCAACGACTCGCCGGACGACTCGAGGCGCTCATACGTTTCGATTGGGAAGACCGCACTGACAAGGAAGCCTTCCTCCGCCAAGTCCGACGATACAGCTGGCAGCTACACGACCTAGTCGCCAAGACCTACTTCGACTACGCCGTCGAAGACACTCCTCAACTGATCTCAAGATGACCGATCTAATCCGCTACAACATCGAGCATGTCTCGCACTACGTCTATGAGACACCCGCGGCACGTAGCGTCATGTGGCTCTGCCTCGAACCGCGCAACGATTTCGACCAGACACTTCGCAGTTTCGACGCGCAAACCGAACCTCACGCCACCCTGAGCGAAGAATCCGACAGCTTCGGCAACAACAAACACGTCATCACACTCAACTTCAAACACGATTCCCTCAACATCACCACGCGTTCAGAAGTTGACACCGTAACCGGAGCAAGATTACCCACCGCGCTCGGTCAAGGCGCGTGGGAAGAGATCGCTGAGTGGACCGACACCTTTGAACACTGGGACTTCACCCACGAAAGCGCCTTGACGCCTTGGTCTGACGCTCTCGAAAACTTTGTGACCGAGAACAAAATCACCGCCAGCTCCGACCCGGTCGAATCCCTTCTCCGACTGTCCGACACTCTCCACCGCAGATTCAACTATCAGCCGGGCACCACCACCGTCGCATCCACCATCGACGACATCTTGGCTACCAAGGAAGGCGTCTGCCAAGACTACACACACGTCATGATCGCAATCGCCCGATCATGGGGCATTCCCACCCGCTACGTCTCCGGCTACATGCACGTCACCGGCCTCGACGGCGAACAAACACCCGAATCCGAAACCCACGCATGGGTAGAATGCCTACTCCCTGCCCTCGGCTGGTTCGGCTTCGATCCCACAAACGCCACCATCGCCGACGAACGCCACGTCAGAATCGCCGTAGGCCGAGACTACCTAGACGTCTCCCCGACCCGCGGCGTCCTAATAGACGGCGGCCCCTCAAACCTACAAGCCACCGTAAAAATGCACGTAGCGGCGGTCAACGCTACGGAATAAATTACATCGACACCGTCGTTTCCAGCAGCTTGTCCTACCAACTCTGTCCGTTTCTTTGCTCGATCAATTTACCTACACGGTGATACCAATGTCCCCACCGTCGCCTGGAACCGAATTCTCGAGCTCTACCAACCTCAGATTCGCCTTCACAATGCATCTGGCTGTGAAGATTTCCTTCGCGGCGTTTTTCTAGGGTTTCTGCCATCAAACGCAATACACAAATCTTATAAACACAGATGTTCCAAACTATTCGATGAAAATGAAGCGAATTCGCTTGAATCAACACGCCTTCGCGGCTGTGTCACTCGCCGCAGCGCTGGCCTTCACGTCGGTGTACCCGGTTGCCGAACAGAGTGACTCTGCGCAAGTGGCTACGGTCGACATCGGCGATCGGATCGAGCAGATCGAAGAGGCAATTCTCCGGGCGATCAACGATCCTGAATCAGCAGCAAACAATTGCTTAACCGCAAGCCGCCTAGGGTCGGCGCCAAGCAGGACCTCGAAGACCTGAACGTCAGCAACGGTGCGACGATCGACGATCGTCATTACCCTCGGTTACCGTCTCCCTCGGTGTCGCGACAGTCACCCAACACCGTGATACCAATGGTCCCCACAGCCGCATGGATTCGAATTCTCCAGCCCGAGCAACCTCAGATTTGCCATCGCATCGCATTGGTCTGTGAAGATTTCCTTCGCGGCGTTTTTCTAGAATTTCCGGCATCAGACGGAATACACAAATCTTATAAACACAGATGTTCCAAACTATTCGATGAAAATGAAGCGAATTCGCTTGAATCCACGCGCCTTGGCGGCTGTGTCACTCGCCGCAGCGCTGGCCTTCACGGCGGTGTACCCGGTTGCTGGACAGGGTGTCTCTGCGCAAGCGACGACCGTCGACATCTGCGACCGGACCGAGCAGATTGAAGAGGCGATTCTCCGGGCGATCAACGACAACACCGGATCACGGCCTGCATGCAATGCTGTCACATCTGCGCAGCTCGAGGCCATCGAAGCAATAAACGTCAGCGGTTCCAGCATGGGATCGCAGGTCACCAGCCTCAAATCTGGAGATCTATCGGGACTCACCAACATAACTTCGTTCTCTGCCACCAACAGCAAAATCGGAACGATCCCGGCAGGGTTTTTTGACGCCAACACGAAAATCACTTTGATGGACTTGGCGGTGGCACAACTCACGACACTGCCCGCCGCTATCTTCGATCAGCTGACAAGTTTGCGGACCCTGCGCTTGGAACGTAACTTCTTCTCCACAATGCCGCCTGGATTGTCGACGACGAGCATGGAAAAGCTCACCAACCTGTGGACCTTGACGATCGGTGTGGACTGGCCAAACTCCGCGCACTTCCAGACGTTGCCATCAGGTTGGATCGAAAGTCTGCCAACCGACCTGACCGAGCTAAAACTCGGTCACATAAGGTTGAGCGACGCCGACGCCCAACACATCGCCGAAAACTTCACCAAACTTTCCGAATTCACGTTCGATTACCAGGACATGACCTTCGCGAAATTCACGGCATTAATGGACGCGCTGGCCGACATCTCCACAAACATGGCGACGATGTCGGAGCTGCATATGACCGCTTCCGGGGATGCCCTATCGGGATGCAAAACTGCCACCAATCCCAGCTCGATCGGCGCATGGTATCGCGACAACCCGACTGAGGTCGAAGCGTTCAAAAACGCGTTGTCGGGCTTGAGGGTCACCACATTGAGAATCTATGATCCTAAGATCACTGCTGTTGCCGCCGAAGACATCCTCGGCGCGATCGACAAGTCATATCCGGCGGAAGTCCACTTCGAATGCGGCAGCATGGAAGGATTCGCCGGCAGTTCCCTGAACGGCTACACAAGTCTCCAGAGATTGCTTGCCCGCCACAGCGATCTGAATGTCGGTGATTTCCAGTCGATCGTGTCAAACTTGAACGCCAACAACATCCCTATCACCACGCTCAATCTCGAAGGAAACGATTTCGACGAAGGTGACTCTTACATCGATCTGGCCCTGTTCGATTTCTCCGACATCCAAGACACGTTGACCGGCCTGAAATACGGTTCGTACTTCTCCTGCGAAGGACCATGGATCGCTGACTACGAAGAAGCCGGATTCTGGCTTCAAGGAAGGGTTTATAACCTCACCCCTGGCCAACAGCCCAGACCGTTCATAACCATCGAACCGACTCCGGTCGACGAACCAGAAGATTGCGTGGAGCCCGTAGACCCACAAGAACAGCAAGCCTTAGAAGAAAGATCCGAACCCAACTGGCCTCGTGCAACCATCATGAACATCGAACCCGCCGTCACGGCGATCAGAATCTGGGCCGGCGACGAAGTAGTCCTCTCAACCGAGATCTACGGCGTGCAGGGAATTCTCGACAACGATCTCGCCGACGACAGAACCCCTGACGAAGTCTGGTTCAACTGGCAGGATGAGACGTCCAGCTCCGAATTCGCAGAGTCGACGAAACGACCGATGCGGATCAATCAGGTACCCGACGACCGCGAGGTGCTGTACACGGTCCCCGATCGACCGGGCAACTACATCGTCAGCGTAAACGTGCCATACGCGGCATATTGCAAGGGACCGCGCAAAGAGATCGGCGAGACCGAAGCTGAGGCGCTAGCCCGGTGCACCGCCGAGTTCGAAATCATCGTGCGGCATCCCAGCGACGTCGCCGAGGAAGTCCCCGAACCGGTTAATCCGAGCGGCGAAATCCCCTCAACCGTCATGAACTCTCGTGGCGCTTCATGCCCTGTCTTCACACCCGTCGAAGGCGGCACCGTTGCCAGCGTTGACTACTCAATCTCAGTTCAACCCGGCGCAGTTCAAGACGAGACGGTCGTGGGTATTTGTGTAGATAAATCCGGCCCCGCGACTAATGCCGGCATGACGCGACACCGATACACCTTGCACGGCGACCTCTATAGCCTCACCGCGTTCGACATTAATGGGCGGAGGCTATCCAAATACGAGTTCAACTTCCCGATCGAAATATGCATCCCGTTGCCGGACGAATTGCGTGGCAGACTCTCCAGCGCTCACATGATCGTCATAAACCGGGACAAGAGCCTGACCGTCCTCCGATCGACGACCACATTCTCGCAAGACGGCATCCGAACGTGCGGCGCCCTACGTGAACTGCCCGCCCTGGTGGCGATTGGCGTTAAAGGCGCTCCGCCGCCTTTGCCAAAAACCGTCGAGACTCTGCCCGATACCGGCGGCGCATCGATTCCCCAGCAATGGCTCGGACTCGCCATGATCCCGGTCATCGCAGCGTTGATGGTCCTGATGGTCGCCGCCCGATACGGCAGACGCCGCTCTTGAGCTTTTGAAGATCAACCTCGTCTGAGCACGACGTGGACCTGTTTGTCGGCTCGACCTTGTCGGTGGCCGTCTTAGCCGGGAATTGACGGTCAGGATCTGACACGTTGCCTTGACGGAACATTCGGCATCGGCCGGTATCTTCAACCTCGGCAACCTCAGCGCGTTTCGACCGATCTATCAATGGCCGATAGACAGATTCGCGTACGAACCCAAAACGTGCCATCAAGTCCCAATGAAATTCGACGAATCTATTGGTCGTATCACAACTGGTAACTGAACACGCGTAAACCTGAATACAAACCAAAATCAAGCGGATGGTGGTGGGCCCGGAGGGAATCGAACCCCCGACCGATCGGTTATGAGCCGACTGCTCTAACCCCTGAGCTACGGGCCCCACGAAACCTGCCCGCGATTCTAATCGCAATCCCAATACCTCATCACACCGACGACATCACTGACCCCAACAGAAACCCGTAGGGGCGACCCCTTGTGGTCGGCCGGGGAGGTGGAGCGTTACCCGCCAAACCACCTCATCATCATTCGCCCGACCGCGGCTCCGATCGCAATGCGGTGTCTGAACCAGTGGTGATTGGTACTGGTGACCATCGATGTGTTACAATTGAGTAACTACGGAAGCGCAGTTGCCATTCCGTAGTCATTTTAGTAATTTTTTTAGCAGGAGAGACTTATATGTTTCATACCGAACCCGATGAATACTGGATCTGGGATCGCGACAAGAACGAATCGAACAGAGCAAAACACGGTATCGACTTCGAGACCGCCATACATGCTTTCGAGGACCCGTTTAGGACTACGATTGAGGATCCTCATTTCGATGAACGCCGGTTACGGACGATCGGAATGATTGACAATACGCTGGTGATAGTGGTGCACACCGATCCCCGTTTCGACCCGAATTCTGCGGGTGAAGTTGCACGGATTATCACGGCGAGGAAGGCTTCGAGACATGAAAGACGTACTTATGAAGAAGGGCAGCGTTGAGCTTACGCAGCGTCAAAAAGAGGATTTGGCACGTCTCAGAGCAATGCCAGACGAAGAGATCGACATGTCTGACGCGCCGGAAATTCTGGATTGGTCAAACGCCAAGCGCGGCACCTTCTACCGCCCGGTAAAGCAGCAGATCACCCTGCGGCTCGACGCCGATGTAGTCGCCTGGTTCAGAGAACACGCCGGCAAAAACGGGCGCGGATACCAAACAGCCATGAATCGCGCCTTGCGGGAGCACGTGGTGAGGACGGAGAGAGCGAAGGTTGCGTAGGGTCATTGAACTGGAACGCGGAATGCCCGTCCCACGATGGTTCACAACATCACTTGCCGACGCAGAACAATTTGTTGAATTCATCTCGAGTTTTGCAAGTTTCCACATTGGACCGCATCTGTCCAAAGTAACTTGATGCCGCGTTACGCTCACGGGAATTGGGTTTACCCAGGGATTGGTCAGCGTACTTTGTCTGACCGGTCGGATCGGGGATCGGAGTTAGAACGGCTCGGACAGAATAGCGCAAGAAGTGTATGAGCATCGATCTTGTATCGGATGGTCCGTTGTAGTCACTGAAGGCGTCAACAGCGAGCGACTCCATGTGATAACCGCTGATTTTATGGTCCTCGCGTTTGATGAAGCACGCTGCCATCGCTTTGGCTAACTTGATCACAGGTACGATTCGGCCACCATTGGCATCGTTGACTTCGGTCAGCTTGTTGGCGAAATTTTCGGGTCTTATGGTTTTGCTCCACTTCGAACTTCCGGGAGTAGCGATCCGCACGCCGTCGGAATTCGTGCGTATAGCAGGCAGCATCTGCATCTCAGGACCTTTTGCGAAACTGACTGTAACAGCGAACTTACCTGCGTTTACGTGATTATTCGGGAAGTGCCCTTGAATAACTTCCCCTAAGTCCTTTATGGACTTAGATGGGGATTGAGTGTCCAACCCAGTTCGGTTCACGATCAGTAGCGCATCCTCATCGCTGAGTCCAGACACGTATGTACCCCGCTTCACGGAGCCTCCAAACATGGTCTGCACCGTCTCATAGCCTGCACGTTTGAGAGCCTCACGAATGTCTTCAAGACGATTTGCGACGCGCTGTCCATCGCTGCGCTTGTATTCGGCAAGCAGGGCTTCGCAACGTTCATTGAAGTTGAATTGTGACATCGATCGCCTTTCTCAACTTGGAGGTCTAGCTTCAGCGGTCAATCCGCTGACCAGATTGTGAAGAGCCGAATTTCTCCTGTAAACCTCCACAACAACAGCATGGTTTGGTTTTCTTTCCACCTTGGTAACATTCGACACGCTCTAGTGCTTTCTTATCAACGTCGAACACTAAAAACATCCCCAATGTGTATTCATACTTGTATTTGTCATTGGGTGCGTGATCTGTGAAACCGATCAGCTTGTCCATGTCGCGGCTCGCGCCGCCCCTATTCGATTTCTTGACTTCGATCACCAGTTCGTTGCTGCAGTCATGTCCTCGTTTGTGAACGATTATGTCCGGGTATACTGTTTCGGCATCTACACAGTCTGTCCAGGTGTGTTCGGGCGCGACGACGAGCTTTTTGGGGTCATCGTCGCCATGCCGGTTGTATTCGCAGTCCACTTTGAGGTCTGAGAATTGACGCTGCAAATACTCGGCGAGTTTATGCGTGATGGCTCTTTCATTCACGTCCCGGCAAAGCAAATCGTCGTCATTGCAGAAGAATTCACGCAACGCATTTTCTACCTTCGTGTGCAACCCTGCTGTCGTGTATTTCGTCATTTCAATCCTCAATCCGCCGACCAGATGGTGAAGTCTTGGAAGCTGGTGGAGTAGCCAGCGATGCCGTCGCCGGTGAAGTAGTTGGTTATGGCTGACACTTGGCCAGGCGTGGTTAGGCCGCTGAGATCGAGTTTGTCGATGTAGATGTCGTTGATGAACAGCCATCCTTCGTCTTCTAGGGCGATGATCCGGATGTGGTTATAGCCGCTAATAGCGGTCGAAATCCAGTCAGACTGTTGAGCCGCCATCTCCCGCGTATTGTCGGCGTCTCCTAGCCGCAAATTGTGGTGCCATTGGCGGTCTTCTTGGATGACTAAGGCATGGAATTCGCCATCTCCATCTCGCCCCGTGCGGAACAGGAAACCGTTGCTCCAATCTCCTTGGAACCCTGCATACGGGTTGGAAAATTCTGCTTCGATAATGCCGTCCGATATCGAAGTGCGGGAACTGTGCGTGTCTATGAATCCAGTGGTTTTTATTTCATGTGCGATGCTCCCGTCGCGGGGACCGAAAACCTTGGACAATCTTCGGATCGTAAAATCCTCGAAACGCGTCGATTCTCCGGCGATTCCGTGGCCTCGGAAATAGGATCCAACAGCTGAGACACTGCCGAAGCTGGTCAAACCACCTAGATCCAACGTTCCCACGAAGACATCATTGACAAATAACCATCCTTTTGATTCTCTGGCTATGATGCGTATGTGATTGTGGCCGCGTGCTGTCGTGTCGATGTGGGTGGAATATTCTGCTGCCAATTCTTGCTCAGCATTTACGTCACCAGTTCGGAGACCGTGATACCACCCGCCACTGCTGCTTAGCACAACTATGTGAAATTCGTCATATCTACTTGACCTGAATATGAAACCGTTGCTCCAGCCGCCGGTTTGCGTTGAGTATGGGTTGAAGAAATTGGCTTCGATAACAGCATCAGACATCGAAACGTTCGTACGATATACATCTATAAACCCACTATCAGGATCGTGGTCTATCGATCCGCTGACCGGCCCGAATACATAACCTGGCGTCTGCGTCGCCACTACACCCGGCGTCGGCACGGGGGTCGGCGGCGATGATTGAACGGCCTTCATCGCTGTAAACCGGCTAGACAAAACATCAAACTTAATCGCGAAGAAGAAGCCTTGTGCTACATCTCCACTAAAGCCCCTGGTGTTCATACCAACGACTTCGCCTTTGGTGTTGAGCAGAGGGCCGCCGCTGTTTCCGGGATTGATTGAAGAGTCGTGCTGGATGTATGCCACGCCGCGTAGCGATCCGAACGCCGATACGACACCTTGTGTTGTTATCATCTTCGTCCCAAAACCGAGACTCGGCAACGGGTATCCAAGTGCGACTACTTCTTCACCTTCGCGTGCTGAAGTTGCGAATGGGAGCACAGTCAGAGTTCCCGCCGTGGAGACCTTAAGCAACGCGATGTCGCGGTTTGCGTCGGATGCGATGACGCGTGCTGTGAGTCGCCTCCCGTCATCAAACACAACCGTCAATCGCGACTGACCAGATATAACGTGTTCATTCGTCAAGATGTAACCCGCCGGATCAACCACAAACCCCGATCCAGAACCCGTCGTGCCCTCGATCCGCACTACTCCCGCCCTTGCCTGTTCCACCACATCGGCAATCGCAAGCGACGAACTTTGCGTAGGCGTAGGCACCGGTGTGTCAGTGGGGATTGGTGTAGGAGTGGGAACCGGCGTAGACGTCGGTATCGGTATCGGCGTATGACTGATGATCGGTGTCGGCATTAGTGTCGGTGTAGGAGTGGCAGTAGGTTCAGGCGTATGCGTCGCCGTCGGCACCGACGTAGGCGTGTCGGTCGGTATCGGCGTTGGCGTATCCGTCGGCGTCGGTGTGTAAGTGGCCGTTGGAATGGGCGTATCTGTAGGAACCGGCGAGTGAGTCGCTGTCGCAGTAGCCGTGAGCGTAGGGGTATGCGTGGGCGTCGAGGTGGCCTTAGGCGTATCGGTTGCGGTCGGTTCAGGTGTGGGAGTGTTTGTCGGTGTGGAGGTGGGAGTCGCCGTCGGTACTGAAGTAGCCGTCGCGGTAGGTTCCGGCACCGTCGTCGGACTCGGCGTCACCGCCAAAACCTCCATCGTCCCAGCTATCCCGGCGTGAACCGTTGCTTGAAAGTCAGGTAGCGGTGTATGAGTCGCCGTCGGAAGCGCCTTTTCCACCGCAGCTGCGACAGTCGCACCAATATCCACCGTCGGTTCCGGCGGCGGTGGCTGTGTACACGCGACGAACACAAACGACGCTGCGATCAGGAATATTGTGCGCTTGATCAAAGGCACCGATTCTCGTTACCACTACGCTTCGCAGTCATCTACATAGATCGTAAATGTAACGAGTTGAGACAAATATCAATATGGCAAATGAATCCTTTCACATCTCTCAAACCCACCAATCAGAGCACCACCACCGCCAGACCCTCCCGAACCGAAGGTGCAAACCCTTGTGGTCGTCCTACCAACCCATCACCCATCCC
>CAYRHG010000053.1:0-28404 GCA_964424025.1 uncultured Dehalococcoidales bacterium | reverse complement strand
CTCCGACGGCGACACCAGAGCCGGAACCCGAGCCCGAAGAGGCGATGACCGGCGACGGGATGATGATGAAGGAACCGGCGCCATTGCTCGACCCCGACTCCGTGTCGCGCGAGAACACATTGATCGTCATGAGCGGCGGTCAAGACGGCCGCTTCCCGGACTGGGAGAACTTCAACAACTACGTGCCCGGTGGCGTTGGCGGCTGGCACACAGGTCCCCTGCAGACCATCAGCGAACCGTTGATCATGTTCAACCTGCTCACGGGTGAACACGAGATGTGGCTGGCCGAAACGATGGAGATCAGCGACGACTTCTCAGAGGTCACGCTAACCATTCGCGACGGCGTGTACTGGAGCGACGGCATGCCGTTCACGGCTGAAGACGTCGCCTTCACATTCAACATGGTGTTGGAAAACCAGGACTCCATGGTCCACACCGCCGAGATTCACCTGCTAGACAGTGTTGAGGTCATCGACGGCAACAAGATCAAGTTCATCTTGAAGGACGCGTCGCCGAGTTGGTGGGTCAACACCCTGACCAGCAACCACGGCCTTTCGGAACAGATCGTGCCGAAACACATCTGGGAAGGCAAAGACCCGTTGACCTTCACGTTCTACGACCCTGATCAAGGATGGCCGGTTACTACTGGACCGTTCGCGGTCGTTGACGCATCCCCTGAGCAGAAGGTCTTCGTCCGACGGTCCGACTGGTGGGCAGTCGAGGCTGGGTTCAAAGACTTGCCGGGAATGGAGAAGGTTGTTTACATCCCGCAACGCGAGGAGTCGTCGCGGGCACAGATGATCATCCAGAACGAGATCGACGCCATGAGCATGGCGCCGGTAGCGACTTTGCTCAACATCTTTGAACAAAACCCGGATGTGGTCAGCTGGAGCAAGCAGGATCCGCCCTACGGCTATCTCGACTGGTGTCCGATCGGGCTCTTCGTTAACAACGCAGCCGACAGTCCGGTAGCGAACAGCAAAGACATCCGCTGGGCGCTCAACTACGCGCTCAACCGCGAAGTTCTCGTCGACAACGCGGAACGCGGTGCTGGAACCGTAGCGTTCCACATGATCACGCCGTATTCGTGGTTCGACCCGTTCGAAGAGGTCTTGCAGCCGATCTACGAGAAACACTCCGTGGATACGACCGATCACTACGATCTCATGGAAGAACGGATGGCGGCAGCAGGTTACGAGATGAACTCTGACGGCATGTGGGAGAAGGACGGCGAGACGCTCTACATGAACATCAACTTCCCGACATGGCTGGATCGTTACGGCGTGCACGTGACCAAGCAGTTGCAAGACGCTGGTTTCGAAGCCGAAATGGATCTGAGCCCCGGCGCGGGTGCGGAGTTCGGCCGCGGCGAACGCGACTACTCGTTCGGCTGCAAAGGCCCGTCTGGCGTGTTGGGTGCGGACCCGTACTACATGCTTTCGCTCTACTCCTCGGCTACGTTCCGCGACATCGGTGAACCGCCGATCAACCCGTGGGCGACCGCACGATGGCGTAACGAAGAATTCGACGCGATCGTCGACGAAATGGCGAAGATCCCGGCCACCGATCCTAAGACGATGGAGATGTTCGAAGACGCGATGGAGATCTGGTTCGAAGAGTTGCCAGACATCTACATCTCACAGCTCATCATCCGCCACCTAGGAAACGAGCACTACTGGACAGGTTGGACGTCTAAGGACGACAACTACGGCGTGTTGCACCCGTGGCAGCAGGAATTCCTGAAGATCGTCACCACGCTGCAGCCCAAGTAGAGATCGCGCGCGAGATGCGCAACAAAATCAGGGGCGGTCTCAGGACCGCCCCTGATTGTTTGTGATCGGACGGGGCGTGGCCCCTTCCATCATCAGTAACTTCGATTTGAGTGGTAATCCCACGGATCCGCCGAACCCGTGCAGATTGCCGTCTGACCCTACCACGCGGTGACACGGAATGATGATCGGCACGGGGTTGGTCGCCATCGCTCTCCCAGCCGCTCGCGCCGACGTCCTGGACCCTGATGCCTGTTCGGCTAACCACGCATAGGTGCGGGTTTTGCCACGAGGTATGCCGCGGCACGCTTGTCGGGCGCGGCGCGTATATTCCGTCCATCCGGAATCATCGACTTCGATCCCGTCGAGCGACACGTCTTCCCCTTCGCAGAAGCGAATGAGAAGCTGCGCGGCGTTACTGGTCGCCGGGTTTGAAGCGCCGATGGGTTGGAAATCGAGGTCGGCGAGCACGTCGAGGGCTATTTCGGGTGTCGGTTCGGGCAACGAGGTCCGCACGATGCCGAGCTCGGTCGCCGCGATTGCCATCCAACCGAGATTCGTCTCGAAAATCTCTCCAGCAACTAATCCGTCTTTCATGATGTAAACCTGTATTGTTCTTGCGCTTCGTTTGGCACATAGGTTGGCGTCATGCCAAGGGTACTCATCACCCGATGCTTAAGCATCGCCCGAGCCAAGTTCCGCCACGATTTGCCGAGGCCAACCGTTTCATCGTCATTTACGACGGTCATGTCTGGTTCAGCGTCAGGCTCGATATCTACCATCTCATCCGCAGCGTCCGAGATTTCTCGAGGCCCGTATACGCACCTCTCAAACGCGTCGGTGATTTTCCTAGCATCTCCGTAACGCATCGTCATATCGCCGATCCGGGTCGTGAACTCTCGTACCGACTCGTGTGAGGGTCTGCGGTATCCCAAAAATGCCGCTACACGCAAGAACTGAGAGTACGCGCGTATCGCTTCAGGTTGTCCGCGCAGGTTCCACCGCCAGCCCACGACGAGGATCGCAACAATCGCCAACAACGCGGCGACTGATGCCGTGGGTATCACGGGTATATCGAAGAACGGCCCTTGATCCTGTTCGAATTGAGAAAACCTCCCACCTAGCAAAAGGTCTTGTTCCATCATCGCAATTTCGTCTAAGTCCTCGAGATACTCTAAGTAGTCGGGGTCGAACTCCGCAGAGCCGATGAGCCCGGGCGGGATCCCGCTAGTCGGCGACGTCGGCACGAGGACGTTTCGTGGCACTACCGACCTACCCGGCGTGACTTCCACATCAATCCACCCATACGGAGGGGCGTATATCTGTGTCCATCCATGCCTGTTTCGGTCTCGGATCAAAAACTGACCTTGGTCTGGAACGTATTCGCCTGCGCTCCAACCTGCAATCATCCGAGCCGGCACACCCACGGACCGCAGCATCACGGTCGCCGCAGATCCGTAATACTGGCTGTAACCCTTGATCTTGCTGGTGTCGCAGTCAGGTCGGTCGGACGCACACGGTTCGTTAATGGTTTCGAACAGAAAATAACTCACGCCATCGTCGAACGGTCCTGGTCCTTCGATCTCCAGCGAGTAAACCTGATCTTGCAGGAACGCTTTGATCGCCATGGTCTTTTCCCAAGGCGTGACCGCCGCCGCGTCGTCGACGATGTCCTTGGCCAACGCTCGCACCTCGGCCGGCAAGGTGTCAGGCAGCTGCAAATATCGATCCGCGACCCAGCTGGGGTATTGGGCCGTGGATTCCTCTAACTCCTCGATTTCGGCGGTAGAAACGAATGTTGTAGCAACGTAACTTTGGCTCTCTTCCAGTACCTCGTCGAACGAAACGGTGTTCTGCTCAGTCGGCCCTCGTCGTACCAATCGCATCAGTTCGGCGTTAGTGCCGTCCGCTTCTGCGAAAACCCTCCAATTGAACGATTTCCACACGATCTGGCTACGCGTTAGATCCATCGATTCGAGGTTTTCGGAAGTGATTTTGAATCGCGTCGTGTCGCGTCGATTGGGTGAACCGAGAGGATCTAGGTCCGGCTGCACCAACTCCATGAGGTTCTCCGATGTGATCACGAACATCAACCGGTCGGGCGCCTCAACGCCATTTTTGTCCGCGTGTTCTTTGAGCGCCAGCGAAGAGATGCGGATCCCCACGGTTTCTGGCGTTTCGTCTGTCGCACTCAGCACTTCGGTCAAAGCAGTGTCCGACATTGTGAAGATCATGTGCTCGACCTCGCCGGCGTTGTCGAACGCCAGCTCTTCGAGGGAGCTGGAAGTGATCGAAAAAGTTATCTGCTGCTCCAAACTAGCCAACGTAAACATGCCCGACTGGATCTGACGTATGGCGGAATTGACCTCGTCGGCGGTCATCGTTGGTTGTGTGTTCAAGGTAAACCGAGGACGATTTCTGTCGCCATCCTGAGACGAATAGGCTGGCGATTCCTCCGCCATCTGCATCAGTCGCTCTCGCAGAGTGAATGCGAATTCCCGCAGATCATCCGGCAGGTTGGCCAAGTTCGCCGGACTACCCGCGAGTGGTACGTCCCAGGTCAACGGTTCTAAGACTTCGATATCGGCTCGGTGATTCACCGCGTGGGTTGCACCTGCCGGTATTACTCGATCCGTTCTGCCGAGCGGTTCCACACCGACATCCAACCTAGCCCGCTTTTCGACGCCGTTTTCGTCAGGGGCTACCAACAGTTTGGTTCCCGGATCAGCTGGCACAGCGATGCTGGGCGCGGTTATCCAGCCTTGCGACGTGTATTCCTGATAGACGCGCGCCGGGTGCAGTTTGGCGTATCTAGTTCGGATCCACATTACTGGATCATCAGTCAACTGAATTCCGCCCTTGAATGGCAACACTGCGTTCGGCGAATAGATCATATCGTCGTCGCCGCTAGGAATGCCCGCCAACAACCGTTCAGCCGTGTCTTTGAACTGTGTGAATGGATCCAAGAACACCGTGTTCCATCGTTCACTAAGGTCCGACGATCTAGGCACGAACAACGGCATCAAAGCCGCTATCACCATTACGAAGAACGCCAGGATCAGGCCGTCTCGAGCGGCTATCCATCGCGCTTCTCGAGGTACGGTCAAACCCGATTTTCGCCACTGGTTAATGCGACCTACCGCGACAAGGTGCGAGAACAATGCGACCGCGCCAACCATGAATAGATAGAACGTCTGCTCGTGCAACCCGATTCGATGGCTGAGATTCGTCAGCAGAGCAGTGCCGAGTATCGCGGCAGGTATCCAAGGGCTATTGAACCGGAACGTCAGCGTAGTGACAACGTACGCCATGATCCATGTCAACGTCATCATCAACATCGCGAACGGCACCTGATCACCACTGACGCCGCCGTTGATTGCGATATCGATCCACAGCGCAAACCTGTCCCACGCGTCGAACGATCTGGCTACTGGATTGCTGCCATCCGCGTTCAGCGAACCCTGCCAAAACACGACCACCACTCCAGCGCCCAAAAACACAGCGAATCGGATCACCAAGCTCCAGACCCAATGCATGGCCAGCTTCGGCAGCCTGAGTCTGAGCATGAAAAAGGCTATCGCTGTAGCGATCAGCGTCGTCGGCACGATGCTTGGCAGATCGCCCCAATTCGCCAACTCCACAGACCAACCGACCATGGTAAGCATCCAGCCCAACAACCCAAGCGCGATCCAATCGTTTGCGGGAATCTCGGAGATAAAAGCCCGCCGCATCAATCTGCGACGCCAAACTCTACGCGTGCGCATTGATCGCGAAGAACGGCCGAAAATGCCACCGATCTCTGCTGTAGTAGTTGTCACGACTGTTCCACCTGAGCACCGACGCTTTCCGGTACGACCGCGTCGTCGTCCGTTTCAGATTCGGTGCCTATTGCGGCGATGCGGGTTTGGTCGCCCACCCCGGAGTAGAGTGCCGAAATCCGAGCTGCTGTCGCGTCCGCGTCCGCGGTCGTGCTAAGCGCATCGGCGATGTCGTCGCCGTGGTAGACGCGGTACGTGGTCACACCAGACATCGATAGTCTCGAGATCACCGAATCATTAGATTCGCCGCCGAACGATTCTCGGTCCATCACGATGCATATCACTTGCACGCCTCGGCGTCGCAATGTGCCTAGAGCGTCGATCCAGTCGCCATCGTCCGCAGCGGTTACGACGACGATCGTGGAACTTACAAAAAGATCGCGATCCAAGGCGGCCAAGACTTGAATGATCGGCGTGTCGCCCGTCGGCCGGCTGGCGGCGATGTGCCGAAGAATGTTTTCGCGATGCGAAGCGGTGTGATCGGGGGTTGCCATCAACGTGTGGCTTCCGTAGGCCACGTATCCGACTTCTGTGAAACTGCGCGTGTATTTGTCGACCACCGAGGCTGCGATGGTTGCGCCATACTCGTCGGTGGAATCTTTTCCAGTTCCCGCTTGCGCGTTTACGTGTTGATCGAAAATCACCCACATCTCTCCGGCAGAGCCTTGGTCGAACTGTTTGACCATCAACTCGCCGGTTCGTGCGGTGGTCAGCCAGTGGATTCGGCCGATCGGGTCGCCGTCGGCGTATTGCCTTACAGAGGCGACATCCGTCGAAAGCACGTTCATGCGTTGCCGTCGCGAATGCCCGTCGGCGAGAAGTACGCGCGATGCCGCTAGATCAGGCATCGGCAGCACTCTCGGATAGACAAGGACCTTGTCCACACCTTCGAACTCGATGTCACGCGGGAAAAGATTGAACGGGTCGGATGCGCGAATAACCAAAGGCCCGAGATCGTACTCGCCGCGTTGGGTCAACGAGGCTTCCATATCAACCCGTTTGAAGGTGACCATCAAACCGAAATTGGTCACTTCTCTGAACTCCACGTCCGGCAGCGTTGTCTTGTCTTCAACCTCAACCCACGCTTTGGGCGCGCCGTTGGAGTTCTGAATGACGATACGTTCCGTTAGCGTGTCGCCCACGGAAAACGGGCCGGTCGGCCTATTTACGCTGGCCTTCATGTTAGCCGCACCGACCCGCGACCAGACCCACGAGACGATTATCAGGATCAATAGCAAGTACGCGAGGCGCATCGAGAGATCAAATCCCGTGGAGACGGTGTTGATCACCTTTACGCAAATCACAAAAATGATGCCGATGAGCATCCGATGTCGCAGCAGCCAATCTATCAACCTGCGCAACAAACCGCCGCCTTCAACCGGGCCAACGATTCCTCGACCAATCTTTGGTATCGATGCTTGCACTTCTGAAGCGGGTTGTTCGTGGTGATAGGTGGAGTGGGCGCCTAGGGGATGTATCAGCTGTTGCGCGTTCTTGCCACTGGCAGTTATCAGCCTCCGACGGCTGTCGCGACGCGTCCGCCGCTGGCGCCTGGAACTGCGGTTTGTTCTAAAGCTTCATCGACTATATTGCTCTGGTTGACGCCTCGCATGCGCGCTGAAGGGGAGAGCAAGACACGATGCGACATCACAGGCACCACGATCGCTTTTACATCATCGGGGATGACATAGTCCCTGCCCTGCAACATTGCGAATGCCTTCGCACCTTTCATCAGGTTGATGCTCGCACGCGGTGAGACGCCGAGAGTTGTATCTGGATGGCTCCGAGTAGCGTTGGCGATTTCGACGATGTACTGCTTTATCAGCTCGTCGATGTAGATCGTATCGGTGTATTGCTGAAGCTCCACGATCTCCTCCGCTGAGCAGCTAGCGCTTAGAAGGTCGATCGGATCGGTAGACTCGCGGCCGTCCATTATCGAGACCTCTTCCAAAGGATCCGGATATCCGAGCGAGATGCGCATGAAAAACCGGTCGAGTTGCGCTTCCGGCAGCGGGAACGTTCCTTCATATTCGATCGGGTTTTGGGTAGCGATCACCATGAACGGACTCGGCAAAGCGTGCGTAACACCCTCGACCGTAACTTGCTGCTCGCCCATCGCTTCCAAGAGAGCCGACTGTGTCTTCGGTGTCGCGCGGTTGATCTCGTCTGCCAAGACGATCTGTGCCATGACAGGTCCAGGCCGGTATTCAAAGTTGCCGATCTGTTGGTTGTAAACCGATGCGCCTGTCACATCGCTCGGCAGCAGATCAGGCGTAAATTGCACGCGCTTGAAATCGCATCCGGTCGTGATCGCGATCGACCGCGCAAGCATCGTTTTGCCCACACCTGGCACGTCCTCCACTAGAACGTGGCCGCGACTCAACAAAGCAACCATCGCCAAACGAACGGCGGAGTCTTTTCCGATGATGACTCGGCCGACGTTTGCGGCGATACGGTCGATCGTGTCGGCGTGAGTGCGGTTAACGCCGGTTTCGGCAGTTGTGGCGGAAGCTGTGGTCAAAACGAAGCTCCTTTAGAAGTAGGATCGACATCCCAGTGGCGTTGGCGGCGATCGTAATCCACCAATCGAAACTCAAAGCGAAATCAATAGTCGACTGCGCCAAATATAGCATCAAACACCGTCGACACCTCGCCTTCGGTCTACTCGTTGAGCATGCAACTTCGAAACGAGTCGGTCAACCACACGCAAAACGACGTGACGCAATACGACACTAACATCGGATCGGTTTCGGATAACGTTATAACGCCCAGCCGTACTAGGCGGCTTCACCTGCGGGACAATCTTGAAACCTTGCGGGAGATGCCAAACGATGTCGTTGACCTCGTGTATCTTGACCCGCCGTTCAACTCCAACCGAAACTATGGGATCGTGTTTCGCGGGCCAGAAGTACTTAAGCCGATGGCGCACCTACCCGCGTTCGAAGACGTGTGGACGTGGGATGAATCAACGGAACTCCTTAGTAAAGAGTTGTTACGAGGTTGTGCGGGGAGGTTGGTGGCCGATGCTATTCGAGGTTTAAAGAACTTGCTCGGACGCGATCGGATGATGGCGTATTTGGTCAACATCGCGCCTCGACTCGCTGAGGTAAAGCGTGTGATGCGTAAGACCGGGACCGTCTATCTGCATTGCGATCCCACAGCCAGTCACTATCTCAAAGTCGTCATGGATGCGGTCTTCGGAAGCGAAAACTTCCGCAACGAGATCGTTTGGTGCTATCGCGGCGGTGGCGTGCCTCGCAGTGATTTCGCACGGAAACACGACGTGATCCTGCGCTATTCCAAGAGTGATAGCTACCTTTTCAACCCGCAGTTCACAGAATACTCACAAGCGTCTAAATCGCTGGTGCAGTCACGCGGAGGCGTGAGCATAGATGACAAAGCGCGCGATCTGGAACGCGGCGCCCACATGCCTGACTGGTGGCCGGATATCAACTCGCTGCAAACATGGTCGCCGGAGCGCACCGGTTACCCCACGCAGAAACCAGTCCGTTTGCTCGAACGAATCGTCAACGCGTCAAGTAACTGTGGCGACATGGTGTTAGACCCCTTTTGCGGATGTGGGACGACCTTGGTCGCGGCGGAACGTCTCGGGCGATCATGGATCGGCATCGACATCGAACCGATGGCGCTTAGCGTTTTGCAACAGCGATTCGAAGCTGAACACCTCGACGTCGAATTCGATGTCGATGGCCTCCCATCGACTAAAACGTCCGACATCGGAATTTGGGCCGCGATGGCGATTTCGGATCCCCTCCGATTCGAGCGCGCCGCAATTGCTCAAATCAAGGGCTGCATTCCTTGGCGCAATCAACAAGATCTCGGCCTAGGAATTGACGCCGTCGCGACGCTTTCAACAGATGCAGAAGAATCCCGACACGCAATAGTTCGCGTCGCAGGTCGCGATCCGTTTGACGCGGCAATCCTGCGAGATCTACGCCGCGCCGTGGAACGAAGTGGCAATGACGGCGTTGTCGCAGGTTTGCTCGTTCACCCCTCCAAGCCTAAACAGGAGGAATTAAACGAGGCAAAGCAAGCGGGCCAAGTCGAGGTCTGCGGTAAGATGTATCAGCGTCTGGGAGTCGCGAGCCTCGATGAGGTTTTCGACCGGATCAATCGCAACCTACCGGTCTTGCCGTGCCTCTCGCGTGCGAACTAACGCGGAGCTGCGGAATTGCCTAGAAGCCGGCGAAGGGTTTCAGCGTCATCCGGTGGCAAAGTCGGGTATTCGAACGCGGCGACGTTGTCTTCAAGGTGACCGATTTTCGACGTGCCCGAGATCACCGTCGATATTCCCGGATGGTCGGCGGCGAATTTGTAACCCGCCGAAATGATAGACGGCACATCGTCGTTTATCAACCAATCCAGACCGTCCCGTAACTTCGGGTGGTCGACATCGATCTCACCCTCCTCACGCCAGTTGTTCAATAACTGTTCGTATTCTTCTCGCCTCGGCAGTGTGTACCGGACCGGCGCCATGTTAAGGATTGCCGTACCGTGCTGTTGTGCCAATGGTAGGACTTCTTGCGCCGCGCACTGATTCAAGATTCCGTATTTGAGCATGATGGCATCCCAGACATCCGGATGCTCATTTAAACCGGTCAACGGAACGGTGTGACGAGGGTCTTCAGTCATCATTTCCGTAAAACCGATCAGCCGCGCTTTGCCTTGCTCTTTGATCCGCAACAGGGTTCCTGCGTATCTCTCGGCGATGTCCTGGTACCTGCCGGGGAGAATCCCGTGAATCTGCATGATGTCGATGACGTCGGTATTGAGCCGCTTCAAACTGCGTTCCGTCGATTCGACGAGGCTGCTGGGATCCGGCAATACGCCATCGGGCGTTTTCCACGTCCACTTCGTGGCTACCAGATACGTGTCGCGTGCAACTCCGCGCAGAGCCTCACCGAGCCAAATCTCACTATCTCCATAATTCGCCGCCGTATCAAAGAGATTGATGCCCAAGTCCAAGGCGCGAGCGATCAGATCGCGTCGTTGATCCGCGGTCAGTCCCGCCGCTTTGCCGAACTGACTAGGTCCGCCGCCGCCGTAGGAAACGATGGACACCGGTATTCCGGATTTTCCTAGCGTGCGGTAATGCATGTTGAACAGATCCGCAATGAGGCGGTCACATCAGCAGATATCGTTGAAGATCGGCCCGTCTAGTCGTAGACCATGATGGCGCGACCTAGGATTTCGCCGTTTTGCAGATCGTTGCACGCCTCGTTAATCTGGTCTAGGCTGTAGCGTCGAGTGACCAGCTTATCGAGCGGGAACTTACCCTCTTGATGCCAGCGCAGGAACTGCTCGAAATCTTTCTCGGGATAAGTTGCGCCTAGCGATCCGCGGTACTGCTTCTGGTGATACATGAACTGACCGGGATCGACTGTCATCTGCGGTGCGGGCATGCCAATCAAGACGGCCATTCCACCATGGTTATCGGCGCCAGGACCACCGCCTCTAACCGAAGGCAGGATCTGCTCGCTTGTTATCTGAAGTCCGATCGCGTCGAACGCGTAATCCGCGCCACCACCCGTGATGTCGTGGATCGCTTCGATCGGATCCGTTTTCATGGCGTTGACCGTGTGTGTCGCGCCCATATCCTTCGCGTACTCGAGTTTCGAGTCGTCGATATCGATCGCGATAATCGGATACGCCTCCAGCATCACGGCCATTATTAGAGCTGACGTGCCAACACCGCCGATACCATAAATTGCGACCGAATCCCCCGGTCGCACCCTTGCGGTGTTCAGCACGGCGCCAGCTCCGGTGAGCACCGCGCAACCCACAATCGACGAGATGTCTTTAGGGTTGCCCTCATCGATTGGGATGACGTATCCGCCCCACACCAATGCGTCCTCGCCCCACGTGTATGTAGCGCCGTTGAGCGGCTCTTCTCGGTAGGTCGCGCCGCTCGGTTCAGGAGTCCATCGACCGCGGATCGGGTCCTTCGGCACCCACGTCACAATCGCAAGGTCACCCTCTTTGACGTGATCGACTTCAGAGCCGACAGCCACGACGGTACCAGTTCCTTCATGCCCGAGGAGCGAGGGTGTCGCCGTCTCAGGGTTATGCATCTGATGCAGTTGGGAGTGGCAGACACCGCTTGAATGCAGCTTGACGTGGACTTGATCCGAGCGAGGATCGGGAATCTCGATCTCGTCGACCGTCAGTGGTTTGCCGTGTTCGACGTGGATCGCTGCCTTGCTTCTCATGTTGGTGCACTCCTAGCACACGGTTGTCGGTTCAAAGATTCAACCGCTAATGGTTTCGCCAAATGATAAGCGTTACCACGTCGAATCGTCGTTCCATTGCATTCGGGCGAAACGAAGCGACCATCACTGCCCGGCTGCGGTCAGATCGAGTGCTACATCACACGCTTGCAACGAACCTAGAAGCGGGGCCAGGGCCATCAGATTAAGCGTTTGCGCCTGTTGCTCCTCGGTGATGGTGAAGAAGTTCATCAACATCTCTACGCCCGCCTGCTCTACTACGCATTCAGCATCCTCAGGGCTGATCTGCGCCACGATCGGCGCGAATCGTTCGGGCATCACTCCGCAATGCGAGAGCGGTTCGGCGGCGGCCAAAAGGTTAAGAATGTGACGGTTTTCAGCGTCCACGCCGGTTGTCAGGGCCTCAATCGCCTCGAAAACATTGGCGGCGGTATCCGCATCCGCGTGTTCTTCGATGCAAGTGGCATCGTGCGCAGACAATCCGGACGGGCTGATCTCGTCGATAGACTCGGCCTCTTTGACCGCGGGTTCAGGGGTCACGGTCGGGGGTACCGGCGTCGGTGTGGGCGGTACCGGAGTAGGAGTAGGTGGCACGGGAGTTGGTGTCGGCGGAACCGGCGTCGGAGTTGGCGGCACCGGAGTCGCCGTCGGTGGAACTGGCGTCGGGGTTGGTGGAACGGGAGTGGCAGTGGGCTCCGGCGATGAACATGCGACCAACATCGCGCCGGCGACGACTGATACCAGCGCGGCCACGATCAAGATTTGCGGCGATTTAACTAACAGTTTCATTCTGTGTTCTATTGCACTCCAATTCGTTCGAAGTTTCAACTCGCGAGAAGATGCTGCCGCAAGGTTCCGAACGCGTACATCGCTGCCCTCCGTCGGTCTGGGGCGCCGCTACCCGCGGATCGGACGTGCCGCATCTCGGATTTGTTTTCGTCGGAGATCACGATGTACGTGTCTCCCCTGCCGAGGTTGACCGCGCTGCCTTCTGACTCCGGCGATTCCGGGATGCCGTGAACCGCGATTCCGATCGTGGACCCAGAATGTTCGCGTATCGCCTCAGCCAACGCGTGTGCACGTTCTTCACCAGATAGATCGTTGTCGCCGCGATCGCTGATGAGTCGATCTCCAGGCAGATCGGTATTGGCCACTATCGCTTCAAGAAAGCTTTCGCCCGCGGCAGTTCGCATCGAGTCTGAAACCGCGCCGGCGCTGAGGTCCTCGTAAACCGCCACTGTTGCCCCACGTTCGCGCAGCATTTCGCCGATAACGCTCTCGATGGTTTCTTCATCGCTGCCAAATATGTGATTGCCCAGAAGCTCTCGTACCTCAGCCTCGACGGGTTCGATCAATGCGATGGCATCTTCAACGTTCGCAGCGCGCGCGGCGATTCTGACGTCGACTTGGCCAGGTCGCGCCAGCACTCCCACGGTTGGGTTAGAAGATTCGGCGATCAAGTGACCGATCTCATGGTCTACGGCGCTTTCGCCTAGATCGGCGACCTTCAACACTCGATAGTGGATGGTTTCGCCGAGATCGTATTGGTGACGAAGATAAGGAATGATCTCGTTGGTGATGAGCCATTTCATCTCGAACGGCACGCCGGGAAGACTGATGATAGTACCTTTGTCCGATTCAACCATGAACGCTGGCGCGGTGCCGTTGGGGTTCTTTATGACTTTGGCGCCTTCGGGAATCTGAGCTTGACGTTCATTGTTTTTGGTCAGGATGAAGCCGCGGTTCTGGAAACGTTCGCGCAATTCGGTCAACGAATCCGGATCGGTTACCACCTTGACGCCGAACACCCCTGCCACCGCTTCACGAGTCAAGTCGTCCTGTGTAGGGCCAATTCCACCACCTGTTATGACGACATCGGCGCGGTCTAGGGCGATGCGCAGAACCTCCGTCATGCGGTTCAGGTTGTCGCCTACGCATGACTTGTAGAAGACATTTGCGCCGTTCTCAGCCAGTTGTTGGGAGATCCACGCTGAATTCGTGTCCACGATCTGCCCTAGCAGCAACTCAGAACCGATAGATACGATCTCGACGTTGACTGACATTTTGTTGCGACCACCACCAACTTGGGCTTCTTTGCCGATGTCCATTATGCACGAAGTAACGCCTCGAGAAGGACGGTTGTCCGCGACGCTCGTCAGAGTGACAAAGCTTGAGAGTTGACACGGGATATATTAGATGGTATGTTCTAATTAGAACGTAAGTGTGATAAAGAACGAAGGCATACGTCATGACTACTCAACTTTTAGAACGACCTACAGTTCGTCAAGATGCGGAAACCGACAGTCGAGCGAATCCGCTTGCGACAACTGTTGAGCGGATGACCTCGATGGTCGACATCGAGTCCGAACTTTCGGCGCTGACAAATCCGGTTGCGGATTTTATCGCCGACAAGGACCAACTTGGCCAAAAGATCATGCAGGCGGCCATGTCGCGCGAACGCGTCTCATTCGCCGTGAAAAGCCCTTCGGTTAGCCACGCGACGGATTTCGCGACGCCCATACGCAGTATGTTGCTGACTTTGGCCTCTGGATTCGGTGGGATTAACGTCACGGTTTCGCCCTCGCTGAACCTCAACACCTGGCCTGCGATGGATGCGTTGGTTGCCGCGCTTGAAGAATCTGGCGCGGGTGAACTGTGGCAACCGATAGGCGAGAGGAGCATTGCCATCGGAGCCGCGCGCCACCTGTTCGTCAGCGTTGACAATCCCATTCGAGACGACGCGACCGTCGTGTTCCCAAACGTCTTAGTCGAGGTTGTCGGCGCCCACCTGATCGATCCTGAGTGGTTTGACCGCATCGTCGCGCCGCGTTGCCGGAACGAAGCTTTGACCTTTGTGTTCTACGGGCAAGCGGGATTTGAAGGGTCACTTTTCGAGCGGGCTTGTCATGAAAGCCAGTTCAGAGGAACTCTGTGAGATGGTCGCATTAACTTTGCAAGGCGCCGGTCGATCAGCCACTCCAAACCGAACAATCCTCAATAGCAACGAAACGGTCCCAATTCGCAAAACCGCATTACCTGAGCACGCTACGTATCGAGACACCGGATGCGAACTGGCGGCCGCTTGCTTGGAGTGCCCACTGGCATTGTGCAAATATGACGACCCGAACTGGGGCAAGCGCAAAATCAAAGTTGGGCGCGACATGGAGATCGTGAGGCTCCGAACCAGCGGCATGAAGGTGAGCCAGATCGCAATGACTGTTGGTACGAGCGAACGCACGGTCTATCGAGTGATTCAGAGGGATTACTATCCGAGGCTCGCGACGTCGAAAGCGGCATAGTCACCGACGATAAAGCGACGCGGTTGCGAAAACAGTCAGACCGCGCCGAAATTCAAAGCACGCATCACCTGGCGTGGGCACTCCGGCTAGGTTACCGAAGTGATGATCACGGGCGGGTATCAACGCCGCAAAGTCATCGCACAACCACGACTGTAGCGGGTTAAAATTCTCGCCAGCGAATTCCTCTACGCTGGATAAGCTCGTTGCGATGAAGTACGACGTGATCATTGTCGGAGCCGGCTCCGCCGGCTGCGTTCTGGCTTCTCGGCTGTCCGAGGACCGAAACCGAACTGTACTGCTGCTCGAGGCAGGTCCGGATTATCCCGAATTCGAATGGCTGCCGGACCACATCAAATACGGCGTCTTGGCGTGGTACGAGTCTTACGACTCCGATGCACACACATGGGGTTACGAAGCGCTCGCAACCCCTCAGCAAGAACCGTTCAACCTGCCACGGGGGAAGGTGGTTGGTGGCTCCAGCGCCATCAACGGACAGGTCTGGTTCCGCGGAATCCCCGAAGATTACGACGAATGGGAGGCGGAAGGCAACGAAGGATGGGGATACCTCGACGTCTTGCCGTACTTCCGCAAGATCGAGACTGATCTCGATTTTCCCGGCGATGATTTTCACGGTTCCGACGGACCGATACCGGTTCGACGTTATCGAGAAGATGAGTTGATGGCCAGCCCGAAGGCGTTTATCGACGCGTGTCAGGCCGCTGGATACCCATTCACTCATGACCATAACCACCCCGAATCGACTGGAGTCGGTCACCTGGTACTCAATCGCGTCAACGAATTACGCATGAGCACCGCGGTCACCTACCTGCAGATGGCGCGCGATCGGATGAATCTGACGGTACGCTCCGGCGTGTTTGTCAACCGCGTGCTGATTGAAAACGGTGCGGCTTACGGTGTGGAGGTGGAATCCGGCGGTGAAACGTACCGATTGGAGGCGGGACTGACCATCCTCAGCGGGGGTGCGATCAACTCACCCCAAACGTTGATGCTTTCCGGTGTCGGACCTGCGGAACATTTGAAGGAGCACGGGATCGAGGTGATCGCCGACGTCCCTGGAGTGGGTCAGAATCTGCGCGACCATATCGCAGTTTTCATGCAGTACGAGAGCGACGTTGATGAACCGATTCCGGAGCGTCCGCCGCCGTTGCAGATCGGTATGCGTTATACGACGCCCGATTCGCCTTTCCGCAACGATATGCATATGCGGCCCATCTCGATACGGACGGAACACGTCCCGATTGACTTCGATCCGACGATTCGCGCATCTCCGACCGGTTTCAGCATCGCATTGCAGAAGGCCGTGGGCAAGGGGGAATTGCGATTAGCGACGGCGAATCCGCACGATCAACCGATCTTGGACTACCGATATTTGAGCGAACCGTTCGATGCGGAGCGGTTGCGGGGTGCTGTGCGGTTGGCTGCGCATCTATCTGAACTGCCGGAGTATGGGCCGGCGAAGATGCGGCGGATCACTCCTACGGATGAGCAGTTGGCTGACGATGACGCTTTGAACGATTGGCTGCTTGAGAACGTGCGAACGCAGCATCATTCGTCGGGAACGTGCAAGATGGGTCCGGAATCCGACGCGATGGCGGTTGTTAATGCGAAGTGCGAGATGCACGCAATCGACAATCTGATGGTGGTCGATGCCTCGATCATGCCGGATGTTATCCGCGCCAACACCAACGCCACCACGATCATGATCGCGGAGAAGATCGCGTCTGAGATGGGGTGATCGTTTCAGCATCCACAAGGTCTGCCGAAAGACAATTGAGTGTATGCCCAATAACAGATTTTTTGGAACATTTTCGGCAACTTGGTTTCTTTGCACGCTCGTGCTCGCTATATCAGGACTAGCCTGCACACCCACACCCGACGAACCCACCACCGTCCCCTCCCCCACTCCCCGCACCGTCTTCGTAAACGCAACCCGCGTTCCGACTGTAACCCCTTCACCTACGCCTAGTCTTCCGTCGCCAACTGCGACTGCTGTTCCAACGGTTGGGCCTTCTCCGACTGCGACGCCTGAGCCGTTGTCGGAGCGGGAGGTTTATTGTCGGGATCATGTTTTGCCTACGGCTACGCCTGAGCAGGGGGTGACGCCTACGCCGGTGCCGACTTCGCCGGCGGGGGTTGGGGAGGATGAGGTTCCAGAGGAGTGGGTTGCGAAGATGGATGAGATCGAGGCTTGGGCTAGGGAGTATTACGAGATGGATGACGTGGCGGTCGGCGAATTCAAACGAAGCGTCGTCGATGAGGAGGTTTGGCGTGAATGGCGTAGGGATGCGGTGGAAGATTGGGCCGAAGAGGAGGATTCGACTGTCCATCTTTGGGAGCAGATCAATCGGACTTTGACGTTGCTGTCTCGAGAGAGCAGGTACGCGGAGTTCATCGCGGAGTATCAAGGGGATCGTTACATCGGTCTGTACAACCCCGAAACGCGGGAGATTTTTGTCCGTGGCGATATCGGCGACTTCGATGTTGGAGCAGTGCTGACGTATCTGCACGAGTATTCCCATCATCTTCAGAACGAGAAATACGATTTCGTGACTTGGAGCGAGTGTTTCAAGGGCGATCGAGACGGCAGGCGCGCTTTGGGGGCGTTGATTGAGGGGGACGCGTCAAATACCGAATACGAGTACATAGAAAACGTTATTGGTTGGGATCGCCTCCGGGAGTATTACGATGGTCTCGGCGATGAGGAATTGAGTGATCTCGACGAGCCCGTGATGGCTCGGCTCCAGGACCAACTCAACTCATTCACATACGGCACTGGTTCGTTTTTCGTGTTTATGGTCCGGTATTCGTCGAATTGTCCGACCTGCGAAACGGAGCGTCAGAAGATCGATGAGGTGTTCGAACGGCCTCCGTACACCACGGAGCAGATCTATCGCGAGGCGAAGTATTTCGACGGCGAAGGTCGAGAGCCTTTAAGTTTGCCGGATGATGTTTTGGGTGAGGAGTGGGAATTGCGTTCAGGAACGACGATCGGTCGTTCCGATTGGATCGCGCTGTTGGCGACGTTGACGGATGCGGAGTCTGACGACATCGAAGCGGAACATCCCGGATGGCGTGGCGATTATGGGATGTTGTTTGAGGACGATGAGGGTAGGGCGCTGTATCTGCAGGTGGCTGAATGGGAGAACATGCGATACATCGACAGCCTAACGACTGCTCTAAGCGATCAGCCGCGGTTAAAGAGAATCCGGGCGGATAGCCTACCGGATCGTGAGCCGTTTGACGATCTTTACATTTGGCGTGGCGACACGGGTGCCATCGCCCTCGGCGTGTTAATCGAACCGGTGGACAGGTTCCGGACGATGTTTTCGGCGGTGGGACCTGATTTGGAGACTGTTGAGGAGGCGGTGTATGCGGCGCGGGATAACTTGGTCGTTGGCAAGCTGGCTGGCGATAGCGACACGGGTTGGGTGGATTGAAGGGGGTGTGGTGTGGGTTCAGTTTTGGAGGAATCGCGCCTCGACTGTGCCGGCTGTTTTGTCGGAGGCGGTGATCAGGAAATGTTGTCTTCGGCCCGTTTCAAGATTGGGCGTAAATCATCCAGCAATCGCGGCACATGATTTGTGACTATGTCCCAAACAACGTCGTTGTCGATCTTCCAAAACTGATGAATGAACACATTCCGCGCGCCTGTCATTAGCCGCCAAGGAATCTGCGGATGGGCGGACTTAAAGGGAGATGGGACGTTTGATGCGGCTTCGCCGATCAAAACCAAATTCCACATGCTGGATTCATACAGGTCGCGCGCCCGGACGAAAGCAAACTGATCAAGTCCAGCGGAACAGTCGAGTACGCGGTAGCAGAAACGTTCGATGTCACGCAGCGATTGTGTCGCATCCCTGACGTGCCGTTCAGATTCAAACAAGGATCGATTTACCTTTTACATACCGACGCATTCCTTCGCGCAAGCCCTTCTCCGTCATCAGATCCACTTCACAGTCGAATAAATCCTCGAGGTAAGCATGGGCACCGAAGAAGCCGTCCGCGGTTGCGGGACCTGCGAATTCAACGATCAAATCGATGTCGTTGCCATCGCCACTCTCACCACGTGCAATCGAACCCACCAGCGATAATTTTTTAACGCCGAAGCGCTCTTGCAAAGCTGGTTTGTGGCGTCGAAGCTCCTCGAGCACTTTGTCTCTGTTTAGGTCGCTTTTCATTGATCCAATCCCCGAAAACACGGACTAGGAAAGGTGACTAAGTCTGTTTTCATGCGTCCTTAAACGCAAGGATAGCATCCGGATAACTTTGTGGAAACCGGTTGTAAAAGCGATCTACCCGGCGATGGCCCGCCCGTCCCGCCCCGGGCATACCCCGCGCTCTCGCTTCGCTTGTGCGCGCCCCTTTCGCTCTGCGAAAGGGGCGTGGGTGGCAACTTCTTTGCGCCTCAATTCTGCACGATATGCACCTTCACCGCGCCGGTGGTCTTGTCGAATGCGGTGTCGAAGGCTTCGCCGACTTCTTCGAGGCCGTAGCGGTGTTTGACGGCGTCGCGGTATGGGTAGTGGCCGGAGGCTAGGAGGTTGATGGCGACTATGTAGTCGTGGACGCCGTCGATGATGCCGTAGCAGTTGGAGGAGATGATTTTGATCTCTCGGAGGAGCGGGTCGAAGAGATCCAGTTCCATGGGTATTTTGATGCCGCCGAGGTAGACCATGATGCCTTGGCTTCGGGTGGCTTTGATTGCTTCGTGGAAGGAACCTGTTTGGTGTCCGCCGACCGATTCGACGACTACGTCGGCACCGACGCCGTCAGTGACTTCCATGACGCGGTCCGCCAACTCTCCCGGCTCGGCTCCGGTTACGATGTCGGCACCCATCTTTTCGGCCATCTCGGCCTGTTGCGGATACTTGGCGGAGGCGATGACCTTGCTGGCACCGAAGGCGTGTGCGCAGGCGATGGAGGAGAGGCCGATGGGGGCGGAGCCGACGATGGCGACGACATCGCCCGGTTTCATGCCGGAATAGCGAAGTCCGTGTACTGAAACCGCCATCGGTTCGACCAGTGCGCCGTCGGTCCAGTCCATGTCGTCGCCGATCTTGAATAGGCCGAGGGGGCGTCGTGTCATGTATTCGGCGAACCCGCCGCCTGAGTCTTCGACGAAGTTCATGCAGTGTCGGTATTGGCCGTAGTTGCAGAAGCGGCAGTCGAAGCAGGCGCGGCCTGAGCATACGGTGTCGATGGCGACTCGATCGCCGACCTGCAGTTTGTGGTTTCCGGGGGGCAGTTCGACGATCTCTCCGGCGACTTCGTGGCCTGACGGCATGTCTTGTGCTTCCTCGCGCCGCGTGGTCATGTGCAGGTCTGAACCGCAGATGCCGGTTTGGCGGACGCGGATCAACGCTGCGCCCTCGAACATCTCTGGCATTGGTGCGTCCTGGGTGCGATACGCGCCAGTTCCGTCGTCTAGTGCTGCTCGCATTTTGGTTGCCATGTCTCGACCTCGATTTTGTTGGTGAGTTTGTATTGCCGTTTGCCCAGCCCTTCTGGATTCCGGCTTTCGCCGGAATGACGGGGTTTTCAATGGCCTCTGTTTTGGGGATTAAGGATAAGCGCAAAGAGAACATCGTCATCGCGTCTAAAATACGCACAGCGAAATTCAGTGCGAGGCGAGATCGACATGGCGACACAAGCGGACAGCGGCAGCCAGACTAGGAACCGGGGCGTATTCTCGATACCGGTTACCCCGTTCAATGAAGATGGCAGCGTCGACTATGAGTCGTTGAGGAGTTGCGTTTCGTACTGTGTGGAGGCTGGTGCGCATGGTGTCGTAATGCCGGTGAATGCGAGCGAAGGGCCGAGGTTGACGGATGAAGAGCGGGATGAGGTCTTGAGGGTTGGTGTGGCCACGGTCGGCGGCGCCGTGCCGGTGGTCGCTGGAGCTAGCGGGATCTCGATTGAACATTGCATCGAGCGCGCACGTGTAGCGGTTGAGTGCGGCGCGGACTCGATCATGGCGATGCCGGTGAATGGCATGGGTGGAGGTCAGGAGACGATCGATCTATACGGTGCTCTCAGCGAAGCGACCGGTCTGCCGATCTGGCTTCAAAACAACAAACCCCCTACTGGGCCAACGATACCTACTCCGACTCTCATCCGGATTATCGAGGAGATTCCGGGTGCCAATCTGTTGAAAGAGGAGAGCTTGTTGCCCGGCAACGTGATGACGGCGGTGCTTGAGGCGTGCGGTGACAAGGTGGAGTCGATCATGGGTGGTATGGGAGGTCGGTTCTTGTTGGCGGAGTATCGACGTGGTGGCGCGGGCACTATGCCGGCGGGTCATATCACTGAGGCGCACGTCGCGGTTTGGGACGCGTTGGAAGCGGGAGGAGTGGATGAGAACGGTCAGCAGGTGGTGACGGATGAGGCACGCGCGCTGTTCAATCGGATTCTGCCGTCGTTGAATTTCGAGTTTTTCTTCGGCGTCACGACTTATAAGCAGGCGTTTTGGAGGCGGGGGATTATTAAGACGCCGATTACGCGGCAACCTGGATCGAAGGCGTTCGACCGTTATGACGGTGAAGAGTTGGACACGATCCTTGATGAGATTTCGGACCTGTTGACTTGGAGGGGGTAGTTCGTCAATCTAACTAGGTTGACGATTCCTGATTCAATTGGTGCGGCGAGTTCGGAAGCGCGCGACGGTGAAGGCCAAGCCAATCAAGGCGAAACCGGCGAAGAACGCGATGGCCAGCGATTTGGTTGCGATCGCCGCTCCTCCGGTGACTGGCAACTCAACGATCTGAACTTCGACGACTGGGGTAGGTGGGATCGCAGCGGGCGATCCCTCTTTGCCGACGGCGACCGTGGTTGGTACTGTCCCCACGTATCCGCACATCTTCAGTCCGGACCCGGCTAACCTGGAGGTTGACGTCAGGACCGTCTGAGAACCGACGGCTGGATCGGTGGCAATTAAGCGAACGGCGTCGATGTTGGCTAGGTATCCACTGGGTAGCGGAACGCAGGCTATTGCGGGTTTTCTGAACTTAAACGGGTCCCTTAAGGGATTGCCTTGAACGTCGACTGCGCCGATGGTGTAGTAGTGTCCGCCGATGGTGTATCGATGATGAGTCATTCCTGCGTTAGAGGCCGGACCCTCCTTGGTCATTCTGACGGCTACCAGCGTGGCACTTGGAACGTCGCCCGGCAAGGCTTCGAATGAAAATCCATCGCCTACAATCGTTCCGCCCTCTCGCGGGGTGAATACCTCATAGAAGTTGCCGGCGTCGTCGGCTACGATGACTGGAATCTCGCCGGGTGGATTGACTGGCGTAGGATCGGACGCTCTTGCAGCTTCGGAGGGTTGAATGGATACGAAGACGATCATCGACACCGATATCAACGCGACTGCGGCGAGCGAATTGAGCGTTAATCTGCGGCGGTCCGCTCTACGTATGTCAAACATTAGGAGCCCATCCGGCATATGCGTCTTTCGATCTGATTGCGTCGGATCGACGCATTGGATTTGATTTCCATAGTAACGCTATTGATCGTGTGGCCAATTCGACGTTGTATACGAGAACAGCGTTTCGGCGGAACATAAGGCGTTCCGACAACATATCGTGAAGGTGTAAACTGGGACACACAGGCAACTGCAGATTCGCCCTGCGGCACCGATATATTCCTATGGCGAATACTCAGACACTCGATTCGAAGACCACAAAATCGTCGAGGCCGTCGCACCGGAACGGGTACCAACGTTCGCTCGCCCAACTCATGAATGCGCTTCATGAGTACTTGCCGGAAGACGAGATCGAGTTCATCCAGGCAGCCTACGAATACGCCTATCTGGCGCATGACGGGCAGAAGCGTAAGTCTGGTGAACCATTCATCGTCCACCCGATAATCGTCTCCTTGCGGCTCGCCCAACTCAAGTTGCCATCGGATCTGATCGCCGCTGGTTTGCTTCACGATACCGTGGAGGATTGCGGGATCGAAGTCGATGATCTCAGCAACGAGTTCGGCAACGGCGTAGCGCGTCTAGTGGATGGCGTCACCAAGTTGAAGCAGATCGAGTTGAGGGCGCTCGACGGCGGTACCGCGAAACGCAGACACGCGGAAGATCGGGAACAGGAGCGGATCGAAAGCCTGCGAAAGATGTTCATCACCGCCGGCGAGGATCGCCGAGTGTTGCTCATCAAGCTCGCCGACCGAATGCACAACATCGAAACGTTGCGGCATCTGAATCCCGAGCAACAGGAACGGATCGCTCAGGAGACCATGGACATCTACGCCCCGTTGGCGGATCGTCTGGGCATGAACGACTGGAAGTGGCGACTCGAAGACCAAGCGTTTTACTACCTCGACCACAAGGAATACCGCACGATCTCTGGGCTCATCAAGCGAAAACGACGTGAACGGGAGCAATACGCCTCACGCGCCGTCGAGATGTTGCAAGATGCCATCATCGACAAGAACGGTGTCAACGCGTCGATCACCGGGCGAGCGAAACACCTCTACAGCATCTCCCGCAAGAAGAAGCGGTACGAAGAGTTGGGGCGGACGTTCAACGAGATACACGACCTGATCGCGTTGAGGGTGATCACCAACAACACTGCCGATTGCTACAACGCACTGGGAATCGTTCACGGTCTTTGGCCCATGATCGAAGGCACGTTCGACGACTACATCTCAAAGCCAAAATCCAACGGGTACAGGTCGCTGCACACCACTGTCTTGGGGCCCGACAACACTCCGCTGGAGGTGCAGATCCGGTCTGGCGAGATGCACGAGGTGGCGGAGCAGGGGTTTGCTGCGCATTGGGCCTACAAACAAGGCGGCAACAACGAGAGCGAGGGAGACTCTTCGGATCGCACGATGACGTGGCTCAAAGATATGGTGTCGCTCATCGATGATCCCAATGAATCGGATGAGTTCATCGACCAGGTTGATGAACAGCTGAGCACGGACAAGATCCAAGTCTTCACCCCAGCGGGCGATGTCATCGAGCTTCCACCTAGTGCGACGCCTTTAGATTTCGCGTATCGAATTCACACCGATCTGGGCCACAGCACGGTCGGCGCAATGGTCAATGGCAAGATGGTCCAACTCAACACGCCGCTCAAACCCGGCGACGTGATCGAGATTCGCAAAGCTCGGGCGCCACGCGGCCCCTCTCTAGATTGGCAAGACACCGAGAAACGCTACCTCGTCACCAACAGCGCTCGCGCCAAGGTCCGGCAATGGTTTAGCCGCCAAGCCCGCGACACTAATATGCAGCAGGGCAGGCAGCAACTGAAACGCGCGCTCGATCAACTAACACGAATGGGCCACGAGGTGGACGCGGAAGAAGTGGCCGACATGATGGGTTACGCATCGACTGATGATCTGGTCACTGACCTCGGTAAGACTCGGCAGCAACCGTCGGTGATTGTGCGTACGGTCGTGAAGGCGATGGAAGATGCACGACCGGAGAACCTCATTGCAGAGCAGCTTGCTGCAGGCGAGCGCGAAGCGAGACAGAACTTCGGTCACGATCTCGCCAAAGGCGTCGTCGTGATGGGCTTGCCAGGCGTGCAAGTGAACTTCCCACGCTGTTGCAGTCCGGTTTACGGCGACGAGATCGTCGGATACTTGACGCGCGGCAGGGGCGTATCGGCCCACCGCGACACTTGCCGCAACCTGCGCAACATCGATCCAGACCGTCTTGTGGAAGTTGCTTGGGGGCACATGGCCGGAACCTTCCCTGCTAGGTTGAGGGTTGAAGGATCAGACCGGATCGGCTTGATTCACGATCTTTGCGGAGTAATCCGAGACGAGCGGATCAATCTCCACAAGATGGCTTCCGGCGAGGATATCGGCAAAGGCAGCACACGTATCGACTTCACGGTGTACACCAGCGGCTTGGAACAGTTGGCAAGACTGTTTGACCGATTGGAAGGGGTACGCGGCGTCTCTCACGTCGAGCGCGTCAACTGAAACGCGGTCGTTTCGGCTCGTCGGCTATTCGACTCTTATAGAATCGAACGAGTCTGCGTTATCAGATCGGTCCGTATCGGACAGTTTTTACTTGAAAGGTACCTAATGCCTGCAGCCAAGTCACAGCGTGTTCAACGTCGCCGAGCGGCGCGAAACCGTACCGTGCGGTCGCTCGTGCGTACACGCGTAACGGCGGCACGCAAGGCGATCGACGCATCTCCTTCTGACGACGACACAGCCGCTTCCGTTCGTGCCGCGATTAGCGCGTTGGACGTTGCGACCCGCAAAGGCGTCATCCATCGCAACCAGTCCTCACGGAAGAAGAGCAGATTGGCGAAACGCCTCAACAAAGCTCTCGCGAGCTGATGCTCGGAAATCACAACGATCCGCCACACGGCCATCACCATCAGCAACCAGACGCGACCGATCACCTGCACACGCACGGAACCGTCTCGCACGATGAGCCGCAGTCGCGATATCGTTGGCAAATCCATCACCCGTTCGAGGGCATTCACGATCGCGCGGCGATAGAGGTATCTCCATGGAGCGGGTTGCTACCGCGATGGCGGTTCATCATCCCTTCCGACTACGACGGAGTCGTCAGGTGGGGTGTCGGACCTCCCGGCGCCACTGACATCAGCTTCGAAGACGTCAGGCGACCTTTGCGGCACGGTCCTGTTCAACTGACTGACGGCCCAGAAGTCGAATGGCTCGGCGGCCACAATCCGTTATCGAACTCCCTCAGCGCGTACATCGTCATCGACGGCGACCCGCCGCACTATTTGGCATTTGGGCAAGCCGACGAACCCGAAGCTCCGCCCTCATCACTCGAAGGCATCTACTTCAACGCCCACCAAGCGCCGCATCCGCACTGAGTAGCCTTCCCTCGCTGTTAGACTTTCTCCCACACTTGCGATCTCGAGGGAGAGACGATGGCCGAAACGGTAAGATGCGACCTCCGCATCAACGGCGGAAAGCTCCTTAACACTGACACTTCTCAGCTGGAAGTCGGCGATGTCGCGATCACTGGCGACAAGATAGTCGCGATCGAAAACGTCCCCGATAACTACGTAGCCAATCGCGTGATCGACGCCACCGGCCTCGTCGTAACACCCGGCATCATCGACATCCACACCCACGTAGCCGGCGGCCTGCGACGCTCCTCGCCATACGTCGAAGACATGATGCAAGACGCCGACACCGCAGGCGTCAATTCCGGAGTAACCACCGTCGTCGATGCCGGTTCCTGCGGCATCACGAACATCGGCGGCCTCGTCAATCATGTAATCCAGAACGCCAAAACCCGCGTCCTAGCCCTCCTAAACGTCGGCTCCCTCGGCGTGAACCGCGTCCCCGAAGTTACATCGGCGCTCGACATCGAGCACGACGCGGCCGTTGAAACAATTCAATCCCGGAAAGACGTCATCATCGGCGTAAAAGCCCGGATGGTTTCGCCCGGCATCGCCGAACTGGGCATCGACCTCCCGAAAGCCGCCAAATCGATCGCCGACGAGGCAGGAGTCCGACTCATGGTCCACGTAGGCGACACAACAGGCCAATCCGACCAAGCGCTCAACGCCGCGCCGAAAATCCTTGGCGAAATCCTCACAGAAAACGACATCGTCACCCACTCCTTCAGCGGCGCCAGAGGCGGACTCATCGGCGCCAACCGCGCGCTCCTAAGGGAAGCCCTAGAAGCCCGCGCCCGCGGCGTTAAGTTCGACATCGGAGTCGGCGGTAGAAACTTCTCCTTCGACGCCGCCAAACGCGTCCTAGACGGCGGTCTAACACCCGACACCATAAGCTCCGACGTAACCCTTCAAAGCCGATATGTCGGCACCTCCTTCTCCCAAATGGACTGCATCGGCAAGGTGATCTCCCTAGGCATCGGCCTCGAAGACGCGCTCGTAATGTCGACGCGCAATCCCGCGGCCATTCTCGGCCCCCAAACCGAGCAAATGCTAGGCTGCATGGCCCCCGGCACACACGCCGACCTCACCATCCTCCGCATCCACGAAGGCGAGTGGGAATACATCGACGGCGACGGCAACATCAACATCGGTCCCTACGCGCTCGAACCCGTATCATGCATCCGAGCAGGCCAAGTCATGCCCATCGACTACGGCCCCAGAGAAGGCGGTTGGCTACCCAACCAGAAACGAAGATGAACACTCAATCAATCCTCGACAGCATCGACGAACTCCCCCGCATCCAACTCGCGCGCCTCAACACACCTTTCGAGGAGATGCCCAACCTCCGCGCCGCCATTGCCGAATCGATGGACGCCGACACCGATGCCGTCCCACGCCTCTTCATCAAGCGCGACGATGCCACCGGATTCGCCTTCGGCGGCAACAAAGCCCGTCACATGGAGTTCCTCTTCGCACATCTGATCGAGCGCGGTTTCGACACCATCGTCAACATCAACCACTACCACTCCAACCAAGCTCGATTCGTCGCCGCATCAAGCGCCAAGACGGGCCTCAAATGCCACATGGTCGCCGTCGACATGATCGAAGCGCCCGTAATCGGCAACCTCCTCATCGGCCACCTCACCGGCGCAGAGATACACCGCGTACCATCCGAATACTCCCGCTCCGTCGCCGAAAAGCTCGTGACCCAGGAGAACGAAAACGGCCGCAACGCCACCATCCTTTCCGACAACGACTTCTCCGACATCGCCGGCATGATCGGCTTTCTCGAAACTGGTTTCGAGGTCGACGCACAGACCGCCGAAGCGGGCGTCGGCGACGTTCCGCTCCGAATGTGGGGTCTTGTAGGACGCTCCATCGCCGGTCTCCGACTTTACGCCCGCAACACCGGCAAAGACTGGTCCGCATCCGCCACCGCATACTCTCACACCCAACCCGAAAGCTACGAAGCCGTCTACATCGACCGCTCGACCCGCGTCGCCGAGTTACTAGGTCTCGACACCGCGCTCGAACCGGGCGATCTCGACACCATCACGGGATACACGGGCGACGACTACGGAATCCCCACCGAAGGCGTATTCGAAGCCATCCACCTAGTAGCCAAAACCGAAGGCATCATCCTCGACCCGAACTACACCGGCAAATCCATGTCCGCCCTCATCGGCGAAATCCGAGCCGGAAACCTAGACCCAGAAACCCCTGTAGTCTTCGTACACTCCGGAGGCCTACCCCAAACCTTCGCCTTCGCCGACCAACTCTGGAATTGGCAACCCGAATGACCGGCGAATAACCCACCCTTCGCCCACAACTAACCTCTCGACCACCTACAAAATCCCCTCTCCCCTCGTGGGAGAGGGTTAGGGTGAGGGGGAACGGGCGGC
>CAYRHG010000052.1:0-7236 GCA_964424025.1 uncultured Dehalococcoidales bacterium | reverse complement strand
CCACAACCCCCTCCACACTTCGCCCCTCCGCCGCATCCCGAGCCCTTTCGTCCAACAATCACCGTTGGACCTTGTGTCCAAGAACATCATGGAAACCAACGATCCCATCAGAACCGTAAACTGGAATCAAACCGAACGCATCGCCGGTTTTTGCGGTAGACGCTTGCCGTACGACAAAGGCACAAAATCGGCAAGCCTTGCCAGTTCCCAACCTATTGGAAGCGTAGTAGTCGAAAGTCCATTTGAATCTCTTTTCATAGCATGACCTGACGAACCAATGCGTTGGGAATACCGTTCGTTATGCGCTCTCTAACTTCGAAGTACAGCGGAGACGATGCATCGGCAATCATCTCACGATACCGGTACATAAAGCTATAAACCAAAAAGCACTGCTTGGCCGCTGTCCCATTCTGGTCCCTTATCCAAGCCACCGAGATGCCCGCATTGATTATGTCCGTTCGATGACTTCGCTTTGATCCTAGATCGCGCGGCAACCAGACCGCAAGACGACCGTGGGAGTTACCCATCTGAGTAATCAGTTCTCGATCTCGCGTCTGTCGACTCACTGCTATGCAGTTGAAGCCGAACCTTTGCAATCCCGCAGCCATCTGGCGAGAAAGCCCCTCGTCAAAGTAAAAATGAGGCTCCACGGCAAGATTCACGAGGCTTGCGGTGCCGCGGTACGCTCTAAAGCCTGTTCCCATCTAATCGCCGCTTGAATCTGGGTTTCAGTCAACGCGTACCAATCCATTAAGAATTCGTCGGATTCCCCCGAGACGTGCATCCCATAGATCATAGAGGTCGCTATCCGAGTGCCCTTTATACACGGACTCCCAGAATGTATCTCTGGATCTATGAGAACTCCTGCCCGAGGTTCCCAATTAGTAGCCACGCCATTCTCGTCAAAGTCCATATTGATCGCATTGACGATCCTTGCATCTAGAAGCCCGCGAAAAGGCATCTGGCCGAATTCGTCCGCTGCCACTAATATCTCGTCAATCGTGGTGTAGATATGAATCGGCACCTCAGAATCTTCAATCCAAAAAGTCTTCGTAGCAAACGGGAATCTAGCTCCAGTCTCAGTCTGCACATAATCGCGCGCGGCAACGATACGGCGAATCTTTATGCCGTAGCTTAGGAGCAACGCAATCATACGAGAAGTGATCAAGTGTGGAAACTCGACGAAACTCTGGTTGCGTTCATACGCGTTTTTTTGGAGATCAAAAAAATCGCGCTTGCCCCAACCACTGATCTGCTGAGGTGAAAGCGACACTTCGGACCCCCGCGCAGCCAAGTCGGTAGCCCGCAAGTATCTCGAGACATCTTTGAGATAGTAGATACCGGATGGCGCTTCGCCGTTCTCATCCAACTCGCGATCAAACGGTTCGGCTGCAACCGTCGCTGTCACTGGAACCTCCATCCTTTGTTTGGCTGACTCCCTGAACAAATTCACAGCATCGCTACGGGTACCAACGATTATAGGCTGCCACTACCACCTCATCCAATACGTTGACAATCGCCGAAAATTCCACGTTCTATGTCCTGCAATGCCCCGCTAGCATCACCGTGCGGGTAACCAGCCAGCGCTCTACCGAGACTCCCGCAGCAACTCGAACAGCTTCGTCTCCGGCACCTTTTGCCGGGTCGCCTCATTGAGAAAATGCTCAACACACTCCGCGATAAACGCCCCAGAACCACACGCCGGATCCAGCAACCGCTGATTCACCGGGTCAGTAACAACCTCCTCCACAATCGCCTTCGTCAACCAGCGCGGCGTGTAATACTCCCCGAGATCACGCCGCTCCTGCGCCGGTATCACCGTCTGGTAAAGCGTCGCCGCAACGTCCGACGGCGGCGGAGACCAGTCGAATCTCGCCACCCGCCGCGCAATCGTCTTGATCAACGGCGCTGCACCAACCTCGATCGGCCAAGCGAAAAAGTCCGTCTCAATCACCCCATGCAAACCCGTCGCCTCGGAAAACTGACGACCCTTCAACAAGCCTTCAGGATCGTTCTCCGCGATCTGGTTCACATCCAACCCGAACGTCGCCTGCACAACGATCCCCACCACCATCGTCAGATACGTGTGCCGCACGAAAAGATCATCAAACTCATCACCCTGCACAACCTCCCCCAACGCCGTGCGAAGCAAATCCTCCCACAACCGACGCTTCACCGCAACCGTCTCGTGCCCTTCAAACTTCTCGTACAACGCCCGCAACGTGTCGATCTCACGCTCGTACAACGGGTTGCTCGGACTGAACTGGTCCCGTATCTCCTCGCTGCTGGGCTCAATATCCCGCCGAGCCACCAGCGCATTGTCCCGCAACCACTCGTACAGCCCATACCACTTGTCAGCATCCGACAAGATAAACGCGTACGGCGGAGACGTGTTGATCATCACCGCGTTCGGCCACCGCAGCAACCAGTGCTTCCCATCCGTCAGAATCCCGATCCGCACACCCTTGCTCGCATCCATCGCCGCCGTCAGATAACCGTCAAGCTGCGCGACATGAGCCGTGTCCGGCACGATCCCATTCCCGATCCTTCGCTTCACCTCGATCAACGTATCCAGCGCCGCCAAATCCACCGAGTTGCCCGAACCCTCCGCCGGCGAAATCTCCTCCCTGATATCACTCGACTCCACCAACCCCGTCCGCACCAAAAACTCCCGAATCTGAGACGTGATATTCGCCTCCGCCTCCAACCCCCCATGCCGCCGCAAAAGCTCCGCAGCAACCTCCCGACACTCCGCATTGTCGTAACTCAAAATCATCACTTCATTATCCGTCGCCCACCCCAATCCCGCAAGCAACTTTGGCACAAACCAGCCACCCTCGCCCTTCGCGCAGGGAACAGGAGACGTGTAGGGGCGAACCCTCGTGGTCGCCCTACCAACCAAACAACCACAATCCCCTTCCCCGAAACGCCACCAAACAACTACCGCCCCTTTCGTCGGACGAAAGGGGTGCGAGCGCAGCGAGCGGGGTATGCCCGGGGCCGGGATGGGCACCTACCAACCAAACAACCATCCCACCCATTACCGCAACCTCACTTGACTTAAATGCTACACATGTATTAATATCATCACCAAGCGCCCGAAACCGGCTTCAAACGCCGACTCGGGCAACCGAAAAAGAACCATCGCCGCGTCGAAAACGCGAGATCGCGCGACTCAAACCTTCGATGCCGGCATCGAAAACCGAACAACAACCAACTCAGCGGGCGGGGTTGAACCGGACGGTCCCCAAAGACCCAAGGCGACGTAACCCGCCACAAACCTCATGGGTTGAGGCCAAACGCTGAGAAACGGCTAGGTAGAGAGATTTGCCGCGGTGCGCGGATGCGGAGCAGATCGCTGGCTCCGACAAGCAAGCCAGGCGGGCGCCGCAGGGATGCGGCCACCGGCCCCACCCACTCGTAGGGGCGAACCCTTGTGGTCGCCCGGGGTGGTGCGGGGCGCCCGTTCAAGGTCCGCGCGACTACTCTACCCACGACGCCGAAACCCTCCCGCGACGTCGCGCGGGAGAGGCTACAGCACTAGCGAGGAGCACGGACCGAGTGAAGCCGGGCAGACAACCCATCTAACTGCCCGATCGGCGACGGACTGGCGACGTCGCCTACGCTGGAAACAAAATACAAAAACCAGATGTCGCACGCGACGCCCAAACGACGCGGCGATGATTCGAAAAACTGAACGCATGAGCGACCCTGTTCCCCTCCCCTTCGCGTCAGCACAAGGGGACGCGAGCGAGCGAAGCGAGATCGCAGGGGATGCCCTACCAACCAAACAACCAAGGGGCCCAAACCCCCGCTTAAACGCGCCTCAAAACCACCACCATCACAGTCCATCACAAAAATCTGCGTAATCTGCGGTTCAGACACCACCACCAAACAACAACCTCAATCCATATCCATCCTGTCCATCCATGCAAGTCCCACTACAACCCCGCAGAAACCTCCACGATCGCATCTTCGATCGCGTCGCAAAGCTCATCCAACTCCTGTGCCGTAATCGTCAACGGCGGCGATACCGGCAAGATGTACGCTCCCACCCGCACCCACACGCCACGCCGTTTGAGGGCGTCCGTCAACCGACCTCCGATACCCACCTCCGGCGCAAACGATCGCTTCGTCTCACGATCCGCGACCAACTCCAAACCCTGCACCAGACCAATACCCCTCGCATCGCCGACCATCTCGTGGTGTTCCTCGATCTCCGCCAAACGGTCCGCAAGTTGAACACCTCGCTCTCGGGCGTTCTGAATCAGGTTCTCGCGCTTGATGATTTCGAGGTTCTTCAGGCCTGCCGCCACGCCACCAGGATGCGCCGAGTAGGTGTACATGTGGCTCCAAGTCTTGTCGGGACCACCTGCGAAGACGTCGCTGATCCTCCGCCCGGCGATGCAACCCCCAAGCGGGAAGTAGCCGCTCGTAATGCCCTTCGCAAACGAAATAATGTCCGGCTGCGTGTTCACCACCTGCGCTCCGAACCACTCGCCCAGACGCCCGAAACCCGTGATCACCTCGTCGAAGATGAGCAAAACACCATATCGATCGCAGATTTCACGCACCATAGGCCAGTAGTTCTCCGGCGGCACCACGCCGCCCATCGGCTGCGTAACCGGCTCCCCAATCACCGCCGACACCGATTCCGGCCCTTCGCTGATAATCGCCTTCTCGATCGCCAACGCCGCCAACTCCCCGCACTGCTCAGGCGACTCCGAGTTGAACTCGCACCGGTAAAAATGCGGTGCCGGAACATGCACCGCGCTCGAAGGCTTAGGCTGATAGTCAGTGCGCGGAAACCCAGGGTGCTCGCCCAACCACATCGTCCCATACGTCGCACCGTGGTACGACCCACGCCGCGAAATCACCTTGTACCGACCCTTCTCACCCATCCGCATGTGATACGCCTGAGCCAGCTTCAACGCCGACTCGTTAGCCTCAGAACCGCCCTGGCAGAAGAACGTCCTCGACAGATCTCCGGGCGTCAACTCCGCGATCTGAGCCGCCAACTCGACTGCCGCTGGCGTCACACTCGCATAAACATTCGCACTCAGATCAGAAATCTGCTCGTAAATCGCCTTCGCGATCTCCTGTCGCCCATGCCCGGTGTTCCGGAAATACATACCTGAAATGCAGTCCACGTACCGGTTCCCCTCAACATCCCATATGTAGATCCCATCGCCTTTTTCGACGATCAACGGACCGCCCTCTTCACCCAACATCGCATGGTTGTTCATGCCGATGAAGATGTGGTCAAGAGCGGCTTGCTTCAGTTCGGAAGGACTGCGCGAAGCTGTGGCGGATTGCATGGATATTGCCTCTAACGAATGACAGTTACGAGCTGAATTCCACTCTATCGCAACCACAACCCCGTCACCCCGCTGCCCGTCATTCCGGCGGAGGCCGGAATCCAGAGGGGCGGTGTTGGGCGGTTGCCAACCAAAAACGCGTGTGACTATCCCAAGCAACCAATCACCAAAACCGCCGCATCTAGAATCTCAAATCATGCGACGCTGCATAAAGATCGGTGCCATAGGCGGATTCCTCGCCGGCACCCTCGTCTTCCTCGGCTATATCGTCACCTCATGGTGGGTCTGCACGACGCTGCTCGATTGCCCCGGCCACTGGCTTCCATACCTCATCATCTACGCCATCGGCGTCACCATCGCCACCCTCATCGGCCTAACCGCCGCCGTAGTCCTGCACACCCTATACCGCCTAACCCGCGTCTAAAAAACCACCGTCATCCCGGCATCCACCGTCATCCCAGCGAAAGCCGGGATCCAGAGGGGCAGGGCAACGCTGGTTATAGACTCGAATCTTGTGCTCGTCGAACCTCGTACTTGTTGAGGAAAACCCCTAAATGACCAACTCAGAATCCGTCTTCGATGTCGTAGTTATCGGCGCCGGACCGGGCGGTTACCACGCCGCGATCCGAGCCGCCCAGCTCGGCCTCAGCGTCGCCATCATCGAGAAGGACGACGGCACCGGAATCGGCGGACTAGGCGGAGTTTGCCTGAACTGGGGATGCATCCCGTCGAAGTCGCTCCTCAAGAACGCCGAACTCGTCAACGAGATGAAGCACGCCGCCGATTGGGGCATCGAGTTCGACAACGTTCGCTTCGACATGTCTAAAGCCGTCGACCGCTCCCGCCGCGTCTCCAATACGCTGACCCGCGGCATCGGCTACCTGATGCGCAAAAACAACATCACCGTCATCGAAGGCACCGGCAGACTGATGTCGTCGTCTCGCGTACAGATCGATGGCGACCAATGGGTAACCGCCCAGAACATCATCATCGCCACCGGCGCACGCGCCCGTTCTCTCCCCGGCCTGGAGATCGACGGCGAATCGATCATCACCTCCCGCGAAGCCCTCGAACTTCGAGATCAGCCCTCGGCTATCGCCATCGTCGGCGCATCCGCCATCGGATTCGAATTCGCCTACTACTTCAACGCTTACGACGTCGAAGTCATGCTTTTTGAGCTCCTACCCCGCATCGTGCCTAAAGAGGATGAAGAGGTCTCTGCTGAACTTGAGCGCCAGTTCAAGCGCCAAGGCATCAAGACCAACGTCGGCTCGATGGTCAAGGGCGTCGAGAAGAACGCCGACGGCACCGTCACCCTGAGCTACACCGTCGGCGAAGACGGCGAAACCCAGACCTTCACTTGCGACAAAGTCCTCCTCGGCGTCGGCGTCCAACCCAACTCCGACGACATCGGCCTAGCGAACGTCGGCATTCAGACCTACGGACCCGGCTTCATCGAAGTTGACGGCAACATGCGCTCCAACGTGGGCGGCGTCTACGCGGTCGGAGACGTCACAGGCAAGCTACCCCTCGCGCATGTGGCGTTCGACCAAGGCATCGTCGCAGCCGAAACCGTCGCCGGTCACGATCCCGAACCGATCGAGGATTACCTCGCGATGCCGCGCTGCACCTACTGCCACCCGCAGATCGCATCGATCGGCATCACCGAATCCGAAGCTAAGGATCAAGGTCTCGACTACAGCGTAGGAAAAGTCCCGTTCCAAGTCGCTGGCAAGTCAGTTGCTGTTGGCGATCCTAGCGGATTCGCGAAAATCATCGTGGATAACGAGACCGGCGAGGTTGTCGGAGCTCACATCATCGGCAGCGAAGCTACCGAACTGATAGCTGAGGTCGGGATGCTGAGGTATCTGGAAGGGACGAGGGAGGAACTGCACCGCGTCACGCACTCGCACCCGAC
>CAYRHG010000051.1:0-10921 GCA_964424025.1 uncultured Dehalococcoidales bacterium | reverse complement strand
GAACAGCACCGTCCGAGTAGCGGTCGAACCGAGTCGATGTTGGGCGTCTGCAGCTTGCTGGCGGATGTCACGCACACCCGATGTCACAGCCGATAATTCGACGAAATGGCTCTGAGTAACGCCTGAAATCAGTTGCGCGAGCGTCGTCTTGCCACTCCCCGGAGGTCCCCAGAGGATCATCGAGTGGATACGGTCGCGTTCGATCATTCGCCTCACGACCCGACCGGGTCCGACCAGCTTTTCCTGCCCAACGAAATCCGCAAGAGTCTGCGGCCTCATGCGCGTCGCGAGCGGCGCTTGTCGGTTAAGTAGAGCCTTGCTTCTGTCTTCAAATAAGGTCATGTCGAGTTGAGCGTAACCCCGGCCCTTCGCCCAGAGCCAAAACGTCGATTTCGTCGGCTCGCCGAAAACGCCGCTATGCAGCCAACGACTTGAGCGCTTTGGTAACTTCTGCTCGTTCTTCGGGCAGGACGGTGCGCGGATCGAGGAACAGACGATCGTCCTCTATTCTGCCTATGATCGGCGTTTCGTTGCCGCGGAGTTTCGCGGCGAGTTCTTCGGCCGACTGATCGACGTTGATCTTCAATCGCTTAGTCGGCAAGGTCTGACCCGGTGCGCTCCCTCCGCCGATTACAGTTCGGCCGTCAACTACTTCAGCTTCGATCTCGGCAGACCAGTCAGTCGCAACCTGATGCAGTTCGTCGATGGCTGTCGACATCATCCTGAGTAACGGCAGGTCGTCGAAAGCCTTTCCTCGGACGTATGATCGCAATGTTGAATTGAGTGCGGCAAGTGTCATCTTGTCGATGCGTACCGCGCGTGCAAGCGGGTGACGCGAGACTCTTTCCACCAACTCGGCTTCACCCACGATGATTCCTGCTTGTGGTCCTCCAAGAAGCTTGTCGCCGGAAAACAGGGTCAGATGCGCACCTGCTTCGACCGATTCTTGAACCGTTGATTCGTGGTCGACACCAAATAGGGACGTGTCGATCAGGCACCCGGATCCCAGGTCGTGGACGATTGGGACGTTGTGCCGGTTCCCGATGGCGACGATATCCGACAGTGGGTCTTCGTGGACGAATCCGCTGATTGCGAAGTTCGATCGGTGGACCTTGAGTATCGTCCTCGTTTTCGGGCCGATCGCGGCTTCGTAATCGCGGGCGTAGGTGCGATTGGTCGTCCCGACATCTACCAAATTCGCGCCCGACTGCGCCATGACTTCAGGGACTCGGAAACCTCCGCCGATCTCAACCGCTTCGCTCCGGGAAACGATGACATCTCCGCCATCGCCCGCCAGCGTGCTCAGCGTCAGGAGCGCCGCTGCCGCGTTGTTGTTGACGGCGATTCCACTTTCGGCGCCTGAAACTGTCTTGAGCAGCGATCCGACGTGCGAATGACGAGACCCTCTGGCTCCAGTCTCGATGTCGTATTCGAGGTCTGAATAACCAAGCGCGGCGAGTTGAGCCGCCCGTGCGGCGTCATCGCTGAGCGGAGCTCTACCAAGATTGGTGTGCAAGATGACCCCGCTCGCGTTAATCACCCGTGTCGGAGACGGCGCCACGCGTTCGCGGGTTGCCTCGATCACGTCGGCGACAATGCTGTCGGCGGAAACGTTGATCGAGGAACCGTTGGAGGATCGGATCGAATGCCGTACCTCGGTCAGTCGTTGTCGGATTTCATCGACCACCAACGGCCGCGGGAACTCCGCAGCCAAATCTAGTAGCGCGGGGTTCGCTAGAAGTTCGTCAACGCTGGGCAACGCCCGGAGCATCGCGTTAATGCTGTTTGTTCGGTTCTTGTTCTGGGTCGACAATTCGAGGAGTTCTGAGCCGCATAAAACGCGCTGTTTCGAAGGTTTTTGTTTCGAAATCGACGGTTTATGGAGGTGTAAAATATTCTATCTGCGAACTAAGCGCCCACTTTCTTTGTGCGCAACGCGTTCAGTAGCCGATGATCACCATAGCTGTAACAGGGGGTATCGGGGCCGGCAAATCTGAGACGGTTGAAATCCTCAAGCGGCTCGGTGCGAAAACCGTCAATGCTGATCTGTTGGGGCACGCTGCGTACGCGAGCGGCACATCTGGTTATGACGAGTTGGTCAAAGCGTTCGGCGATGAAATCGTAGGTAGTGACGGGGAGATTGATCGCAAAATCGTCGGCGACATCGTATTCCGGGACGAGGCGAAGCTGCAGACCCTCCAATCCATCGTCTGGCATCGAATCCGCGCAATGCTCAAAGACGAATTGAAGCTGAACCAGACCGATCGTGTGAAGGCAACAGCGTTAGAAGCCGCAGTCCTTTACGAAGCTGGATGGCAAGACTTGGCGGATTGCGTGTGGACCGTCGAAGCGACATATCATTTAAGGTTGGCGCGCATCCTTAAAAAGGCAGGCATGAGCGAAGGAGCCGCACGCAACCGGATCGACGCGCAACTAGCTCCCGAAATCAGAATCGAGAAGGCTGACGAAGTTATCTGCAACGACGGCGACTTAATTGCTTTGGAGCAACGTGTCACAGAATTGTGGCGAGCCACGACCGAAACCTAGCACCGATTGGATGCCAAATGGCGACTGAACAGCTATACAACGAGACAATCATCGAGGAGTACGTAATCTCGGATGAGCCGTACTACCTACCGCTGGCGGACGAAGTCGAAATCTTCCAAGCCGCATATCACCAGCGAGTTCCTGTCTTGTTGAAGGGACCGACGGGCACGGGGAAGACGCGATTCGTCGAGCACATGTCGTGGCGGTTAGGCCAACAACTCACGGTCGCAAAACCGAGCAGCAAAGTGGACGCCAGTTCAAACGGTAGTCCTGAGTCCTTGCCGTTGGTAACAGTAGCCTGCCACGAAGACCTGACGGCTTCGGATCTGATCGGTCGATACTTGCTGGACCGTGAAGGCACGCGGTGGCAGGACGGGCCCTTGACGCGAGCAGTCAAGTCTGGCGGTATCTGCTACCTCGACGAGGTCGTCGAAGCCCGAAAAGACACCACGGTCATCATTCACCCGTTGACCGACCACCGTCGGACCTTAACTATCGACAAGCTGGGCATGGTGGTTGACGCCGCATCCGGTTTCCTTCTCGTCGTTTCCTACAACCCCGGATACCAGAACGCCGTAAAAGACCTGAAACACAGCACTCGGCAACGTTTCGTGGCGCTCGAATTCGATTTCCCTAATGAGGAGCAAGAGTCGAAGATCATCTCGCACGAATCTGGCTGCGACGATGAGCACGCCGGCCTCCTTGCAGCATTGGGCGGAAAGATCCGCAACCTGCGCGAACACGGACTAGAAGAGGGCGCCAGCACCCGCGTACTTATTTACGCCGCGAAACTCATCAACGAGGGCATCAGTCCTCGACGCGCTTGCCAAGTCTCAGTCACATGGGGCATCACGGACGACCCGCAGGTCCAACGAAGCATCGATGAGGTCGTAACCTCGATCTTCCCGTGAGTTCAGTTTCGGCAACCGAGTTCATGGCGTATGCGCAGCAGAGACTTACCCGGCAGCACATTCGCGACCTTCCGGGCGAAACAGTGCCGCCGGAGGGCATAGACCCGGGGTTGCCGAGACGCCGAGCAGCGGTTACCGTGCTGTTCTCTCTTATGAATGAAACCCCGGCGCTGCTTCTGATTCGACGTGCTGCACACCGTGGCAATCACCGAACCGAATGGGCTTTTCCCGGCGGCGTTTCAGAACCGACCGACGATTCGCTTCTTGACACCGCCCTGCGGGAAACCCACGAGGAGATCGGCGTCCCAGGGTCTCAGATCGAGAATTGGGGTCCGCTGCCAAAGGTAATTACGGGTACCGGTTACGAAGTTTGGCCGTTCGCTGGCCGATTGTGCGAAAATGCACGCTTGACGCCTGAACGCGAAGAGGTCGACGACTATGCCTTCATACCGGTCGATCGCTTGGCGGACGTAGCGGCGCGACGGCAAATCACCCTGATGCAAAACAATCTCACCCGCCGCTGGGACGCGATCGAACACGAAGGCAAGATCATCTGGGGCGCAACTGCGCGCATCATCCACCACACGATGTCGGAACTGGACATCGACAAGATCGACAATGACTCAACCTAGCGAACAAACCATGATGAACGTCCGAACGGAGTTGGGTACCTTCCCTTCGCCGGTCCAAGCGAACTTCGACCATGCCAGAGAGGCACTGTCAGGACGCTTAGCCGACGAAAAGCTTGATGTCTGGGCGCAGTTGGGATTGACGATATCGAAACGCACTGTGCGGTCGTGGGAAGCCGGCGCGGAGCTTTTCAATGCTTCGCCAAAGGTGCAGCGGCATCTCCCAGCCGGTCAATTCATCAGTTGGGTGAAGATCGGTGATCAATTGTGCACCGCATCCCCCAGCCTGGCGGTCGCGTTTTTCCGTGCCAGCCCTGATGCGATTGAGCGACTTCGTCCAAGATACATCGGTGATTGGGCGCAATCTTGTCGGGCGTTGTACCGAGGCACTTGGAAATCGTCTGCGCTCGCTTGCAAACTCTTCGAAGCCACTCCCGGCCTACTCGAATCACTCTCATTTGACGAGTTGCGACGCTTCTCCGAGTTCTTGGAAGAGATTTCTCACCGTTCTTACGACATGGCGGGTGACGCGCTCGATAAAGGCGCTGAGTTATTCCCCAAGCTTGGACGAGATGCCGGTGCTTTCATCGGCCTCTCGAACACCGTCGCGAAGAATTCATGGCGACACGTCCAGCCTATGTTCGACGCTGCCGGATATTCACTCGTCGAGATGCCGCGCGAACAGCGTTCCAGTTTCATATCGCTCGTCAACCGACTGTCGAGCAAAGACGGAGTAGACCCGTCGGCTTTAATCCGCGACGGTGCTCGTGCGCTCGGCGGCGTCGGCCACGAATGGCGCGACACCCTGATCGATCTCACGCACCGCATCGCGTCCGAAGGTTCACCTGAATCGTCTTCGGCGTTCTTGACTACCGGACCACGCGTGCTGGAGAGAGTTACGTTCCCGCAAATGATCGAATGGCATGGTCGCGGGATGGAAGTCCTAGCTGAAAAACCTTCCGCCGCGGAGTCGTACTTCAAGAATGAGTCATCGCTGTCGCACGAGGTGCTAGACGCGCTCTCTTCGAGCGTAGAACTCGACCGCGTTCGCGAGATCATCCGAATGTACTGCCGAATGCTGGCAGGGCAGGAGATCGAGGTCCAAGCCGCTCAGCAACTGGTCGACAAGAAGATCGGTTGGTTCCAAGGCGAACTGCCCACGACCGAGGGGACGACGATATACCTGCCGAAGGTGATCAACCGACATCCCAACAAGGACCGCAACTTCGCCTTCTACAAGGTGATTTCCACACACCAGACTGGGCACATCGAGTTCGGCTCGTTCCGCTTCAGCTTCGATCGCCCTTCAACTATGTTCAAGGATCTGCGGTCTGAACTCAATTCCGCAAAAGGCTCGACCCTCGAAGACATTCCGGGTGAGATCGAAGAGAAGACTGAACATGCCGCAGCCGCGTCTTCTAACGGAGCGCTGGCTCAATCCAAGGAAGACGACCACGTACCGATCCCCATGAGCCGGTTCTTCGATCTGTTCCCAGACCGCAAGTTAAGCAACGACGTCTTCACGATTTTCGAGAGCACACGTGTTGATGCCAAGGTGATGGATGCCTACCGCGGTTTGGCGGTCAGTTTCCAATCGGTGCAAGATGATGCGATCACCACGCGGCCCGATATGACTGAACTCCCTGCTCGAGAAGCCTTGGTTGAGTTCATGATCCGCCTCAGTCTCGGACAGTCCGCTAACTTGGTCGCGCCGAAACGCCACATGGAGGTGGCGCGGAAGCTCCGACGTATGGTGCGGTTAATGCAGCGCGAAGACGCCCTGGTCGAAGATGCCGCAGAGGCGACGATACGCGCGTGCGCATGGTTGACCGAAGTCAAAAACGAAGAGCTCGATGAGGATGAGTTCGAAAACCTCGACGATGACGAGGAAGATGACGAGCAGGACGGAGACGACGAGGAGGAACAGGACCTCCAAGGCATCATCCAAGCGTTCATCGAGTCCATGCAACCCGGCGAGGGAATGGGCGACGACGAAGATAGCGGCGAAGAGTCGGACGAAATGGATACGGGCGATGAACAGGATTACTCTTCGCCCCAAGAAGTCGACTATCGTGGCGAGTTCAAGCCAGAGCTTTCGCAGCTGCTGTCACAAGCGCAGATGATGGACGGCGCCGAGTTTGCCGATGACGAGTTCGGCGAGATGACTCCGCTCACTCAGGAACAGCTTGAGGAGATGATGAAAAACTCGGCGGAAGTCGACATCCAAGAAGGGCAGGACGGCGAGGAGATGTCGTCTGAGCTTGCCGAGATGCTCGAAAACCTCTTGAAAGAGATGCAGCGGCGCGATCCTCAAGCGCAAAGTCAATCCGCCGGTCCGATGCAACACGTCGACGAGGACGGCGGACCGCTGACTGCTTCAGGTAACGATCAATACGTCTACGACGAGTGGGACTTCCGCGCCAACGAATACCGTCCGCGCTGGTGCATGGTGCACGAGAAGGAGATGAGCAGCGGTGATTCCGGTTTCTACCGCGACACGCTGGTCGAGCGAGCTTCGCTCTTGACCATGATCAAGAAGCAGTTCGAACTCGTGATGCCGGAGATGTATCGCAAGCAGAAACGGCTCGAAGATGGCGAGGAACTCGATTTCGATCCCATGCTCGAAGCGGTTATCGATATCCGCGCTGGCACCACGCCGGACGACAAGATCTACTGGCGCAGAAACAAGACCGAGCGCTCGGTCGCGGTAGCTTTCCTGCTCGACATGTCCGCTTCGACGGCCGAAGCGATTGAAGAGGCAAAGCGACCAAACGACGATTGGGGCGCGCCAGACGACCCGGTGGAGTACATGGTCTGGCTCCGTTCGCGCCGCACCGAAGGTCTTCGGAAGTCCTACAAGCGGATCGTAGACGTCGAGAAGGAGGGCGTGGTCCTCCTCGTAAACGCTCTCGAGACATTGGGCGACGACTACGGCATATACGGCTTCTCCGGCTACGGCAGGGAAAACGTCGAGTTCTATGTGATCAAAGATCTCGACGAAAAGTTTACGGACGAGATCCCGCGGCGCATCGACCGTATCGCGCCACTACACGCAACTCGTATGGGACCATCTATCCGCCACGCAACCAAGAAGCTCGCAGATCAAGATTCGCGATCGCGTTTCCTCTTCCTCATTTCCGACGGCCGACCTCAAGACCGTGGCTACAGCCGCGAAGGCGTCGAAAAAGAGTACGCGGTCCACGACACGCGGATGGCTTTGATGGAAGCCAGACGCGAGGGAATTGTCCCGTTCTGCCTGACCGTTGACAAGCAGGGCCACGACTACCTCAAAGTCATGATGGACGACTTCAACTACGAAGTCTTGCCAGACGTGAGCATGCTTCCACAACGATTGCTGATGCTCTACAAGCGTCTGACCACCTGAACACAAAGCCAACACATTTTGCCGCTATTTCGGCGAATGTAAACTAGCGAATCGATCAACCTCTTCGCGCTGCTCGCCTCGTATCGGTTTTAACCCGTCCCCGGCGAGCGGAATCATAGGAGAAGCCGCGATGGATATTCGCTTGTCTGGACCGAAGACGCTCTCCGCGTTCGCCTACTTGGTTGTCGTAGCGATTGCCGCCGTCGGCGCTATCGGGTTCCACATGTTCGGTGTCCCAAAAAGCGAAATCGCGAACGCGCAAACCCCTGAACCTGTCGGATCTATCTCGAGTGTCACCGCAAGCACGCCAAACCTGACTCTCGCTGTAGGCGATACCGTCGTGCTATCGATCGACGTCTACGGTCGGCAAGGCGCACAAGACTCGTCTCTGGTCAGCGATGTGGACATCAATTGGTCCGCTTCGGGAGGAACCTTGCCTGACGACGCCGAGGGTACGACGGTCTCCTACACGGCACCTTCCGAACCGGGCAGTTACACCGTAACGGCTTCGCCAAGTTCCGAATGTATCGGCAACGCGTCTGAATGCACCGCCACTTTTCGAATTACCGTGCGCCGGCAAGGCGAAGCGACTGGCCCAGGCGCACCGCCCAGTAACCCCGATGGCGAAATCCCCGCCGTCCTGACGGATTCAGGAGGGGAGCAGTACGCAGTATTCACACCGTTGGAGGGCGGAACTTTCACTGGCGATGGATTCTGGATCGAAGCACCAGTCGGAATCGTGCCGAACGGTGAGATCATCGGCGTCAGGATGCACGACGTCGGTGACGCATCCAACGCCGGCATGACGCAGCATCGCTACACCCTAGGCGGTCGCAAATACGCGATCTCGGCGATCGATGCTTCAGGCGCTGCCGTCGATTCTTACGAGTTCGAAGGACCCGCGATGGTATGCGTGCCGATGCCGCCAGAGTTGAGATCGAACCTTCCAAGTGTCGGCCTCGTTTCGGTGGACCAAAACGGCATCACGCAATTGAAAGCGCTCACCGCATGGGTACGTATCACGCCTTACCTGGCCGTGTGCGGCAATTTGAGCGTCGTACCCGCGGTGATCGCCGCCAGCATCCCCGGCAGTCCGCCACCACTACCAACCGCAACACCAGAACCCGCACCAAGCCTGCCGCCGACCGGCGGTGCTGCGCCAAAGTCATCAACCGCGTTTGGCTGGACCTTGCTGTTCGGCATCGCCTCAATCTTGGGAGCTACGATCGCAACCGTGTTGAGGCGTCGCCATCGCCCCGAAAGGCCAATCCGGCGTGGTTAGTTGTCGAAATCGCCGTACCGATCGAGTAGGCGTTTGCGTCGCGTCCGGGTAGACACCCCGGCGATCACTGCCGCTGCAGCTCGAACATCGTGAGCATGTGATCGGCCCACTCTTTGTCGACGCGGATGATGTCTTGCGTCTCGTTCGCTACCGCGTATCGGTAGTTGCCGTCCGGGGTGACATCCCCGATGATCATGGAAGTCCGGTAGACCTCCGTCAACAACTCCCTTACCTGGACCTCTCGGCGGATGTGAACATACGGCGCATCTCGACCCACTCCATAGGGTTCGTACTTGGTTAGATCGGTGAGATTTAGCACCTCGGCACCATCGATCACAGGTTCGGAGAAATGGACGATGTACTCGCGCAACAGATCCTCGTCAGCCGGCGTGGTACCGATACAAGGTGCCTCGATCGCTGGAAGATCGCAAATCACCCACTCGCCGGTATCGTCGTCGAATCCATATCCAGAGGTAACTTCGTTGCCTTCGAAGAGCAGGACCTCTGTTGCCTCATCTGGATTCATCGTGAAGAACCAATCGGGATAAGGCGGGTCTTCGACCAGCCGCAACATCACTTCACCCCACGAATAGTCGACGGTATAGAGCTGGTTGTAACCGCTTTGGCGAGCATAGTGAGCGCCGCCGTCCGGCGTCAGATTACCCATCTGGACAGTCAATTGACGCCCATCTCGAAGCGTAACGTTGACGGTCAGAAGTGGCGCGTCTAACCCATACAGCGCCGGGTCGTCGATCGTTTTCTTGAGTTCTCGTTGCGAACGCGGTCCGCCGAGCAGCTGCGTGATACCACCCCAACGGTAGAGCGACGTCGGCACGTCCTTCTCGTCATCGAAGAACCAACGTCGATCATCCTCGCGGTAGTGCCACGAGGTGGAGTTAGCGCCGCCAGTTATCGAGATGTTGCGAAGATCGTCAGGCGCCAGCGTGAAGAAGAACGGCGGTTGTTCCGTACGTTCCGTTTGCCCCAGTTGCTTGATCGCAATCGATGCTCCGATCGCAATCCAGCAGGCGGCGATTACGAGGACCAATGAGAGTCTTAAGCTCATAAATCAGCGTCGTCTCCACCAAGCCCAGATACCGGCAAGGGCGATGAGAATCGGCATCAGCAACCAACCGCTCCAACGAACGAAGTTTCGCTCCGATTCGGTAAGCACCAATTCGCGGAACGCCGTCTGCTTCGGTCGCAAGCTTATCAATTCGTAGTCGTCGGCCAAATAGTTGACTGAGTTAACGAACAGATCTCCATTCCTGGCCGAGCCGAAATAGGCATTGCTCGCGAAATCCGCGTCGCCGACGAGGACCATCCTAGTGGTGACCAATTCGTCGTCTACTGTCCTCGGGCTTCCACCAATTTCCGCTACCGCTTCGAGCGTGACGATTACCGGTAGCGGGCCCGACTGATCGACATTAATGTCGAAACCTATGTCCTCAACGTCAGCTTCAGACCAGCTGTTCAACGTGCTGATCGCGACCAGATCCTGGCGAACATACGGGATGCCGGCGTCGGTCAACGGGATCGTCTGTGGGTCGATGTTGTACTGGTAATAGGTTGCACCCGGCATGTATAGAACGTCGAAATCCTCAGTCAAGGGATGCTCTGGGAACTGGCTGTTCGTGTTTTTGATCTGGAGGAAAGTCGGGTTAGGCGCGACGTAACTCGCCGTGTCGACTACTGTGCCGGTGCCTACGCCTACGCCGTATCGAGACAAGAATCCTTTGAAGGAATCGGGAGCCGTGTCCGGTTCGAAGAGCATTAGAATCCTGCCGCCACGGCGACCATACTCGGCCAAGATCCCTTCCTCGGCCTCTGTCATCTCCTGCGTCGGACCGGCGAATATCACCGCCGCCGGCAGGGCTTCGGGATCGTTGGCAGACAAGCGTTGACTAAATTCCTGCAACGTCTCGTTTGTCAGTAGGTAGTTTTCCCTGATCAATGCCGCCGCCGCCAGCCCGTATCCTTCGCTACCGCGCACGCTATCCGACACGTCACGCACCGCATGCCCGCTGATGAACACAACGGACTTCTGTTTGATCTGGTTGACCACCAACAGACCGGTGATTATGTCTTGTTCGGAAAACACATTTGGCCCTTCGTTCGGATTGAGACCCGGCACCACCTCGGTTCGTCGACTTTCCAACGCTTCGAT
>CAYRHG010000050.1:0-26530 GCA_964424025.1 uncultured Dehalococcoidales bacterium | reverse complement strand
TTTGCAAGCTCCTGTTCGACTCGCTCCGCCGATGACGCGGCCTCTGCGCTCGCCCTTTCGGCGGCTTCCAGGCTCTCGCGGATCCGATCGGCACGCTGGTCCAGCATTCGAGTTATCGGCCCGTACAGGAACATCCGCAGGAAGACCGCGATGACGGTGAAGCCGACCAAGAAGGTCAGTAATCTGGGAAGGTCTATTCCCAATGCGTCCATGAGAATCTCCGAATCGTTTCACATCGCACTGTCTGGCGCATCACCGCGTAGCGGCGGAAGACCAATCGTCGCATGATTGGATTGGCCAATTGTCCCGCCGTTACGCCGGCGAAATCGCAGTTTTAGGTGAACAGTGTGATGATTGCAACGACCAAGGCGTAGATCGCGATGGCTTCCGTGAACGCGATGGCAAGAATCATGTTCTGGCGAATCGCGTCGGCAGCCTCAGGGTTCCTGCCCAGAGCTTCCATCGCCTTGCCGGCCAGCATTCCAATGCCAAGTCCCGGACCAAGGGCTCCCGCCCCGATCGCAAGGCCAGCTCCGATTGGTGCCCAGTCTTCCATCGTTTTAGACCTCCTGGTCTCCGTTTTTGGTATCTACAGCACTAGTCTCTTCTGACCGCGCCGGTACTTCACACGCATTCGAATCGGCCTTCACCGGCCCAAGAATCGAACGCAGCATGCCAAATTTAGTGGTGCCCGAAAGGGACTGAACATGAACAATCCTCATCTGCCTAATGCCCCTCCACCGCTTCATTGTGGTCGCCTTCAGGATGGTGGTGCGGCATTATCGCAAACGCACCGAACATCAACGTCAACACCGAGAAGATGATCGCTTGGATAAACCCGACGAACAGCTCCAACCCGATGAACGGGATCATACCGATGAGCGGGAACAAGAATCCCATCGCAATCAACAGGATCTCGCCCGCAAACATATTCCCAAACAATCTGAACGTGAAGCTGACGACCTTGATGAATTCTCCAACCATCTCCAACACACCGACGAACAATTCGATCGGGTTGCGCTTGAACGGATTGCCGATGAATTTGTCCCAGTAACCGCCAATACCCAGCGTCTTGATACCCCAGAACTGGACGCTCACCATGGCGAAGATAGCTATCGCCAACGTCATGTTCAGATCGGTGCTCGAACCACGCAGATATGGCACTAGGATTCCGGCGCGCTTGCCAGCCAAACCTGCATACTTGCCCGGGTTTTCGCTGAAAAACTCGGTGTTCGGGGTCGAAGCGGGAGCCACACTCTCGTCGATTCGAGCCGCGATCTTCTCCACATCCTCTTCCGTAGGATGTACCGGATCCGGTACATCGTATGCAACGACATCGATCAGACTCAGCTTGTAATCGTTGCCGCGGCCGAAAGGCAGCAAACGAACCCCGGCTCCGTCGAAGATCACGAAATCCTGCTCGCCATACGTTTCCAAGGTTTTCCCGAGATACTTCTGCAAATCCTTGTTGCCGGCCACCGTCTCGAGGTAGTGCCCTAATCCTTCACCCTTCTTCCCGACGTCGTGGTGCAACCCATCCAGCAACTCCGTCTGACCACCCCCCTTGAGCTTCTTCTCCAGCTTGTGGAAGACGAATTCTTGCGTCGTCTCGACGCGACCGATGTTTCCGATAACCGGCAACACGCCCAGCCAGTTCGAGAAAAGCACCACAAGGAAAATCGCCGTCGCAACAGGAATGAATGTTCGACCAGCTTTGCCCGAAGTCGATTCCGCAAGTCCGATGAAGAACTCGTAAAGGATCTCCATCAACGATTGCCAACGCCCCGGCACATCCGAAAGTTTGCGCGTCGCCAGCCAAGTCAGCAAAACCAGCACGACGATCGCGGCGACGAACATCACCACCGTGTTGTAAAGCGCGTATCCGCCGATAAAGCCAACGAGTTCCGAAGGGACTTGGAGATGAGGAACCGCACCGCCTATGAATCCGCCACCGAATGCAGCGCCGAGGGCACCGCCCACTACTGAAATGACCGCCACAGCCAGCAACAAGACCGCTATGGCGATACCTTTAGGGGATGAGAGCAAACTCTCCCCCCGCTACCTGGTTTGGTTCTATCGACATCTTTCGAGCTGACGGTCGGAAGACTTAGGCCCATGCGCCTACCGTTTCGCTTTTCCGAAGTCAGACAACATCCGCATCATGCCGACTAGCGCAACGGCGACCCCTAAAAGGACCCCCACCACCAGCAGCAACGGTGCGCTGCCGATCAGTCCATCCAACCACCATCCGAGCAATGCTCCGCCAGCGATACTCACACCGACGAACCAGCCGATCATGGTCAGGCGCGCCAAAGTCGGGATGATGCCGGGCACACTCTTCGGAGTCCGCTCATCAGGCATCAAAAACCCGCCTTCACTCTGAACAATTATATGAAGCAAAACCCCTCCGTCATTCCCGCACAGGAGGGAATCCAGAGAGGCCGGTTGGACGGGTTTCCCCCGCTCTCGGGGGAAATTTCCGAAGGACATAGGGGGCGCGAGGCGACTTTAAAAACAACTCAGACTATCGCCTGCGACCAACGAACGACGGAGTATCGCGATCAATTCGAAGCAATGGTCTACTCAAACCGCTATCTACCACCGCGACGCTATGCCCTATCTCCAATACCATTGAGCGTGACCGGAGGTTCCTGTAACGAGGGCAATTGGGCGGTGCACAAGTCGCTAGGCCTCTAGGATGATTGCGACCATGCGTCGCCCTTCCTCCAGTCTATGCCTCCAATCACAGATGCTTCGCATAAATCCCTCTTTTCAGCCGCATCTTATGCTCAAGATCAGCGGACACGGTTTCCTTCGCGATCTACGATGACGGCTACGTGTTGATCGCCGGATTACACCGTCGACACGAAAAGATTCCCGTAGCTATCCACCTCCGCGCTCCACCCCGGATGAACCACCACCGTCGAATCAACCTCTTCGACAATCGCCGGGCCATCGATCTCATTGCCCGCCTTTAACCCGTAACGGTCATAGACCGGGCAGTCAACGTAACCACCACCTTCGGCGAAGTAGACCGCACGACTCAGTTTGATAGCCCCCGATGCGTCACCTCCACCTACTTCAATTTCCTTTGTCCGCGGCTTCGCGATCACGCCAATCGCGCTGAGACGCAGCGCTACGAATTCGACCGGTTCGTCTTCCGCTTTGAATCCGTAGGCGCGCTCGTGCTCCCTGTGGAATTGATCCAAGACTCCCGACAGTTGTTCCGACGCAACGCCGCCACACGGGAGGTTTATGGTCAATTCGTAACTTTGACCTACATACCGTGTATCCGCTTGATAAACGAACCTCATGCTGTCCGGCGCGACGCCTTCGCTTGCCAACGCCATTTCGCCCTCGGACCTCATCCGGGCGAATTGGGAACTGGCTGCTTGAAGGTCTAACTGATCGGCGCGTTGGATTAGAGCCACTGAGTAGTCGTGCTTGATGTCGGTGACCAGCAATCCCATCGCGGATGTGGTGCCCGGACTCATCGGGATCAGCACCGTTGGCATCTCCAATTCCGCTGCCAGACGATTGGCGTGGACTGGACCAGCTCCACCAAACGCCACGAGCAAAAAGTCGCGAGGATCGTAACCGCGCTGCACCGAAACCTGCCGCAACGCCCCGACCATCGCGCTGTTGGCGATCTCCACAATGCCGAGGGCTATCTCATCCACATCCATTCCTAACGGATCGGCACATTTTGCTTTGATCGCGTGCCGTGCCTCGTGCACATCTAATTCCATCTCCCCACCGAGGAAATAGTCGGGAGATATCCTGCCCAGGACCAAATTCGCATCCGTGATAGTCGGCTCTGTGCCGCCCTGTCCGTAGCACACTGGTCCCGGATCGGCGCCGGCGCTCCTCGGCCCGACGCGCAGTATGCCTCCTGAATCGATCCAAGCTATCGAGCCACCACCTGCGCCGATCTCGACGAGATCGATCACCGGGGTACGGATCGGATAGCCCGATCCTCGCGAACCATGCTCTGTGGTTGCCGCCGACCCTCCGACTTCGTACTCTTTGGTCACGCGCGGCGTTCCGTTCTCAATCAAACCCGCCTTCGCAGTGGTGCCACCCATGTCGAACGAAATCACATTCTCATGGCCGAGCGTGTTGCCGAGATTGCTGGCTGCGATCACACCGGCAGCGGGTCCTGATTCGACCATGAACACTGGCCTGTCGATCGCGGATTCGAAGGTCAACACGCCTCCGCTGCTCTGCATCACCAACAACTCGCCCGACACTCCCGAACCGCGCACACGCGATTGAATGTTCTCGAGGTATCTCGATACCACTGGTCGGATGGCAGCGTTTATAACCGTCGTGCTCGCCCGGAAATACTCCCTGAATTCCGGTGCGACATCCGAAGAAAGCGAATACAACGCAGAAGGCAAAACGTCTTTCAAAATGTCGCCTATGCGTTGCTCATGTTCGGGATTGATGTACGAATGCAGCAAACAAACGGCGATCGACTCGACACCTTCATTCGCCAACCGTTCAGCAACGCGCACCACGGCTTCTTCATCGAGCGGAACCAGCACATCGCCCTTGAAATCGAGACGTTCCGGTACTCCGAAACTGAGGTAACGCGGCACCAACGGCTTGATCTTCTCGAACTGGAGGTCGTAAAGAACCGGACGTATCCCCGTCTGGATCTCCAAGAGATCGCGAAACCCGTCCGTCGTGATGAACGCCGTCTTTGCTAGGTTCCCTTCGATGATCGCGTTCGTAGCCACAGTAGTGCCATGGACTACGTACCGAATCGTTTCGGGTCTGACCGCGGCATCGTCGAGCATGCGATCAACCACATTGAGGAATCCCACGGATGGGTCACTCGGCGTAGAAGGAACCTTGCCGGTGCGAACCTCGCCCGTCGCCTCGTTAAGCAATATGGCGTCGGTAAAAGTTCCACCGATGTCGACGCCAAGGCGGTATTGATCGCTCACTGCCTAGAGCCTTGTTGTTTAGGTGCGCCTGATCGAAGCCGGCGCGTCTCTTCGAGGTCTACGGTCCAGGTGTCGCAATCGACAGCGACGCGATAAATCGAACGTGCTCGATTTTGACTCACTCGACCATCACGAACGTCGTTGAGAACCGCTTCTGGTTCGCGCTCCTCGGGAAGACCGTAACCGCCGCCGCCACAGGTTCGGTAGCTGACGACATCGTTCTCCTCAAGTTGAACCGTAACTTTAGACCCTAACTCCTTCGCTTCGGCATCGGGATTAAGCACGTAATGTGCCCGTTCCCCCGGCAATCCACCGAAGAGTCCGTGCGGTCCCCACCTTTCCCGGTCCGCCAAAATCGTGAACGATGCTGCGTGGTCGGGGAATAGGTAGTCTCGCCTGAGTCCAAGTCCTCCGCGATGTTTGCCCGGACCCTCTGAGTTCTCAACGAGTTCGTAACGGATGATCCGAACGGGATAGTTGAGTTCCGTCTCTTCGATCGGAGCATTCGCAGTGTTCTTGCCGTGAGGTTGCACCGCGTCAGGACCGTCCTTGGTCGCCCTGCCACCGAAACCGCCAGCTATCGTCTCTAGAAAGCAATAGGTTTCCTCGCGGTACGGATCTACACCGCCGAAACCCGAGTGGCAAATCATGCCCTCGGTCCCTGCCGGGATTCGCTCAGGTAATGCTTCAGCCAGCGCCTTGAAGATCACCTCCGTCAGGCGTAGCTGCGTCTCCCATCCGCCAACCACCGGGAAAGGCTCGGTGACGTTTACGACCGTGCCTTCAGGTGCGATCATCCGCACGTTTCGGTAGAAACCTGCGTTCACAGGAACATCTGGATCGATCAGGCATTTCAAAACGAAAGCCACACCGGAGTGTGTCTGGGCGTACGTCGAATTAACAGGCGCGGGCCGTTGTGCGTCGGTACCAGAAAAGTCGAACAGCATCCCTTCGTCGTCCGCGACGATTTTTGCCTTGAGCTTCACGGGCTCGTCGGAGTAGCCGTCGCTGTCCATGACCCCCTCGGCTTCGAACGAACCCTTAGGCAACTTTGCGAGTTCCGACCTCGTGCGCCGATCGGTGTATTCGATTAACTCATCGATGTACCGCGCCACCGTATCTTTGCCCATGCGATCGAGCAGAGCCGTCATTCGACGGATACCGGTGTTGTTGGACGCGATCTGTGCCCGGAAATCGCCGGCAGTCTCCCGCTTCGCTCGAACCTGCGCGAGCACTAGATCGAATACATCGCGGTTAATCTCTCCACCGCTGACCAACTTCACACCGGGAATGATTATCCCCTCTTGAAAAATCTCCCTGAACGCCCCTATGCTCGCAGGAGCACCTCCTCCTACATCAACGTGGTGAGCCAAACTGGCGACATAACCTACGGGCGATCCCTCGTAGTAGACCGGCGAAATCAGAGTGATGTCGTTCAGATGAACACCGCCCGTGTATGGCAGATTCACCAATATCCCGTCGCCCTCGTGCACATTCTCAAGCCCATAGTTGGTCAACGCCCTTGGTATTGTCTCGACCAACGACCCGAGGTGATTGGGCTGAGAAAAAGACTGTGCCACGGTTCTCAACTTCAGATCGAAAACCGCGCAGGAAAAATCGTGCCGCGTCTTGATATTCGTCGAGTACGCGCTGCGACGCAAAGCCGAAGCCATCTCCTCCGTCGCCTCAACCAAGGCGTTGCGGATCACTTCAAACCTGATCGGGTCTATGGGCGATTGGGACTGCACGCTTGGAAGAGCAAATGGCGAGACGTTGGAAATGATAGCAACCAAAGCCGTGCACACAGCACCTACACGCGATAACGTAAGCGCAGAGATTGAATCGGTAACGATCTAAAGAGACACTACCAATGAAATACGACTTCATCGTCATCGGCGCAGGATCCGCGGGCGCCATCATCGCGACCCGTCTCAGCGAAGACCCGAACGTAAACGTGCTTCTGCTCGAAGCAGGCCCGGATTATCGGACCGTCGATGACCTGCCCATGGAGATCAAACTCGGATACGGTTTCGATCGCAACATCTGGGCGCGCGCATTCGGCAAAGACAGCAAGCACAACTGGAACTTCACCGCCAAGTCCAACGATCTCTTTCCAGACATGATGGTTCCGAGAGGCAAACTCGTCGGCGGCTCGAGCTCCGTAAACGCGCAGATTTTCCTGCGCGGTATGCCTGAGGATTACGATGACTGGGCGTCTTGGGGCAACGACGAATGGTCATTCCAGAAATTGATGCCTTATTTCCGTGAAATCGAGACCGACCAAGATTTCTCAGACGACTACCACGGTACCGACGGGCCGATCGTCGCCCGACGTTTCAAGCGCGACGAATGGAACGCTGACCAAGAGGCCTTCGTCGAAGCCTGTCAAATCCTCGGACATCCCTACTACGAGGACGCAAATAACCCCGACACGACCGGCGTTGGCCCTCCCCCTTTCAACAACCCGAACGGAGTTCGTTGGAGCACGAACATTGGTTATTTGACTCAGTCTCGTCACCGCCTGAACCTCACTCTGCGCGGCGACTGCCACGTTCACAAGCTACTGTTCGATGGCAATCGCGCCATCGGTGCAAAGGTCGAATCAGGTGGTGAACTGTTCGACGTTTACGCCGATCAGGTCATCCTCTCCGCCGGCGCGATCTGTTCACCTCAGATTCTGATGCTGTCCGGCGTTGGGCCAGCCGACCACATCAACGAGATGGGTATCCCGTTGGTGCTCGATTCTCCCGGCGTCGGCCAGAATCTGCGAGACCATCCGCAAGTCTCAACGATTTTCCGCACCTATGAGCATTTCCGTCAGGATCCGCTGGCTTCGAAGATTCAGATCAATCTGAAGTTCACTTGCAAAGGATCGAAGTGGCGTAACGATATGTTCATTCATCCCTTGTCGTGCACTACTCAAGAAGGGGTTTACCTGATCTCGAACACGCAGCCGATCGGCATATCGATGATCTCGGCGCTCTATTTAGCCGAGGCGGCGGGTGAAATCAAACTCCAGTCCACCGATCCTCATGTCCAACCGAATCTGGACTACAACCTATTGGGCACAGACTTCGACAAGGAGCGGATGCGCGAAGCAGTCAGAAAGTGCATCGAAATCGGTGAGCAATCGCCGTACGACAACATCATCGAGGAATTGGTGGCACCGACTCCGGAGGAAGCGGCTGATGACGCGCTGCTCAACATTTACATGATGAAGTGTGTTGGCACTAGTCACCATGTGTCCGGCACTTGCAAGATGGGGCCGGACTCTGACAACATGGCGGTGCTAGATCAGTACGGCAACGTAAAGGGTCTGGAAAACCTCAAGGTCGCAGACGCTTCCAACATGCCCGACTGCATACGCGCCAACGCCAACGTGACTTCGATGGTCATAGGCGAACGCGTCGCCGACTTCATTGTTGAAGGAAAGTGAACGCGCGAATGGCAGATGATTAACGTCTGTAATTCCGCCGCAAGCCGGAATCCAGAAGCGCCGGTCAAAGGTCACAGCGCGTAATTCAAAGAATGAGCGCCCTTACTTGGACGCCGCCTCGTCGCCGTCGTCGTCCATGGTCAGGCTTTCCATGAACTCTGAGAACGCGCTCAATTTTTCGCGCTGCTCGGGTGTGACCGGCGAAGCCGCTTCTTCGTACTGTGGTTCTCGGGCCGCGCCTCGGCGAGACTCCTCGGTTTGCTCCCGGCCTTGCAGATCGTTATTGACCTGCTCCAAAACCTCTTCAGAAATATAAATCGGAACGCGAGCGCGCACCGCCAAGGCAATGGAGTCGGACGGCCGCGCGTCCAACACAATCTCCTCTTCGCCGACCTTCACACTGATGTCGGCAAAAAAGGTCGCCTTGTTCAGGCCGCGCACGTAGACATACTGGACGTTTCCACCCAGCTCGCGAATGGCTTTCAACAGGAGATCATGCGTCATGGGACGCGATGGCGCCGGTTCGCTGGAAGGCGCGACAATCGCGGACGCTTCGTTAGGGCCGATGATTATCGGACACAAGCGACGGTCTTCCTGGTCTTTGGGACGCAGAATAATACACCGCTCGGCAGATCCGTCACGTCCCACCCTGATTTGGTGAATCTCCACCTCCAGCATGACGGACTACTCCCTTGACTAAGCAACCATTAACCGGTAAGACGCTTAACAGATCGCGGACGCGTCGTCGCGGCCTGCACGGCGCACTTTTCATACTCTACTACGAATCCGCGGGCGCAATTCCGCCGGTCATCTGTCACCCCTCGCTTCCGACACGCTCACTTGCCGGTTTCCGCGACTTCATCCGACGTTGAACCAATGGGCGTTCAAGCATCACTCGTCGACCGCATCCCGAACACAACAGACCGATGTCGGCCCCTATCCGGTAGACCTCCCAAGTGCTCGATCCGCACGGGTGCGGTTTACGCAAAGCGACTAAATCGCCGACCTCAAACGGCACTACGGGGCGGTCTTTGCGCGGCCGATTCATCGACTCGCGCGTATCCTGCCGTCCTCGATCTCTTCGCGCAGTTGGTAAACCGCGCCACGAGCTGCAACGTCGAAATCGGACTTCGATTGGGAAGCATAGATAATGCCTCGCGAGGAGTTGATGAGGATGTTGTGCCCGCCTCGTGCACGTGCTTCGGACGCGTCTCCGCCCTGCGCGCCTACTCCTGGTATCAGGAATGGTGTGTTCGGATGATCATCGCGCAGGGACGACAACTCCGCAGGGTATGTTGCACCGACTACTAAACCGACATTCTCGGGCGACAGCTCAATCGTGATACGGGCAACCCGGTCGTACAACAGTTCGCCACTCGAGCGATCAACGACGTCCTGAACTTCTGTGGAACTCGGGTTCGACGTCCTGCACACCACGAAAACGCCTTTACCGTCGTACCTCAGGAATGGCTCAATCGCTTCGGTTCCTTGATACGCATTCACCGTACATGCGTCGACGCACCAAAATTCAAACACGGCTTTCGCATAAGCCTCTGCTGTGTTTCCCATGTCGCCCCGCTTAGCGTCTAGCAAAACGAACACGTCGGGAGCTACATTTCTGATGTGAGCGATTGTCCTCTCCAACGCTCCGAGGCCTTGAATGCCCATCGCTTCGTAGAATGCAATCTGAGGTTTATAGGCGGCAACCAAATCGTGCGTGGCATCAATGATCGATCGATTGAATTCGAAGACATCGTCAATCGGCATCTTGCTTTGGTCCGGATCCAACCCAACGCATACGCAACTGCCTGAACGCTCCAAAGAATCGGCGAGCTTGGCGTTCATGGATGCAGTTTTAGCAATCGTCATTCCGGATCTCAACTGATTCGATGCGCACGTCTCCTCATATTATCTACGAGTTCAGCGGCGCGAGGTCCGATCCTCGAACTCCCGGACTCGCCAAACCTACTCGCCAAGACATTGAATGGCTTTTCACCGCACTTTTCGATGCGTATGGACCGCGCCATTGGTGGCCAACTGTCCACGGCGGCGATTTTGAACTTGTCTTGGGCGCCATCCTCGTGCAGAACATCGCGTGGACGAACACCGAACGGGCATTAGTCAATCTCCACAACGCCGGAGTTTGGACGTTCAAGGCGATTTTGAACACCCCCGATGAGCAGATGCACGATCTGATTCGGCCGTCCGGTTACTACAAAGCGAAAACTCGGAAACTAAAGGAGTTCGCCACCTTCATCCTCGACAATTACGATGGCGATTTGGATCGACTGTTTGCGCTGCCGGTCGGCGAGATGCGAATTCAACTTTTGTCGGTGTGGGGGATCGGTGAGGAGACAGCGGACGACATCATCGTCTACGGTGCCAAGAAGCCGTCCTTCGTTATCGACGCTTACACCAAGCGTCTTCTATCAAGAATGGGATGGGAAATCGAAGGGAAAAGTTACGCCGCGTACCAAAAACTGTTTCACGACAATCTGCCGCACGACGATTACCTCTTCAACGAGTACCACGCTCTGATCGATTATCACGTGGCGCGTATCTGCAAGAAAAAACCACTGTGCGACAGGTGCGCGCTGGCGGATCAATGCCCTGTTGGCCTAGGCGTCAGCCAGCCGCAATCGTGATGCTGCTCGTCTTGAAAATCACGTAGACCTCGGAACCGCTCCTAACGCCGAGGGCATCGACCGCATCCGCAGTCAGTTCCACCACAAATTCCTCGCCGGCGTCAACAAATGCGAACGCGGCATGATCTCCGATCTCTACCCTCCGAACCTTCCCCGATAAGACGTTGCGGGCGCTGATCGAGCCGGGACGTTCGAGAGCCAACATGATGTCTGATGCGCTGATCGAAACGGTGACTCGATCGCCCGCATTATGGCCGTCCAATCGCGCGATAATTTGCGTGTCGCCGATAACGATCGCGCCTGAATCCTGAACGGTTCCGAGGAAGAGATTGTCGATGTCGTCCCGGTCTCCGCGAGTCGACGAAGCCATCTCCGCGACCAAATCCACTACAGGCCCGAACGACTTGACCCGCCCACGGTCCAATACCAGCGCGTTCTTTGCGAGCGCCATCACGTCGGACAGTGAGTGCGAAACGTAAACCATCGGGATCCCGTACCGCTCATGAATGCGTTTCAAATACGTCACCACCTCAATCCGCAATCTGACGTCGAGCGAAGCGACAGGTTCATCGAGCAACAACAGACGCGGCGACGTTGCCACACCCCGCGCCAACGCTACGCGCTGCCTTTCACCGCCAGAAAGCGTAGAAGGGTAACGGTCCAGCATCCGATCGATGCCGAGGAATCCACACAGTTCATCCGGATCAATAACCCGCCGCACCGGCGGCGTCAGTCGATAACCGTATTCAACGTTTTCTCGAACCGTCATGTGTGGGAACAGCATCCCATCTTGGAAAACCAACACCGAGCGCGTCGACTGCTGTGATCGCCGCACTCCCCGATCCGATGCCAACAGGGTTTCACCTCCCAGTCGGACGTAGCCAGAATCTGGCGTCGTCATACCGGCTAGGCAGGCTAGTAAAGTCGATTTACCCGCACCAGACGGGCCGAAAACTGCCGTAATGCCGTCTGCGAACTGTCCTGAGACATCGAGTTCAAAGTCGCCTTGGTGAAGCTTGAAGGCGAAATCCAAAAACATTTCACGCTCAGTCATTCGATCCCTTCCCCGCATCTCGAAGGTCACGCTGCCTCGAAACAAGGCGATTGTGGACCGCCAGCGCAATCCCGCCGATAACTATTGACACCACCGCCAGCTGCCACGCCTGCGAAAAGTCACCCGCGGAGATTCGCGAAAAGATCGCGCTTGGCAGTCCTTGAGTGCTCCCCGGTATGTTTCCTGCAAACACGATGGTTGCTCCGAATTCGGCAAACGATCGCACGAAACCCAATAGCAACCCGGCCGCTATCCCACGACGCGCGAGCGGCAGCGTTATCGTCCAAGCCGCACGGATCCAGCTCGCACCTAAGTTCCGGGCCGCGAACACCAGCCGGGGGTCAACCTCCGCCAGACCCGTGACGAATGCACGAACCACAAGGGGAAATGAAACCACGGCCGACGCGACCGACATCGCAAACCATGTGAACGCGAAGCCGTCAGTCAACGAACCCAACGGGCCCGTCGCACCGAACAACCACAGGAGCATGAATCCCACCGCGACTGGTGGCAGTGCCAAGGGCAACGAGACCACCAAATCGACCGCAAATGCAGTACGCCCCTGACTACGGACCAAATAACTCGCGACGAGAAGCGCCGGTAACAACATCAACAACATCGCGACGAACGCCGTCCTAAGCGACAGGAGAGTTACTTCAAGCACTAGTGTGACCGCGCATTCTGTTTATCGACTGAATCCATAGCTCTCGAGGATCGCCGCAGCCTTCATAGACGTCAAAAACCCTAAAAACCTATCGGCAGAACTGTCTCCCGATATTCGCGATGCGTAGTATCTAGGAGTCGTTGCCTCTGAATAGCTTTCGATAGATAACGCGATCTCCACTTCCGTGGTCGTCATGGCATCAGTCTGGTAGACGAACGCATACGCGACGTTGCGAGTCATAACCGCCGCCAACGCGGCGCGCACGTCCAACGTAGGTATGATCTGATCCCGCAAATTGTCCCAATCCCCCCTTTCTCTCAGGACCGCTTCGAAGTACTCACCAGCCGGCGCCGTCGTCGGATCGGGCATCGCAATTCTACCGGCGCCGACGAGATCCGAGAGGTTAGTGATGCTAGATTTCGCACCTGACGGATTAACGATCACCATTCGGTTGGCAAAGACACCGACCACGTCACCTTCTTTCACTTTGCCGCGATCGATCAGCTTTTCGAAGGGCGTCTGGCCAGCAACGATCACCGCGTTTGCCTGGGCACCAGTCGAGATCTGATTGGCCAGCAGATTTGAACCTCCGAAATTGAACCGGACAGACTGCCCGGACTCTTTTTCGTATTCGGCTTGTATTTCACCCATTACGTCGACCAGAGAAGCCGCCGCAAAAATCAAAGGTGAACCTTCGACATCCGAACATGCGACGAACGCAAACGCGGCCAACGTCACCAAAGTTGTTAGGACTATTGGCCTCCTTCCCTTCACGAATTAAGTTTCCCTGCTAAAATCTAAGTTGGCCGATACCAAGGCTAACCTCACCCAAAAATCACTAACTCCAGTTGAGGTTGCTATGTCTAGTCCGCACGCCGAACATCAATCCGACGACTACACGTTTGACGAATTCTCGTCTCAGCCTTTTTACCGCAAGGTCAACTCGCAGCTTGTCGACATGTCTGGCGTTTTCAATCAACATAAGATTATCGACTTGGGTTGCGGCACTGGCGGCATCACGAAGCTGATTCTCGACCGACTGTCAGGCACAAAAGAGACCGTCATATACGCTGTAGACCATTCCGCGACGGCGCTCAAATCAGCGGTCGAAGAACTAGGCGATCGCAAAGAGGCTGTCATCCGCTTCGTTCACGCCGAAGTCCAAAATCTAACATCTTCGGTCAATGAACAAGTTGACGCTGTGATCTACTGCAACTCCATCCATTACGTCAACGACAAATTGGAACTGCTCAAACAGATCAGAGAACGACTTAAGCCGGGCGGAATCCTTGCCTTCAACACTTCGTTCTTTGAAGGATCGCATCCACCCGAATCGCACGATTTTTACCGACGGTGGATGATGCGCTCGCTACGCACGCTACGCAGGGACCACGGACTATTCCCTGACAAGAACGCCGACAAAACCGGCGCTCGGAGGCAATTGACGCCAGAGGAATACAAAGAACTCCTTGAAGAAGCCGGATTCGAAATCGTCCAAGCAGAAAACTTCCGGGTTCAAGTACCGGAATCAGGTTTCCATCACATCAGCGGCTTCCGCGACTGGATCGAAGGCATCATGCCCGGTGTCCCGCTCGGAAAAGGCCGCGACGCTTTACAGAAGTCCTTGAAACAGGTCTTCAAAGAGATGGATATTGAGACGGTGCCGCGCGTTTGGTTCGGCGTAACCGCGCGGCGGGCCGAGTAGCAACCGTCACTTTCTGACAGGTATGCGTGATCGGGCCAGTTAGCCGTTCACATACTCGCTCAGCGTCATCACGTTTAATCCGCCATTCGCTTCGCCAGTTGTTTGAGGCGCGTATGCCGCCTCAACGGCGCACCTGGCGGTATCGATCGATGTGAAACACGGTATCCGGCGTTCCACCGCGGCACGGCGAATGTAAAACCCGTCCTGCTCCGCGTCGCGACCACCGGTTGGCACGTTAACTACGGCTTGCACGGTGCCGTCGTTGATCACGGTAACGACATTAGAGCCGCTCGCGGACAGAAGCCGTTCAACTTCCGTCACTTCATAACCGAGACTCCTCACGAACCTCGCAGTACCCGAAGTTGCGTAGATCGCATGACCGTTGTCACCCAATATGCGGATCAATCTCTCGGCATCCGACTTCGCAGAATCGGCGATGCTCAAGAGGACACTGTCACCATGGTCGATCGAGTGGGATGACGCAATAAGTGCTTTGGTCACCGCGGGGACGTATGACTTGTCGATCCCCATCACTTCGCCTGTGGATTTCATCTCCGGTCCCAGAAACGTATCCACGCTGGTCAACTTCGACATCGAGAAGACCGGCGCCTTGACCGCAACCAAATCCCGTCGAGGCATCAGACCTGTGCCCCATGCCAGTTCGCGTAGCCGTTTGCCAAGCATGACTTGCGTCGCGATCCGGATCATCGGGATACCCGTCACCTTCGAGATGAAGGGAATCGTTCTCGAAGATCTCGGGTTGACTTCGATGATGTAGGTCTCGCTTTCGCGGATCTCCGATTGCGTTTGTCCAGGATCGGCTGCATTGCTCCGATAAGTCCCGCCACCAGTAATGACATATTGGATATTCATCAGTCCGCGCACGTTCAGCATCCGTCCAATGCGACGCGTGTAGTCCACGATCGTCTCGACTTCAGAGCCGGTCAACCAAATAGCAGGGTAAACCGCAAACGAATCTCCCGAATGCACTCCAGCGCGTTCGATATGCTGCATAACTCCAGGGATCAAAACATCCTCCCCGTCACAAACCGCGTCGACCTCAACCTCGATGCCTTGGAAATACCGGTCTACCAATATGGTTTGGCCGGGTACCGCTCGCAAAGCTCGGTCGAAATAGCGCTCAAGCTCCTTAGGACCGTCCACGATTTCCATAGCGCGACCGCCTAGAACATAGCTTGGACGCACGAGCAACGGATATCCAAGGTTTTCAGCCAATGCCAACGCTGTGCCCGTGTTAGTCGCAGTTCCGCCCGGGGGTAATGGAAGACCGTTGGACGCCGCCATCAATTCGAAGCGGCCCCTATCCGTGGCGTTGTCGATCACTTCCGGGTCTGATCCCAACACCATGTCCTGCAACCCGGCGGCGTTAAGCGACTGCGAGAGGTTGATCGCGGTCTGTCCTCCGAACTGGACAACGATATTGGGAGGTACCGCGCCGTTCGAGGCCGTTGCACCCACTCCCATCTCGTTGTCGATGATGTCGCGAACGCTCTCGTCGTCGAGCGGCTCGAAATATAACCGATCAGAGGTGTCGAAGTCGGTCGATACCGTCTCCGGATTCGAGTTGATCATCACCGCGCGAATGCCTTCGCTCTGAAGCGCCCAAGCGGCATGGACCGAGCAGTAATCGAACTCGATACCCTGTCCGATCCTGATCGGCCCGGAACCGATCACGACCGCGGAGTCAACGCCAATCGGTTCGGCCTCGTTCTCCTCTTCGTAGGTGCTGTAAAAGTACGGCGTCGAAGCTTCGAACTCGCCCGCGCAAGTGTCGACCATCTTGTAGACGGGGACGATGCCGAGATCTCTGCGCATCTCTCGAACGCGTTCCGCGAGGCCTATGTCGGAAAATTCCGCTATGTCTTCGTCGCTGAGACCCAAACGCTTTGCATCACGCAAAAGTTCGGCGCTGAGAAACTCGGACTCGCGCAACTTTCTTTCCATCCCGACGATGCGGGCCAATACACGTGTGAACCAGAGGTCGATCCCCGTCGCGAGCGTCAAATCTTCCGGCGATGTGCCCGTGCGCAATTTGAACGCGAGCTTCCAAAGACGGAGGTCATCTCCGGCGAGTTCGGCGTCGGACAGCCCTCGATCGCGCCATTCCGGATCCTCCCATCGCAGGGAACGCTTGCCGTCTTCTAAAGATCGGACCGCTTTCATGAGTGCAGCTTCGAAACTACGATCGATCGCCATAACCTCGCCCGTAGCCTTCATCTGCGTGCCGAGCGATCTGTCGCCTGATCCAAACTTGTCGAAAGGCCAGCGCGGAATCTTGGCCACGCAATAGTCCAAAGCCGGTTCGAAAGCGGCCCGAGTCTTGCCGGTCACTACATTGCTGATCTCATCCAGATGGAGCCCCAGCGCGACTTTGGCGGCAACCCGAGCGATCGGGTATCCGGTGGCCTTGCTGGCGAGCGCAGATGATCGCGAAACCCGGGGATTGACTTCGATGACGTAGTACATCGGGCCGTCATCGTCGTAACGTGATCCCTCGCCCAACTGTTCGCCGACTTCTCTACCCGGGCGATATGCGAATTGGACATTGCACCCGCCTTCAATCTTCAATCCGTCGATGATGTGGAGGGCGGCTGTGCGCAATCGTTGATAGTCTTTGTCCGTCAGCGTTTGGCTCGGGGCGACCACGATGGAGTCGCCTGTGTGGACACCCATCGGGTCGAAATTCTCCATGTTGCACACGGTGATGACATTGCCCGCGCTGTCGCGCATCACCTCATACTCGATCTCTTTCCAGCCCAATAGAGATCTTTCGATGAGAACTTGACCGACTAGCGATGCTGCCAAACCAGAATCAACTATCTCATGGAGTTCTTCGACGTCGTTTGCAACACCGCCGCCAGTCCCGCCGAGCGTGTATGCGGGGCGCACAACTATCGGATATCCGATCTCTTCCGCGGCTTTCTCAGCATCCTCGATCGTGGTCACCGCGATGCCGTAAGAGATTGGTTCTCCGATCTCTTCCATGAACGAAGCGAAGAGTTCCCGGTCTTCAGCCTTGCGGATGCTTTCAGTCTTAGTGCCCATGACCACGACATCTTGCAACGCCCCGGCTTCTTCCAACTCCACTGTGAGATTCAGGCCCGTCTGGCCCCCTAGTGTGCCGAGGATGCCGTCGGGCTTTTCGCGCTCGATGATCCTCTGAACAACAGGTACTGTGAGCGGTTCTATGTAGACCCGATCCGCCACATCCTCGTCGGTCATGATCGTAGCCGGATTTGAGTTGACCAAGACCACCTCGACGCCCTCTTCCCGGAGCGATTTGCAAGCCTGTGTGCCTGCGTAGTCGAACTCTGCGGCTTGACCGATGACGATCGGACCGGAACCGATTACCAGCACCTTCTTTAGTGATTGATTTCTCGGCATATCGGTTAGCTACTCGGCGCTGATTCGTTGTTTCACGGACGCAACGAATTCGTCGAAGATCATTTCGCTGTCATGGGGCCCTGGTGATGCCTCCGAATGGAACTGAATCGTCATCAAATCGCGGGTTTCGTCTACCAAACCCTCGACGGTGTCGTCATTCAGGTTGATGTGGGTTACTTTGACCCCCGGTCGACGCGGCAATTTGTCAGGGTCAACGGCGTATCCATGGTTGTGGGCCGTTACATAAACGCGACCGGTTCTGACGTCTTGGACGGGTTGATTGCCGCCGCGGTGCCCAAAATGAAGCATGAAGGTATCGGCACCTAAAGCGCGGGCGACGAGTTGATGACCGAGGCATATTCCCAATGTAGGGATAGCGCGCGAACCGTCGCCGGAAAGGTCCGACAGATCTCGGATGGTTTCTACAGGGCCGTCGAGCACAGCAGGGTCGCCCGGACCTGGCGAGAGCACGATCCCATCGGGTTCGAACTCTCGGACTTCACTTGCGGTCACATCGCAAGGAAAGACCTTTACTTGGCAGTTCCGCGCCATCATGCTCCGGAGAATGTTCCATTTGACTCCGAAGTCGATAACTGCGATGCGCATTGGGCGTTCGGCAGGAACCGATGCTCTCGCAACGCCTGCTCTGTGCGATCGCACAATCAACTCCTCTGCTGGTCGCGTGCCGTCGGTGCCGTCGCCACGCCACTCGAACTCCTCTTTGGTTGCAACCTCCTCAACCCAATCCTGATCGCCGTACCACTGGGCAGCTTCCAATGCAGCATTCGCCGATTCGACGTCGTCTCCCTGAACAATCGCACCCATCATCACACCAGTCGAACGGATACGACGCGTAATCGCACGGGTGTCGACACCAGAAACACCAGGAATGCCGTTCGCTTCGAGGTACTCGTGGATCGTCATTTCCGCGTACGGATGTGACGGCGCATCACAGTCATCGCGTACAACGAAGCCTTTGACTTGGATGCGACGGGACTCGGCGTCCTTGAGATTGATCCCATAGTTGCCGATGAGCGGATACGTCGGGACAAGGATTTGGCCTCCGTAAGATGGATCGGTGAGCATCTCCTCGTATCCGGTCATAGAGGTGTTGAAGACGACCAAACCGACATCATCAACGTGCGCGCCGAGCCTGCGTCCACGAAATACAGAGCCATCGCTGAGCGCGAGCAATGTTGTCCCACGGGTTTCGCTAACCACCATTCCCTCCGTCCGTGAAGGCTTCCCAAACCCGTTCACCACCTACGAAGGTCGCAACGACTCTGACGTTCGTATCAGCATTGAAAAGCGGTGTGTTGCGGCTCTTGGATCCCAGCGTCGTCCTATCAACTCGCCATTCGGCACCTGGATCGATGACGATCACGTCGGCGTTTGCACCGGGTTTCAGAGTGCCAATTCCGGCATCACCCAGTATTGCGGCAGGTCCTGTCGTCAAACGTTCGATGGCCAATTTGAGATCGATCCCAGCCAGATCGACGACTAGGGACACTGCGGTCTCTAGTCCGATGATGCCGTTCGCCGCCTCGGTGAACGTGCAGATTTTATCCGTGTCCGCGTGGGGAGCATGGTCGGTGCCGATAGCGTCGATTGTTCCATCCGCCAAGCCTTCAATGAGTGCCACGCGATCCGCTTCCGTACGCAAAGGAGGCGCCATCTTTGTATTGGTGTCGTAGGCTCCTGACGAAAGGGTTGTGGGAACCTCCCCATTTTCGCCATATACCCAGTGTTCGGTTAATGCCAAATGATGTGGCGTAACCTCAGCGGTGACGTTGATGGATTCCGATTTGGCGCGTCTGATTATCTCAACCGCCTCGGCAGTCGACACGTGCGGCACGTGCACTCGACCATTGGTGAGACGGGCGAGTTCGATATCCCGGGCAATCATCACCGACTCCGCGCTGTTGGGAATGCCGCGCAGTCCCAAGCGCGTCGCAACATCGCCTTCGTTCATGTCCCACTCGGAAACCAATCCACGATCTTCCGCGTGGTTGATGATCGGCAAGTCCAGTTCCGAAGAGTATGCCAAAGCTTGCCTCATCAGATGAGGAGACATGACCGGGTCACCGTCGTCGGAGAAGCCAACGACACCTGCGTCGGCCAACTCGTGCATCGGAGCCAATTCATCGCCTTGGCGACCTTTAGTGATCGCACCGATCGGGCGCACACGAACCGCGGACTCACTTTCGCATCTTCGGACCAACTCCTTGACCACCGACTCGTTGTCCTGCGCCGGATACGTATTCGGCATCGCGCAGATCGTTGTAAAACCGCCTCGTACCGCGGCGTCAGAAGCGGTTCGGGGGTCTTCTTTCCACTCCTGTCCGGGCGTTCGCAAGTGGGTATGGAGGTCGATCAATCCCGGGCATACGACCATGCCCGATGCATCGAATTCCTGCCAACCATCAGAGGGATCTGTCACATTTGGAGATTCGACGGAGGCCACGACGCCCCCGATCAGCACCACATCGGCGATTGAATCGAATCCTTGCGACGGGTCGATGACGCGACCGTTTCGGATAACCAATGGCTGCGAATGCTGCTTCACGCCTCGTATCTCGTGTTGGCGCAGTAAGTCTCCAAGACAGACATGCGCATCGCGACGCCGTTCTCGACTTGAGACTCGACAAGACTCATCGAACCGTGCGCGATGTCGGAGCTGATCTCCATGCCTTCGTTCATCGGCCCCGGATGCATAACCGGAGCGCCCGGCCTCGCGAGCGCTAGCCTCCGCGCATTTAATCCCCACACCCGCGAGTACTCATTCACGTCTGGTAGCAACCCGGCGGATTGACGTTCGAGTTGCAACCGGAGGCACATAATGGCGTCCGCGTCACGCACTGCATCCTCAACCGAATTGTGAACCGTGACCTCCGTACCGTCGACACCCAAAGTATGTTTGCCGGTTGCCCAGCCATTCGGGAGAAGTGTCGCAGGCGCTGCGATGGATATCCGCACGCCCATCTTCCCGAAAGCAACGATGTTCGATCGCGCCACTCTCGAGTACAGTATGTCGCCGATCATGGCAAGCTTCGCGCCTTCCAAACTGCCGATTTGGTCCTGCAACGTCATCACGTCCAACAGGGCTTGCGTAGGGTGCCCATGCGCACCATCGCCCGCATTGATGACAACCGCGTTCGTGTGACGCGAGACGAAATGGGGAGCCCCGGAATGGGGGTGACGTATTACTAGCGCACCGACACCCATCGCGTCGAGGGTCAGAGCGGTGTTCAAAAGCGATTCGCCTTTATTGACACTACTTGTCGATGCCGAGATGTTGATCACATCGGCTCCGAGCGCTTTACCCGCGTGCTCGAATGAAACTCGCGTGCGCGTACTGTTCTCGAAAAACAGCGTGTAGATCGATGCCCCACGCAGTATGTCCGATTTGTACGGTCCTGTTGCTCGCAGCTCTCGATACTCGCGTGCGGGATCTATCAGTTCTTGAATTTGGTCTCGAGACAGAGAATCGACGTCGAGCAGATGCTTCGAGAAATCGCCGACGCCAATCTTGTCTTGCCTTGTTTCTCTTGCCAAAGTAGTCGTCACTCGCCGTTACCTCGTCCTGTCGCTGTTGCGCCGACGCGCGATATCGCCACACGATCTTCGCCGTCGACCTCGTGCAGACGTACGTCGACGCGCTCGGAGCGCGAAGTTGGTACGTTACGACCGACGAAGTCAGCGTTAATCGGCAACTCTCGATGTCCGCGGTCAATCAGCACGGCGAGTTGAACAAATGCCGGCCTACCCGATTGCATCAAGGCATCGAGGGCAGCGCGAGCGGTTCTGCCTGTGTGAAAAACGTCGTCCACCACAACTACCCGCATCCCGGTGACGTCCACGTCATCCATGCCGTTAGACCGCGTCGCCCCGTTAGACCCATTCAAGTGTCGACCATGAGCATCGTCCCGGAAGTTGGAAGGATCTACGACAGCGGTTGCCGGGCGGACTCCCTCGAACTGTTCGATCAATTCCGCAAGGCGACGAGAAAGATGCTTGCCTCGTGTGGGAATACCTGCAATGAGAAGGTTGTCGGCACCGTGGTTGCGCTCGATGATCTCGTGCGCCATTCGGGCCAACGCTCGGCGCATCTCGGCGCCAGTCATCAAATTACGTTCGGAATTGGTGTCGCTTGCGGACATTCAGGCGGATCACTGCCCGTCGCTCGCTGATCCTTCAAAAAAATCGCCCTTGTCGGTGACCGACGAGGGCGTTTCGCGTTGCTTGGGTTGTCCGCTTGGTCTAAACCGTTACGTCAACCGACTTTCTGTTTATCCGCACCTTGCCAGCCTCACTGGACTGATTTAAAGGCATTTGCTTTGAGAACGGGACTTGGCGGGGTGTCAGCTCCTAAGACGATTGACGTGTCGCTCTATGAATCGATGCTAACACGCGAACCTAGCCGGACTGAACCCGCCGTATCGAGAGCCATTTTCGCTTTGACCTGTCGCGATTTCCGCCGCTAATTTCCCAATTGCTGGACCCAACTCGATGCCGATGGGACCTCCACCCGTTGCCACTACCAAACCTTCTATCCCTTGCACCTCACCCACAATTGGCAATCCATCGGGCGTCACTGGGCGCAAACACGCGGTCTGCCGAGCCACTCGTCGATGTGCGAGGAACGGAAGGACACGCTCGGCAGAACGGCTGATCTCCGTTCTACCTTCATCGGAAATCGCCTCGTCGAATCCTGCGTCAGAATGCGTGGCTCCCACGTGGAGGAAACCGTCTGGTTTCGAAGACGCATAGTCCGTACCCCACCATAATGAGACGGGCACAGGCGGTTCGTCGCCCAAGTCATAACGGAGAATCTCGCCTTTCAACGGCATAACCGGTAAATCTATATGCGACGTCGATTCATCTTGTGAGAGCAACGTTCCACACCACGGACCAGCCGCCAAAATTACTGTCCTTCCGGAAATCGCACCTTCACTGGTCGTTACCCCGTGGACCACACCGTCGGCCACATCGACTGACAGAACCTCGACGTTTACCAGTTCTGCGCCCTGTTCTGCGGCGGCCGCCCACAGCGCGTGCGTCAGACCCTCAGGCGATACCTCGGTCATTCCTCCGAGGTAGAGCGCGCCTATGACATCGGTCGAGATACGAGCGTCAATGTGACTCAACTCCCCGTAAGCCAGCCAACGCACATCCTGCCGATCGTTGGGCCATTCGTCGCGCAAAAATGAGGCCGCGCCCGTTGGCTTCAGTTGTGCGACCTCGCCCTCGTCGAAAGCCAGGATTAAACCCGCTTTTTCTCGGAAGTGGTAGTCGGAGCCGGTCAACTCCGGAAGCGTCTGCGCCAAATCATGATGCAGATCGATCGATTCTGCGCGGAACCACTCGATAGGGGGACTCCCGTTAGGTGGTTGGAAACGTGTGTAGAGTGAACCGAATGCGAAACCGGAAGCGTGCGCCGCGAGCGAGTCTTTCTCGATAAGCGCGACGTTATGGCCTTGGGCTGACAGATAGTAAGCAGCCGCGCAGCCGCTGATGCCGCCACCTATGACGATCGCGTCATAACTCATGGGATCTGATTGTCAACGGCCGCGCCATGTTTCTACTCTAACGCGAACGCATGGTGGCGTACACCTCATCCGTCTGTCTCCGGCGGCGGCGTGCAACCCCGGAATCCTGCGCGGCAATCGCGACTCGTTGCGCGACGTTCCGCGCCACATTTCGGTCGAACACGCTCGGGATGATGAAATCTGGATCGAGGTGCTCGTCGGGTATCACTTCGGCGATCGCTTGAGCGGCGGCGATCTTCATCTCTTCCGTTATGTCGGAAGCGCGAACGTCGAGGACACCGCGGAAAAGACCCGGGAAGCACAGCGAATTGTTGATCTGGTTCGGGTAGTCGGTCCGTCCCGTCGCCATGATCCGCACGTTGTCGGGAATCTGCTCGGGCATTATCTCCGGATTCGGGTTCGACAGCGCGAACAAGATCGCATCGTCGGCCATCCTCGCGACTTGCTCCGTTTCAAGCAAATCGGGGCCGGCAAGGCCGAGCACAAAGTCAGCACCTTTGATGCACTCGGTCAAGCTACCACTAACGTTGTTGGGGTTCGTATTATCGGCGAACCATTGCTTCATTACGTTGTCGTCGTAATCCCGGTCGCGCGACAGCGCGCCTTGGCGGTCGAACCCGACGATGTCCTTGACACCGTATGACAGCAGTATCTTGGTGCACGCAGTCCCTGAGGCTCCCGCTCCCAGCACCACCGTCTTCAACGACTCCGGTGATTTACCCACGATCTTCAACGCGTTGATCAGACCGGCAAGTACGACCACTGCAGTCCCATGCTGATCGTCGTGGAAAATCGGGATGTCGAGCCTTTCCTTCAACTGATCTTCGATTTGGAAGCAACGCGGCGCACTGATGTCTTCCAGATTGATGCCACCAAAACCCGGCGCCAACGCGGTGACGATTGAGACGATCTCATCAGGATCGTTGGTGTCTAGGCAAATCGGCCAAGCGTCTACGCGGCCGAACTCCTTGAACAGCAGCGCTTTACCCTCCATCACCGGCAAAGCAGCCGCCGCACCTATATCGCCTAGACCCAGTACCGCCGAGCCATCAGTTACTACCGCCACCGTGTGACCTTTCCCGGTAAGCGCCCAAACCGCTTCGGGATCTTCATGGATCGCCATGCACACGCGGCCGACGCCCGGTGTGTAAGCCTTCGACATGTCGTCTCTGGTGTTGACCGGAACCGTAGAGCGCATCTCTATCTTGCCACCAACATGCATTAAGAAGGTGGCATCGGAAACGCTGTTGACGGATACTTCGTCGATCGCCTCGATGGCGTCGATCACGCTTCGAGAATGGTCCTCACCTGAAGTGTTGATAGTGAAATCGCGGATCATCCGTCCGCCGTTTGTGGAGACCACGTCGATCGCCGCTGCATCGCCACCGCACTTTCCAATGGCGGAAGTGATCAATCCCAACATTCCAGGACGGTTAGGGTACTCGGCTCGAATGGTGATGCTGTAAGCAACTCCCGGTGTCGGTCCTGCCATTTCGGTCTCCCAGATCAACGATGTTGGGTGATGTGCGATTCCGAAGAGAACGATACACGCGACGTTCAGCATCGAAATCGTGAAATCATAGTATCACCAGCGCATCGAACCGTCGGTTCAAGCGGCAATTGGCATACCTTGTTGTAACCTTTTTGACGCAGAAGACCGAAACCGAGAGATGCAATGACACAGCAACAATCGACGCAAAAGCCCACGATAAGAGGTCGGTTCACCACCTGCGAAATCACCCGACGAGAAGACCTTACCGAAGACCTCTGGAAAATCTGGCTGAAACCGGCGCAACCGTTCACTTTCAAACCGGGCCAGTACTGCACGATCGGCGCTGAGGGCATCGAACGGCCCTATTCAATCGTGTCGTCCCCTGACGAACCCGAGATCGAACTCTTCATCGAACTCGTACCTCCGCCTGACGGAAATTTGACGCCGGTGCTGTTCGATCTATCCGTCGGAACCGAGCTGACTTTGCGACCTAGGGCGAAGGGAATCTTCGTCTTCAAACCCGAATTCAAGAACCACGTGATGGTCGGAACCGTCACAGGTGTTGCTCCGTACGTTTCGATCCTCAGGAAGTTTCTCAACGATCCTGAATGGAACGCCGACGCCAACGTGCCTCGTGATCAGTACCGTTTCTACGTGCTCGAAGGTGCCAGCTACCTAGATGAATTTGGGTACGACGACGAGTTGTCGGCGCTCGCAAAAACGCATGAAAACATCGAATTCTACGGGTCCGTCAGCCGCCCTGACGAGGTCCGAAACAATGCGTGGAGCGGACCGAAAGGCCGCATCAACACGCTGGTTGAGGACTTCGTAAAGGCACGCAATCTCGATCCTGCCGAAACTGTAATCTACGCGTGCGGACATCCCGGCATGATCGAAGACGTCAAAGAGCGGTACGCCGAAACCGACTACCACTTCGAGGAAGAGCGATTCTGGAAGGACGACGACTAGTATCGGGATTCGGGAGCGGCGGTTATACCATCGATTTGTGCGGTAGATGTCCCAACGAACCAGAAGATATCGGGCGACCAATACCTACGCCGACTTTGAGAGGAACAGCAACATGGCAGAGAAAATCGGTTTCATCGGACTTGGAATCATGGGCAAACCCATGGCTAAGAATCTCATTAACGCCGGTTACGATGTAACCGTTTACGACATCTTCCCAGACCCGATCGACGAACTCGTCGAAGCCGGTGCCACGGGCGCAAGCTCAGGCGCCGAGGTCGCGAAATCAACCGATGTCGTGATCACGATGGTCCAAGACGGCCCGCAGGCGAAACAGGCGATTCTAGGCGATGGCGGAGTTGCAGACGGCGCGTCCGAAGGTGACTTGGTAGTCGACATGTCCTCCATCGCCCCTGGGGTCTCGCAGGAGATCGGTACCGGCCTCGCGGAAAAGAACGTCAATTTTCTCGACGCTCCCGTTTCGGGCGGCGAGCCTTTTGCTATCTCCGGTGACCTCGCCATTATGGTCGGAGGCGGCGCGGGCGATTTCGAACGTGCCAAGCCCCTGTTCGATGTGCTCGGCAAGTCCGCCGTGCTATGTGGAGCACACGGTGCTGGAAACGTAACCAAGCTCGCCAACCAAATCGTCGTCGGCGCAAACA
>CAYRHG010000049.1:0-8887 GCA_964424025.1 uncultured Dehalococcoidales bacterium | reverse complement strand
CGTTATGCTCCGCGGCTCGATACCGCTTCGGACGGTGTGGTCAACAAGGTCCATCGGCGGATCGATGTCCGTGTCGACCCACTTTTCGCTTCTGCCTGTTGTCGGCAGGTTTGCGAGATATGTCGTCGCCAACGACCGTAGCTGGTCCCACTCGAATGCGCCGACGAACACGAAGGTGGCATCACCCAAGTCCGCGAACCGGTCGTTGTAAACGGCCAGTGCGCGTTCCATGCTGAGTTCCTCGAGCAGTTCGAGGGTTAATGGGCGTTCGCGGAAGTGATACCCGCTGAGCACTTCGTTGAGTGCGTCCGAAAACGCTGCGTCCGGTTGTTCCGAGCGCGTTTCGGCAAGAGTACGCAGGCTGGTTTCGTACCTTGAGTAGACGCTGGAGTCTAGGCGAGGTTCGGTCGCATAGAGGGTAATCAGTTGGAACAGTGTCTCGAGATCTTCAGGTGAAGCGCTGCCACTGAATCCTTCTGAGAGCTCCCAGATGCTCGGGGACACCGAGACCAGTTTGCCGGCGAGCAGCTTGTCCAGCGCTACGTTGTCATGCGGTCCGACGCCGCTGCTAGCGATTAGGTCATCGGCATAAAGGGCAGAGACGTAATCCATGTCTGCAACCAGTGAGTGGCCGCCGGGACTGAATGCGGTAAACACCACTTCGTCGTTTTTGAAGTCGGTCTGCTTGGCGATCACGGTGATCCCGTTAGAGAGCGTCCATCGCTGAGCGTCTATCGACTCGATCGTCTCTTCCTCGGCGATGCTGCCGGCGGTCGGGATGTTCGCTAGCAGCGGGACATCGTCGAAGGCGTCGACGTACGGTTCAACCTGCAACATGTCGGCCGTTTCCAGTTGCGTTTGCGCGAACGCCGCAAGTTCTTCGTCGGTGCTTGTGCCCGTTCCCTCGGGCCGCATGATAAGCAACACCGTGTTGTCGGTAAGTGCCCACGAATCGGCGAGTTCATCAACTTCTGCCACCGAAATTTGAGGCAGTAATTCTTGATAGAGTTCCCACTCCGCTTCGATTCCGATGGTCATCGTACCGGTCAGGAAGTGGTCGGCATAGGTCTGAGCGAGGTTCCCGGATTCCCGTTGATCACGTTCCTTGTACGCTTTTTCCACAAAGCTCAAGAGATTGACCTTCTCCCGCTCCAACTCGGTCTCGGTAAAGCCATGTTGGCCCATTCGTTGCAACTCTTCAAGTAAGGCTTCGAATCCGGCTTCGACGCCGTCCTGTTCGACCCATACGTAGAACTGAACGATATCCACCGGATTGACGAATGCACCGCGTTGGCCACCGGCTCCCAGATACGGCGGTTCTGCTGACTGTCCACGTTCGAACAGACGGGCGTTCAACATTTGGAAGGCAAGCGCCTCGACCGCGTTGCGTCTGAACGCATCGAGGTCTTGACCGGTTTCGGGCCGGAGTTTGCGTACGAGGATCACCTGCGTTGCCGGCGCTTCGGGGTCAGTGAACACGTTGATGCGAGGTGCATCGTGCTCAGGTACGCCGAAAGTCGGTCGAGGCGTTTCAGGGCCTACAACTGCGCGCCCTTGACTCGCTTCTCCTTCGGGCGCGGGCGCGAAGTGTTGCTTGATTTTTGCCTCGATAACTTCGGTATCGAAATCACCGACGGCGACAATCGCCATCAGATCGGGGCGGTACCAGCGCTCGTAGTAGTCGACGAGTCGCTCCGGAGGTGCGGTCTCGACCACCTCAGGAAGACCGATCGGGCTGCGGACGGTGTACTGAGAATCGCCGAAAATCGGGGGGAACCAGTTTTCTTGGAAGCGCGCACCGAAACCTCGGCTTACTCGCCACTCTTCCAGAACCACGTCACGCTCGAGGTCCACTTCCTCTGGGTCGAAGGCGACGGCGTATGCCCAATCGCTGAGGATTTGGAAGGACGTTTCAAGGATTTCTGGATCGTCGGCCGGGATTTCGAGGAAATACACGGTTTCGTCGAAGCTGGTATAGGCGTTGAGGTGAGATCCAAATGTGCTGCCGATCGACTCGAGATAATCAATGATCTGTTGCTTTTCGAAGCGTTCGGTGCCGTTGAAAGCCATGTGTTCGACGAAGTGCGCTAGCCCGCGTTCGTTCTCTTCTTCCAAGACAGAGCCGGCTTTAACTACCAACGACAAATGAACGCGATCCAGCGGTTCCGAATTTTCTCTGATGTAGTAGTCCATTCCGTTGGAGAGCGTGCCGCGAATGACGGCTGGATCAAACGGCAGACCCGTCTCGGGTTCCGGTGCTACTGTCGCCGTAGGCTCAGGAGTCGCGGTAGGAGGAACGGGGGTCGCAGTGGGTTCCGGAGTTGGTGTTGGAGTGCTGGTGGGCGGAACTTCGGTTGCGGTCGGTTCAGGGATCGGCGTCGGTGTGCTGGTCGGCGGGACGGGAGTGGCGGTCGGTTCGGGGCTTGGCGTCGGCGTGCTGGTCGGCGCAACTTCTATAGTCGTCGGTTCAGCGGCAGGCGTTGGCGTTTTGGTTGGGGAAACTTCGGTCGCCGTTGGTATTGGCGTGTTAGTAGGCGGGACTTCGGTTGCGGTTGGTTTCGGTGTTGCAGTAGATGTTGACGTGGGTACCGCGGTAGGCGCCTTGACCTCAGGTGCCGGTGTGACGGTCGGCACTGACGTAGCCGTTGGTTCAGGTGCTGGCTGACACGCGACCAATGCGGTCGCGGCCAAGGTGAACAAAACAATCGATATCGTCGGTTTTAAGCTTTTGATCATCTGTCGTGTCTTTCGGCGTGCGAAAAAACGGTGTTGAACACTATTAGCTAGCTACGTTGTCGGGTGACTCGATGGTTTCGCGTACGGTATGGTTAACGCTTCTCCGCTTGACGCAAACCTCTCGATTCTATTTTGAGCACGCCCGATCTCCTGTTGCAAACCTTGTTCTCGCTGGACGACGACTACCGGATAGTCGGCACACGCGAACCAGATCCGAGCCCCTGTCCGATGTTCGTCTTAATCCGCGGAAAAGAAGATCACGCGTGGGCTGTGAGGTCAGACGTGCCACCCGATCTGGCCGAAGAATTCGACGCCTTAGCGGGGGCAGAACCACCAATTGCAGACTTCGGTGATGCTCCCGTTCACGCAGATCGATATCTGTCGCTGATTGAAGGCAAGGTCGACTCCGGGCCGGCATATGAGTTTCCGGCGGAGATCGCTGACCCCGGCGGCGCGGTGTTCGTCGAGGACATTGACCAACTCGAATACCATTTCGCGGGCTGGACAAAAAACGAGATACCCTACCGAACTCCCATCGTCGCGCTGATCGAGGATGGACATGCAGTAAGCGTCTGCTTCTGCGCGCGACGTACCGATGTGGCAGCGGAAGCGGGCGTCGAAACCGCGGTCGAGTACCGCGGGCAAGGGTTCGCCCCGAAAGTCACCGCGGCGTGGGCGTTGGCGATTCGCAAATCTGGGCGTGTGCCGTTATACAGCACCTCGTGGACTAACCACGCCTCGTTGGCCGTCGCTTGGAAACTCGGATTGGTGCCATATGCATCGACTTGGAGCATCCTGTAACCGTGGTGCAGCATCGATGGGGCCGCGGTTCATGGGGGCATGGTAGCACCGAACAACCACGCCGAAAAAGTAGACTCCAAGATAGGAGAGTTAGTTCGAACTGAGGTTGAATGTGATCCCCAAGGTGTTTATCGACGGACGCACTGGGACGACGGGGTTGCGTATCTACGAGTGGATGGAGGGGCGCGACGACGTTGAGATACTTGCCCTTCCCCAGGAATTGAGACGGGACCCCGAAGAGAGGCGCGCCCGAGTATTGGAGTCCGACGTCACGATCTTGTGCCTGCCGGATGATACAGCTCGTGAGGTAGCCGAATGGGTCCGAGAATCGGACACTCGATTGATCGATGCCAGCACCGCCCACCGAGTAGCTGATGATTGGATCTATGGCCTGCCGGAGTTAGCTCCGGGCCAGCGCGAGGCGATCGGCGAAGCACGGCACGTTTCAAACCCGGGTTGCTACCCCAGTGGGTTCTTGCTTTCGGTGCGGCCGTTGGTTGATGCTGGTGTGTTGAAAACAGACGCCCCGATCTCGATCAACGCTCTGTCCGGCTATTCGGGCGGTGGCAAGTCCTTGATCGACAAGTGGGAAGATCCGGAAACAGGTTTGAGCGATCTGCCTTACGAAGCACCGTACTCCTTGGACAACCGGCACAAACATATTCCTGAGATGATGATGCACTCAGGCATCGAGGTCGAGCCTCAGTTCGTGCCCGCGGTTGGACCGTTCCGCTGCGGAATGCGCGTGCAAGTTCCGCTACATGCGTCGATGCTGACGTCAGGATCGAACGGCGACGACGTGTGGGAGGCGCTGAACGAACGTTACGAAGACGAACGGTTCGTCGAAGTCACGCACTGGTCGGGCTCGGCAAAGGTAGATGAACGTAGCTTCGACGCGCAAGCGTGCAACGATAGCAACCGCATCCAACTCCACGTCGTACCTCACCCTTCGGGTCACGTCTTGATCATCGCGTTGCTGGACAACTTGGGCAAAGGGGCCTGTGGTGCCGCTATACAGAACCTCAACTTGATGTTGGGGTTCGACGAAGGCGCGGGCTTGCCCGAGTAAAGGCGGAGAACTCCGATGGACCCGCGCATCAGCATCATCACCCTTGGCGTCAAAAACTTGCCCGGTGCGGTGGAGTTTTACCGAGACGGCCTTGGCCTCCCGCTGCACGACGAAGATACCGGCCACATAGCCTTTTTCAAGACCCGAGGTACGTGGCTTTCCTTGTACCCCTTGGAAGCACTGGCAGAAGACGTCGGGGTCGAGGTGGAAGGCGGCGGTTTTTCAGGGGTCACCTTGGCCCACAACGTGCGCACACGCGAGGAAGTTGATGCCGTGCTGGGCGAGGCTGTGACGGCAGGCGCCAAGTTGGTCAAACCCGCACAGGACACTTTCTGGGGCGGTTACTCCGGGTACTTCTCTGACCCGGAAGGGTACCTCTGGGAAGTTGCGTGGAACCCGCATTTCTGGATCGAGTGAACGCAGCCGGGTTAGTCCAGCTTCAGCGCCATCAGGTGTTCGTCAACGTACTCGCCTTCTACGAGCATCGCCCGCGGTGTGGTGCCGCAAATCTCGAACCCGAACGATTCGTACATCGAAATCGCGCGATCGTTCGTAGTCGTCGCCGTCAATTGAATGATCGACACCCCGGGCATTTGCCGCGCCCGTTCCAGAGCGGCCGACACGATCGCCGGGCCGTATCCATTGCCCTGTTGCTCGGCGGCCACGTGGACGGCAACGATCCTGCCGATGTGCTCGATTTTGGGTCCTTCAAATCGGAAGAAACCCAGCGATCCAATAAGATCGCCCTCGACGAAACATCCCAGCATGAACCCGTCCGCCGACCCAGCGGTCTGCGCCAATCGTTCAGCGAACTGATCTAGCGACCACTCGCGTTCAACTTCATAAGAGGAGCTGAACACTGTCGGGTACTCCTTGAGGGCACGCAACCTCAAGGCTCGGTAATCGGCGGCATCGTTCTTGGTCAATTCGCGGATATGCATGGGAAAGCGATTCAGGGGGTAACTGGAAATATCGCGGGCCGATTTGCGGATCGATTTACCTTCGGCTAGGGCGATGCACCATTCCCATGTAAATGCCGCCTACTCGTAGCTCGTCCAGCATCTGTTCGAGCCTTTTCAACTTGGTTTCAGGGCGTTTGGCGCGGTTGATCCATCCGATGTAATCGTTCCGTTGGTACGCGGGCCGAGCCTCAAAAGCTTCTTTTAGACCTCGATTTTCCAAGGATTCCTCGACGAAGTATGGCATCGGATTAATCGGTCTGGTGAGGTTTCCTTTGGGACGCCGTTTCATGTTGGAGACCTTGCGTTTATATGATGCATGAATAGGCCCGATGGTTTATTCGAGCGGCGACGGCAGCGTTCAAATTCAAGATCTGATTTGGCAAAAGATCAAGTAGCCAAGGCCCCTAGGGCGTTTATGGGCCCAGCGTACCTCGTAGACGCGGTGCGCAAGCCGATCCAGGCCTACATCCACACCGAACAGATCGGCGCCGTCATTCTGTTGTTGGGAGCGGTAGCGGCTTTAGGTTGGGTCAATTCTCCGTGGTCGCATACCTACGAAGAATTTTGGCACACCCATATCGCTTTCGATATCCACATCTTTTCAATTTCTGAAGATCTCAAACACGTCGTCAACGATGGGTTGATGGCGGTATTTTTCTTCCTCGTCGGGCTGGAGATCAGGCGCGAACTTCTCTTCGGTGAGATGTCGACGTTGCGGAGGGCCGCTTTGCCCGCGTTCGCGGCGGTCGGCGGAATGGTTGTGCCTGCGGCTATCTATCTGGCCTTTAACGGTTCGGGTGAAGGAGCCGTTGGCTGGGGCATCCCGATGGCCACTGACATAGCATTCGCGCTCGGAGTGCTGGCGCTGGTGGGCAAACATATTCCCTCCGAATTGCGAGTGTTTCTGCTCGGCCTTGCGGTGGTAGACGATCTTGGCGCGATAGCCGTAATCGCTACGTTCTACACCGAAACAATTGACTGGTTGCATTTGTTGATGTCGGTGGGTATGTTCGGCTTGATTTGGGTGTTCTTCCGCTTGGGCGTGCGTTCGATCGGTTTTTACATCATCATGGCTGTTCTCATGTGGCAGTTCCTTCTCGAATCAGGTATCCATGCCACCCTCGCCGGCGTCGCATTGGCCGCCATCGTGCCTTGCGAACCCGACCTCCAACGCAAGGACTACCGAAAAAGGGTGGAGCCACTATTGCGCGACTTTGAGCAGGCGTTGGAGCGAGGCGATGAAGAGGCCGCACAGTCGATCACTGGGCAGATCGAGAAGCTCACTCATGGGACCGCGGGTCCTATGGAGAGGATCGAGCACATGGTGCACCCATGGGTCAGTTTCTTCATTCTGCCGGTCTTCGCACTCGCCAACGCAGGTGTCGTGTTCACTACCGGCACACTGTCTGAAGCCTTCAGCAGTCCAATAACGCTCGGGGTTGCATCTGCGCTGTTGGTCGGAAAAGTACTCGGCATTGTTGGTTTGTCGTGGCTCGCGGTGCGGTTGGGGATAGGTCAGTTACCGTCGCACGTCGGCTGGATTCACGTCCTTGGTATTGGATTCCTAGCGGGCATTGGCTTCACAGTCGCGATCTTCGTCTCAGGAATCGCGTTCGCAGATCCAGCCTTGGTCGACCAGAGCAAAGTGGGCATATTCGGGGCATCGCTGATCGCTGGCGTCTTCGGATACCTTTTCTTGCGCTTCGTAGCGCCGCGTTATTCTGCTTCGCGCGCCTGAAGGTCTGCGATCCGCCACTCGTTCGGGATTCAAGTGGTTAAACGCCCGGTGTAGTCGATCACCGCATCGGCGGCCTGACCAAGCAGATCAGTCACCTCTGGATCGGTGATGTTTCCTGCTTCATCCATGAAGTTGGCAACGTGCGGCAGGAGCACTCTGGGTTGGTGCAGCACGTAACCGCCTTCCGACTCGATGCTGTATGACGCGTGCATGTGCATCCGCGGGCATCCGGAACGCCCCGGCCCGGTGCCGATGATGAAGAAAACCTTGCCGGTCATCAGGTTGCCTCGGCGAGACAGCCATTCGATCGCGTTCTTTAACGTAGCGGTCATCGAGCCGTTGTATTCGGGGCAGGCGATGACGACCGCGTCTGCCTCACGCACGGCGTCGCGGAAAGCTTCGGCGTCCGCCGGTATCCCCTGCGCTTCGACGTCGGGATGGAACATCGGCACCGAGTTCAGATCAAACCGAGAAGTTTCCACGCCTCGACCCTCGATCTCGGCGAGCATGTTTTTCAGCAGTTTTAGGTTCCAAGACTCTTTTCTGAGGCTTCCGCATATTCCGAGGATTTTCATGGTTGTCCTTTGGTGATGAGGTGTTGGTCGATGTTATCTGAAGCTTGGGGTGGAGCTAGCGTGGATGGGCGGGATGTGCATGGATTTTGGGTTGTTGTTTGGGCGCGTTTAGTTGGGGGATTCGGGCCCCTTGGTTGTTTGGCTGGCAGGGCGACCACAAGGCGCACCCTCACCCTAGCCCTCTCCCATCGAGGGAGAGGGGATTGTGGGATAGTTTTCCGTAACATCGCCGCGTCGTTTGGGAACGCGTGCGGCTACCGGTTTGAATTTCACTTGTTGTTCCAGCGGAGGCGACGTCGCCAGCCCGTCGCCCGTCGGACAGCGGTTTCAAGTTCTGCCGCCCGATTTCACTCCGTTCTTCCCTCATCGTTAGCGCTGTAGGCCGCTCCCGCGCGACGTCGCGGGATAGCTGTCGGTATCATCGGCGGAGGGTCGCCCAGGTCTTGAGCGGATCCTTCTTCGAACCCCTCTCAAAGGAGGGGGCGAGAGAAGGCCGCCTGGCTCGCAAGTCGGAGTTAGCGTGGTCTCCGAACGCTGGGCACCGAAGCAACGTCCTCCGTCTAACCGGATTTGGTCAGCGTTTCGCCCGAACTTGATTAGGCTTGTGGCGGGCACCGTCGGGGAGCCGTGTGTCGGCGGCTCCGTGTAGCCCCGCCCGCGACCACTTCATTCAATTGTGTTTGCTGCGCCTTCGAAGGGTGCACGCTCTCCAACGACGCGGCGATGTTTCGTTTTCGTTGGGCGCTGCTCCGACGGTTGCCGGATGGGCGCCTTGGTGATGATATTAATACATATGTAACAATCGAGTCAAGCGCGAGGAGGGCGCATAGGTGGTTTGGCTGGTAGGTCCCCGCCCCTTGGCACCGTTCCCCCTCACCCTGGCCCTCTCCCACGAGGGGAGAGGGGATGTAAGTGGAAGGGATTGTTGTCGGGGATGGGTTGGATCAGCGGTTTGGTTTGTTCCGGCCCCTCCCGTCCCCGGGCATACCCCGCTCGCGTCGCTTCG
>CAYRHG010000048.1:0-8249 GCA_964424025.1 uncultured Dehalococcoidales bacterium | reverse complement strand
GCGACGGGAACTGATCGACTCCGTACTCCACCGCGACGTTTGGCTCAAGTTCCGGATCCACCAGCCGGAAAGTGAGCGGCTGCTCCGTAGAACGACGCCTGAACTCGCTCAGCAAATCTTCCGTGGCGCGCCAAGCAGCCTGACGCTGCGCATTGTTCCGACGGAAAAACGCCGTGACTTGAATCGGCTCGCGTAAATTGGAGAGCGTGTTCAAGGTCTGGTCAGACACGATGAACTGTTTAGTACTGGTCGTGTCGATACGCAGGTAACCGGGCGGGTCTGGACGTTCGAGCGCCCAATAGATCACGAAGTTCAGCAATATAGCGATCGCGACGAACGCGATCAGCACGATGGCGGTGTTGAGCCCGTAGCGACCGCGCCTACCGAAAACCGCAAAGCGGACCGCGTCGAACGAAATACCGGCATCGACCAGGAGTATGACGAGGCCGATTCCCATCACGATGTACGCGTAGTTCTCTAGGTCGCGCACGAAAATCCAGATGAGCGCGCCGAGCACCAGCGTAAGAACGCCGGCTAAGGCTAGGGCTTGCCTGATCGAACGTGCACTCGCCATGATCCGTTCGCGGAGTGGCGTGTCATCTGAGAGTTCGTCCATCGTCGGACGAATCTCCGGAACCTCTGGCTGTTGGCTGTCTTGCGTGGTCATTGAGATGCTTGAATCCGTCTACAACTCGTTCGCGACAAGGCCAAGATCAACGCCATCGACGAGTTTCCAGTGTGATCACGGTCAACATGAGGAACACCGCGGTGATCGAAAGATAGTAGACAACGTCGCCGATGGACAATATTCCCCGCGCGAAGTCGGCGAAATGACCTGCTTCGGCGACGCCGAAACTGTCCAAGTCGAACACCGAGAACGAAGCGCCAAGCTGCAATGAGTCAAGGATCTCAGCTCCGATGCCTTGCACGCGTTCGGAGACAAAATCGATAATCGTCAGTCCTGTCAAAAGTCCCGCGCCCACCACGAGACCTACGATCTGATTCGGGCTGAGCGCGGATGCGAATAGTCCGATCGCCAACGTAGCTGCGGCGTAAAGGACCAATCCCAAATATCCGGTCAAGATAGGCCCGACATCTGGGATGCCGTATACGAAGAGAATGATCACGAAATAGAGAGACAAGATCAACATGGCCAACATCGTGACGAAAGCCGCGAAGAACTTGCCCAATACGATCTCGTACTCTCGCACCGGCGAGGTTAACAGCAACTCTAGCGTCCCGATTTTCTGTTCTTCAGCCAACAGCCTCATGGTGATCGCGGGCGACATGAAGATCATGAAAAACACCGCGCCGGCAAGAAAACCACGGATGGAAGCCTCGGAGAAAGCGTCTGAAACCGAGGCGACGAAGAAGAACCCCGTGATCGCCAAAAACGCCGCCGAGACGACATACGCCATCGGCGACGCGAAATAGGTTCGAACTTCCTTGTTGGCGATCAGCCAGATGTATCGCACGGTTTAACCCAGGTCCTCTTCGGTCGTGAGTTCCAAGAAGATCTCCTCCAGCGTCAACGGCAACGGCGTCAGATTGACCAATCCCCAACCACGTTCAATCACCTTGTTCGCTATGATCTCAGTCGCCTGTGCGTTTGGCCTCGCGTCGACTATCAAAGGCGTTGTGCCTTCGCGTTCCGATTTCGCAACGCTCTCGGCGCGGTTATCCCGCCGTGCATCGACAACCATCGGCAACTGCCGCATTTCACCGATAACCTCACGCGGCTCGCCTCCTCGGATCGTCAATTCGATTCGCTCCGAGTGCTGCAGACGTTCCGAAAGATTGTCCGGTCGGTCATCCGCGACGATCCGACCATCGTGGATCACCAGAACACGCCGACAGATCATGCTCACTTCCGGCAAGATATGCGAGCTCAACAACAGAGTGTGGTCCTCGCCCAGTTCGCTGATCAGTTCCCGCGTTTCTACCACCTGAATCGGATCGATTCCGATCGTCGGTTCATCAAGAATAAGCACGTCAGGTTCGTGCAAAATCGCCTGGGCGATGCCGGTGCGCTGGCGATAACCCTTCGAGAGTTTGCCAACTAGCGCATTGCGATAGTCGCCCAACCGAACGGTGTCGATGACCTTCGGCACTCGGTCCTTGATCCACTCGCTGTTCATGCCTCGCAACATGCCCATGTACGAGAGGAAGTCAGTGACGGTCATGTCGTAATAGAGGGGCACCGTCTCTGGCAGATATCCGATGTGCCTGCGCGCATCCAGCGAGTGGGATACCACGTTGTAACCCGCGACCACCGCATCTCCGTGAGTCGGAGGGGTGAATCCAGTCAACACGCGCATCGTCGTCGTCTTACCCGCTCCGTTGGGACCCAAGAAGCCGACGATTTCGCCTTTTAGGACTTCGAAAGAAACGTCGAGCACGGCCGGGTAAGGGCCGTAGTACTTCGACATGTGCTCGAGCTTGATCATGATTATTGCCGTTTCACGCGTTTGATCTGTTCAGACGTTCCTGTTGATACGCACGCGCGTGCGGCGCAGTTTCGATGTCAATCAAGCAATAAAGTTTAACAACACCCAACCGCGTCAAGTCGATAGGTTCAGGTTGAGTTAAACCGCGGTTGGCTAAAATCATGCTTAACGCAACCAATGGTTCCCGAGATGGCTACGACGCTCGAAGAAATCGACGGCTCTTCCCGCATCATCTACCTCGATCACGCCGCGACAACCCCGGTGCGAGAGGAAGTGCTCAACGCGATGTTGCCGTACTTCAGCCAATCGTTTGGCAACCCTTCCAGCCTGTACGCAATCGCCGGGGAATCGCGTAACGCGATCGATGAGGCGAGAGCCCGCGTCGCCGCCGTTTTGAACTGCCGAACGAGCGAAGTCGTCTTTACCGGCGGAGGCACCGAGGCCGACAACATGGCGGTCAAAGGTGTCGCATCGACCTTCGACGAACCTGGCGACATCCTCATATCTGTAACCGAGCACCACGCGATCATCCACGCCGCGGAACAGCTCGAGCGAGACGGTCACCGCGTGATAACTGTGCCCGTCGACCAATACGGAGTCGTAGACCCAAGCGACGTGAAAGAACGCCTCGGTGACCGCGATGCGGTCGTCAGCATCATGTACGCAAACAATGAAGTAGGCGCGGTAAACGACGTCGCCGAAATCTCACGGCTCGCAAAAGATCACGCCACAAAAACCGGTCGGCGAGTGGCCGTCCATACCGACGCCGTGCAGGCGTCTGGGAAACTCCTCCTCGACGTCAGATTGCTGGGAGTGGATTTCCTGTCCTTGTCGGCGCACAAGATTCACGGGCCCAAAGGTGTAGGCGTCCTCTTTGTGAAACGCGGCGCCAAGATGGATGCCCTGATCGCAGGCGGTGGACAGGAACGCCAAAGGAGATCGGGCACAGAAAACGTGCCGGGCATCGTGGGCATGGGCATGGCCCTCGCGTTGGCCGAAAACGAACGCGAGCGGTTCTGCACCCACACTAGGGAACTCCGCGACCGATTTTTGGCTGGAGCGACTGAACGCGTACCCGGGATCGTGATAAATAACAGCGCCGGCGACGGGTTGCCTCACATCGCCCACGTCTCAATCCCTGGCCTCGAAGGCGAGCCTATGCTTCTCGGTCTCGATTTCAAAGGTATATGCGCATCGAGCGGAAGCGCATGCAGCTCCGCATCCGTCGAGCCTTCACACGTTCTCATCGGCATGGGAATGGATCACGAACGCGCCGTCGGCAGCCTTCGATTTTCATTCGGTAAAGATTCAACGCGCGACGATGCGGACTACACCGTGAACGCGTTGGCCGAGGTCGTCGCCCAACTGCGCGGCATGCCATCTATGCGAAGCGCCGCGGTTGCTGGGTAGTCTGCTTGGCCAACCATCGCGGCTTCGTATGTATATTTGATACCTAGAACGCGAATCTACGCAACCAACCCTCCGCGATGGCTACAGACGACCGCACCGAAGAACGAGACGAAGACGACGTCGCAGACGCGCCGCAAAGCGACAACTTCATCGAAGGCGACGCCGCGCGCGACGCTTATCCCACGGAAGTCGCCGCCGCACTTCAGTACGCCTCCGAAAACAAATACGACTACGGACCCAAACTCCGCGAAGCCGATTTGCAATGGGAGGTGAACGGTGTGGAGCCGCTGGAAGGCGGAATTTCCAGAGTGTTCATCGATTACGCGCCGTCCTCTTCCTTCAGAGGGGCGTCGGGTTCTGAGTATCTGGACGTCGACGCATCGGGCGGAGTATTGGCACGACGTCAGTTACGGGTGCCGAAACAGTCGCTGCCAGTGGTGTTGATAGCGCTAACCGTCGTTTCATTGATTTCGCTCGCCCTCGTCGAAGTGTTGCTCTGGGCCAATCCTTTTGACTCGGGTCCTACGCTATACGTAGCGGGACGGACCCTATGGATACGCGCCGAATTGCCGAAGCAACAACCGTACGTTGTCTACAACGCGCCGTCCACCGAAGGTGAAGTCGGCCAATGGGCGATTTCACCCGCCGGTCAAGGCACAGAGATCGTGATCGTCGAAACGGTGTTGACGAACCAGACATCCGGGGCAGTCCGAATGGTCGTCGACCGCGACGCAGCCGAATTGCGGATCAGGGGGAGCATCGCCCTGAAACCCGTTGACGTGATAGATCGTTCGTATCAAGTGGAAACGGGCAATGATCGGTATCTCGATCCTGAGTTCCGATTGATGTGGGGTGGCTTCACATTGAATCAGGGCGAAGAACTCCGGGGCCACATGGTCTTCGAAGCCCCCATCGGTAGCGAATTCAGCGACTTCCGGTGGTTGGCCGGCGATACTGCCGTAGTTCGCTACTAATAACCCTGACCCTCCAACCACAACATCAATCCACCAACGGCGACCACGACGGGTCATATCCATCCGCAAGCCGTATCACACCGCTGCCGTCCGCGTTCATAACGTAGATGCCCCAATCACCGCCCCGGTTCGAATGGAACGCGATACGACCTCCATCCGGCGACCACGCAGGAGAAAGGTCGTTAGGGAAGGTGTTGTCCGTCAGAAGGACGACACCGCTGCCATCAGCGTTCGCGACGTATATATCCCACCACGAATCAAACGCGATACGATCACCGTCCGGCGACCACGCAAGCGTGCCGCCGGTACAATGCGCATCGCCCGCAAGCCGCACAACACCACTACCGTCTGAATTCATAACGTAAATCCCACAAACAAAACCGTCACCACCGTCCTCCCGGTCCGAAAAGTACGCGATCCGGCCACCGTCTGGCGACCACTCAGGACCATCATCCAAAGAGTCATTATCCGTAAGCTGCTCGACTCCGCTGCCGTCCGAGTTCATCACGTAGATCTCTTTGTCACCGCCACGTTCCGATGTGAACAACACACGACCACCGTCTGGCGACCACGCACCGAAAATGTTGCTAGGATCGTTCTCCGTAAGCTGCTCAACCCCGCTACCATCTGCGTTCATCACGTAAACATCGGGAAGAAAGTCACTACCGCCGACACCAACATCCCCCGAATTGAACGCGATACGCCCACCGTCCGGCGACCACGCGGGAGCGTAGTCGGAATTCTCGTTGTCCGTCACCTGCTCCACACCGCTGCCGTCCGCATTCATAACGTAGATACTCCATTCTCCGTCACGGAACGAATAGAACGCGATATGACCGCCGTCCGGCGACCACTCAGGCCGATGATCCTCAGAGTCGTTATCCGTAAGCCGCTCAACACCAGTACCATCCGTGTTCATAACATAGAACTCAGCATCACCGTCACGCTCCGAAGCGAACGCGATACGACCGCCGTCCGGCGACCATGAAGGAGAACCGTCGGGGTAATCATTCTCGGTCAATCGCTCAACGCCAGTACCATCCGCGTTCATAACGTAGATCTCGAAGTTTTCTTCATAATCTTCGTCACGGCTCGAAACAAACGCGATGCGACCACCGTCCGGCGACCACGCAGGACCGCCGTTGGCATTCTCGTTATCCGTAAGACGCACAATACCGCTACCGTCCGCGTTCATAACGTAAATCTCCCAATCGCCGTCACGGCGAGAATCGAACGCGATCCGACTGCCATCTGGTGACCACACTGGGCCATCGTCCTCATCCTCATTGTGCGTCAGCTGCACAACACCGCTGCCGTCCGCGTGCATAACGTAGATTTCTTTATCTCCGTCACGGTCAGAGCTGAACGCGACACGAGCACCGTCCGGCGACCACGTAGGATTGCCGTCGAAATTGTCATCGTCCGTCAGCTGCACAACACCGCTACCGTCCGCATTCATCACGTAGATATCGATGCCGTAGCTGAACGAAGTGAACGCGATACGCCCTCCGTTCGGCGACCAATCGGGCCAATAATCCACAGAGTAGTTGTCCGTCAACCGCTCCGCTCCGCTGCCGTCAGCATTCATCACCCAAAGCTCTCTTGTGCCGGAACGATCCGATACGAACACGATACGGCCGCCGTCCGGCGACCACGCAGGCCAAAAGTCACCGTCGTCATTGTCAGTCAACTGTTCCAAACCGCTGCCATCCGCATTCACAACGTAGATCTCCCATTCACCGTCACGCTCCAAATGGAACACGATACGTCCAGGCCCTTACGCCGGGTCACCGTCACTTCCCGAGAAGAACCCCGCCACATCAGATACCGCCTTTTCTGCTTTCAACGCCAACGTCCAAAACCCAAAAATCCGAAACAGTCCCACCATAACAACCGCTCCAACCACAATCCCCGCCACAAAAACGCCTCCGTACACCAGCACCCGTTTAAACCAAGCACTCATATCCATCTCGTAGCCAAAACCTTAGCGCCAACGCAACTCGAAATCGCGAACGATTGCCGCAACTACCAACTCCAAGGTACCAGCGCCACCACAGCCACCACTCCAACCACAAACCCGGCCACAAAAATGACCCCAAACACCAGCACCCGTTTAAACCAAATACTCATATCCATCTTCCCATCGCAACCTGATCAGACCAGACTACGGCGCCCCAAACGCCAAAACCGTGATCGTTGCAACCAAAACCACCACTGCCAATACCCCCGCGAATAGCCGTCGTCGACGCAAAGAGCGTGAACGCTGGACCCGGTGAACATCCTGCCGCCCTGGAGGCGTCCCCCTCGAATGTGGGAACTGATAATTCATGTTTCCAATGTATACACCTCGTCAAAACCTTAGCACCAATTCAAACCAACATCCACGCCCAATCTGCCGATCCAAGCATGTACACAAGACCCATTGCCAACTAGCAAACGTCAGCCGGATCATGAATCTTGAGGTTGTCGGCGACTTCCGATGGTTGGCTGGCGACACCGCGGTCGTCCGATACTAGTAGCCGCGCGGCGCCGCGAAAATTCCGTATATAATCGCAACGCACCGCGCTCCAAGTTGCGAAACGGCTCTTAAGCGCGCCCTAAATTGTGACCTTCCACGACGACTGAGACTCGCGCATCCAGATGAGCCTGACCTACATCGGCGCCCGAATCGGGATGTTCATCCTCGTCGTTTGGCTCGCGACCACTGTCATATTCTTCCTCCCGCGCATCGCGAGCGACCGTAACCCAGTTCGCGAACGGTTGGTCATGATGGCGGCAACAGGCAACCTTGCAACCGGAATGGAAAAAGTCGTAGCAGCGTACGAAGAAGAGTACGGCCTCGACCAACCGTTGTACCTGCAATACATCCGTTATCTGTCAAGCCTCGTTCGCGGCGATCTTAACTACTCGCTCATCAATTACCCGACGAGGGTATGGGACATGATCGTTCAGCGCATGCCATACACCTTGGGCTTAGTGGGTGTCTCCGTCTTAACCGCGTTCGCCCTTGGCTCGCTGTCGGGCGCGACGTTGGCTTGGCCGGGTGCGCCGAAATGGTTGAAGGGAGCTTTGCCGATCTTCCTGACCTTGTCACCAATCCCTTACTTCATGCTGGCGATCATGCTGATGTTTCTATTTGCGGTACGGCATCAGTGGCAACCTGAATGGTGGCCTTTGCTACCTCTAGCCGGCGCGACTAGCGTCACAACCGTTTACGACGGTTGGAGTATGGAACGTATCTTAGACACCATCCATCACTCGATCTTGCCGGCGTTGTCGATCATCCTCTCCCAGATCGGATTCTGGGCCTTGGGAATGCGCGGGATGATGGTTACCACGCAGGGCGAAGATTACGTTACGTTAGCGCAGATGCGCGGCTTGAAACCGGGCCGCGTCTTCAGCCTGTACGGGATGCGAA
>CAYRHG010000047.1:0-11275 GCA_964424025.1 uncultured Dehalococcoidales bacterium | reverse complement strand
GTCGCCTCCAAATTCCTCCGACCGAATTCAGATTTCAAACTGAACGCCGGTCAACTCTTCTGATATCTCCCATAGGCGTCTCGCCACTTCATGATCGTGGGATTCTGGCGTCGACGAAACAATCACCGGGTAACCCCTGCGTTCTTTAGGACCGTCCGGGCCATAGTACTGACCGCCCATCGCGCTCGGATCCGTCGCGGCCCGCAAAATCGGCAATGAACCCATCTTTGCGCTCTGCAAGAACAACCCGACGAACGGCATAAAGATCTGTGCCAAAACTCCGTAACCTTGTGCAATGTTTGTCTTGGAAACACCAGGATGAGAAGCCAGAGCTACGATATGTTCAACTGAGGCGGTTTCCAATCGTCTTTGCAATTCATAGGTGAACAGCAAGTTTGCGAGTTTCGAACGTCCGTAGGCGCGCCAGCGGTTGTATCGGCTCGGATCAGGATTCAGCGCATCCAAATGGATTTTTTCGCCTCGATGCGCAATGCTGCTGACGTTGACGACCCGCGCCGATGGTGATTTCAATAAGGTTGGCATCAACTTTGCGGTCAACGCGAAATGCCCTAAGTGGTTCGTGCCGAACTGCAATTCGAAGCCGTCGACGGTTTGCCGGTAAGGCGTTGCCATGATGCCAGCGTTGTTCACCAAGATGTGCAATTCGGAATGATCGAGCTTGAAGTTGTCGACGAACTGTTCGATTGACGATAAATCGGCTAAATCTAGGGCCATCAAGCGCATTTCGCCAGAAGGCACCAGCCGTTGCATCCTCCGTATAGCTCTTTCGCCGCGTGGGATGGACCGACAAGCGACTATCGTAGATGCGCCGTGCCGAGCCAACTCGATAGCTGTTTCGAACCCGACGCCGCTGTTGGCGCCTGTCACTATCGCGACCCGGCCGGCCAGATCGGAAATGTTATCGGCGGTCCATCGGGACATTAGTGCATCATTAGTTCGTATTCGAGGGTTGTTGAAGTGTATGCACGGCGACTGAAATCAAATGCTAAATTCCGTTTACGAAGATCGGTTTCGCAGGTTGACAGTTGTTGGGCGCGGGTGTAACTTTGCAGTTAACACACGCAAAACGTCGCGAGTGCGGCTAGTGACGCTTTTTCGTAAACGTCGTATCTTTGCGTGACGAATCGTATTCAATATCCGAGGAGCAAAAAATGCGAAACGCATTGCATCGCGCTGCCAAGGCGCGAAAATCGGGGGTTGCGTTCAGCCTCGCGGTACTTGCGACCGCGATGGCAGTTGTGATCGCATGTGGCGAGACTGAGACGGTCGTTCAAACGGTCGTCGTCGAAAAGTCGGTGCCCGGCGAAACTGTCGTGCAGACCGTCGTGGTAGAGAAGGAAGTGGTTGTTGAGAAGGAGGTCCCGAAAGAGGTGCAGGTAGTGGTAACCGCAACTGCAGAACCTGCGATGATGGAGCCGCCTTCCGAGTTTAAAGGCAACTTACGACTGGGCGAAATCACTGTTGACCCGCCATCGTTCCTGCCTCGTAAGCAAGGCACTGGAAACATGCAGTTGTTGACCTTCTGGGGCTTTTTTGAGCCATTGATGTGGGCGCAGCACACGGATCCACCGAATCTCAACCTCGATTTGCCGACGTACACAGAGGGGATTGCGGAATCTTGGGAGGTCGCTGGAGACACGAGCTCGGTGACCTTCAAGATCCGGGAAGGCGTGAAGTTCCACACTGACTGGAACGGCAACGATTGGGGTGAAGTCACTGCGCACGACGTCGATTGGAGCTTCGACGACGCTTTGAGCGAAGGCAGCATCAACCAACGAGCCCAAGCTATCGAACAGTTCGTCAGCGAATTCGAGGCAATTGACGATGTCACTGTGAGGATGAACATCAAGGACAATCAACTGAGGCCAAACTGGTATCACATCATGTCGAACACAACGTTGGGCGCACCGGTCATCGTGCCGAAGCGGTTGTACGACGAGATGGGTGAGGATGCTGCCAACTTGATCCCGGTCGGGACAGGTACGTTCCAGGTTACCGAATGGGTAGCTGACAGTAACATCCGAGCTGAACCTGTCGCAGGTCACTACCGCCAGCAACCGAGCGTCGCATCGTACGAAGTGATACTGATGCCGGAGCCACTGGCACGTATCGCTGCTTTGCAGACAGGATTGATACACGTCGCGCGCGTGCCGTTGAAGCTGATCAAGAATACGTTGAACAACATTGACGGAGCGAATCCGGTTAAGGTCGGTCCGCCAATCAACCAAGTCGTGATGTTCGCTGGCAATTACTGGGCGGAAACGTACCGTGAGACCGGCGAAGACATCTACCGACAGCGCGAGGGATTCCTCCCCGACGATGACCACCCCTGGATCGGTGATCCTGACGACCCCGCATCGATGGAACGCGCAAATAAGGTGCGCCTAGCTCTCAGGCTAGGCATCGATCGCCAGACGATTCTTGACGAAATCCAGTCGGGTGTTGGCAGGGTATTAACTAACGCGATCAACGCGTTCCCAGGCGATCCCCACTGGCGCGACGAATTCGACGTTCCTTATGACGCCGATCAAGCCAAAGCTCTGTTGGCAGAGGCTGGGTTCCCGAACTGCTTCCCGTTCAAGTATCACGTCGCTCCCGGCAAAGAATGGGACACGGAAGTTGGCGGAGCAGTCGCACAATACTGGCGCGAACTAGGATGCGAAGTGACGGTCGACGCGACCGACTACGGTGCGGCTCGGCCGCGGCTGGTTAACCGACAAAAACAGATACCTTGGATGATCCAAGCTGGCACCATATCGCCGCCAGACGGATTCTTCGGTGGAGCCTACCGTCCGTCGCGCGGTTTCAACTACGGGATCGAGTTACCGAACGAAATAACCGAGATCTCAGAACGCAACTTAGATTCAGCATCAACGACTTACGAAGAACGCATCCAAAACACCGTTGATTGGTGGTCGTACGTCAACAATTGGAACTTGGTAGCATCAGTGACTACCCTTCCGACATCGGTGGTGATACGCCCAGAGATCGTCGAATACAAACCGTACATGAATCGCGGTCCGGAGTTCGTTGCACCGGAAACCGTTGTCATGAGCGAGTGACGATACCGCTAGTCGAACTGCTGGCTGAATAGCGGCTATTGGGATGGCCGTGCTCAGTGAAATTCTGGGCACGCCGTCCCGCGTCATTTGGCGCATGTAGCTAGATCGCCGGGTTCATGAATTGAGAAAGCTCATCGCGCGCAGACTTTTGGCCGCCGTGGTCGTGCTTTTGCTCGCCTCCGTACTTGTGTTCGCGTTGTCAAGGATGAGTGGAGATCCGAGGAACCTCTTTCTTAGCGAATACACGACAGAAGAGCAATGGGAGGCTTGGGGGCGCAAATTCGGCCTCGACAAGCCGTACCACGAGCAGTACCTCGCTTGGCTGCTCGGCGCTGTCCGATTGGATTTCGGCCTCGCCGTAAAAGAACAGGTCCCCGCGACAACGGTGGTGATTCGCAGGATTCCGAACACGTTGCAATTGGCGGTGGGTGCATACTTCTTCGCGATTGTGATGGGCATCCCACTTGGCATCTTTTCGGCGATATGGCGCGGTACCATGCTCGATCTATTCGCACGTGCCTTCGCGTTGCTAGGACAAGCTATGCCGGGATTCTGGCTTGGTATCATGCTCATCCTCATCTTCGCCGTTCAACTCGGTTGGTTCCCAGCTGGAGAAAAGGGCAACTTGAAAAGCCTTGTACTACCTTCGATAACTCTTGGTTGGTACGCCGCCGCGGCTTTACTGAGGCTGACCAGATCGGCGATGCTGGAGACGCTTGACAGCGAATTCGTTAAACTCGCACGCGCCAAAGGTGCTTCGCAGATGGCGGTGATTATTAAGCACGCGTTCCGAAACGCCATCATCGTACCGTTGACGTTCGCCGGAGTGTTCCTAACGGCGTTGATCACTGGCGCTGTTGTAACCGAGACCGTATTTGGATGGCCCGGATTGGGGCGCCTCGCCGTGCAGTCGGTTTTCGGAACCGACTTCCCTGTGATCAGCGCGATCGTCATGTTCGCCACAGCCGGTTATCTGGGAATGAACCTGATGGTCGACATCCTCTACGGAGTTCTTGACCCGCGCATCAGGCAAAGTTGAATTGGCCATGAGATCCGACAGCTCCATTGATTCGGCTACGCGGCCGAGGATTGTGCGCGTGCATAGGAACCCACTTCGGACGATTTGGCACATTTTCCGTCGCTATCCCGTGCTGCCCGCGATAATCGTCGCGTTACTGGTCATTGCCGCGACGTTTGCGCCGTGGTTAGCGAGGCACGACCCTTTAGTCGGTAATCTGCGAGACCAGGACCGACCGCCATTCTGGGAAGATGCTTCGCCGATCAGCGGCAAAGAGCCGAAATGGGAGTATCCCCTCGGAACCGATCCACTCGGCCGAGATATGTTAAGCCGCATCATATGGGGTGCTCGTTACTCGATGCTGATCGCATCGATCGTGCTCATTTCCGGGGCGTTAGGTGGCACGATTCTCGGCCTAATCGCGGGGTATTTCGGTGGTATCTATGACGAGTTTCTGATGAGGATGGTTGACCTCACGCTTGGTGTGCCGTTCATTCTCGTCGCTCTGGCAACGGTCGTCGTGTTCGGGTCCAGTATGGTTTTGATAATCGCCCTGCTAATTCTTTTTAGTTGGAGCGGTTTCGCGCGGCAAGTCCGCGCGGAAACATTGCGCCTAAAGTCAGCCGATTACGTTGCGTTGGCAATTGTAGCTGGCGCGTCATCAAACCGTATCGTAACCAAGCACGTTTTGCCCGGTGTGATCAACACCGTACTTGTCATTGCCACTCTCGCGATAGGCCAGCTGATTCTGACGGAAGCGACGCTGAGTTTCCTTGGCGTCGGTATCCCTAAACCCCGTCCTGCTTGGGGCTCGATGGTTGCTGAAGGGCGCGACTACATCAACACCTCGTACTGGATGGCGTTGTTCCCGGGCCTCGCGATTTTCGCCGTGGTATTCGCAATGAACTTCCTCGGCGATTGGATACGGGATAGATTGGATCCGCGGTTACGGCAGCTTTAACCCGTCCAACCTTCCTTCTTGAGAACGCGACCTGCGACGGCATCTAACTTGCGGATCATCTCCGGGTCCCGGTATTCAGGCGACGTGGCTATGGCATGCTCCAACGCGGTGTGGACGCCGGACGGGAATGGTGCTCGCAACTTACCTATGACCGGTATAGCGGCCGCTACCAGTTTCTTGGCATTCTCCGAGTTCTGCCGTAGAAACTCCAGGACCATCGATGTCGTGACATCGCCGTGCTCCTCAACCCAGCAGTCATAGTCCGTGACCATCGCGACCGTCGCGTACGACATCTCGGCCTCGCGCGCCAGTTTGGCTTCCGGCATGTTCGTCATGCCTATGAGGTCGCCGTCCCATTGGCGGTGCATGAAAGATTCCGCTCGAGTAGAGAATGGAAGACCGTTCATGACGATGTACGTGCCGCCCCGGACAATGTCGATATCGGCGATCTTTGACGCCTCTTCGATCGCGTCGCACATGGTTGAACAAACAGGATCCGCCATGCTCACGTGCGCGACGAAACCGTTGCCGAAAAACGTGCTTTCCCGCCCGTTCGTCTTATCGATGTACTGATCGACGATCACGAACGTGCCCGGTTCCAGCTCCCGCTTTAGCGATCCGACCGCGCTGAAAGATAGGATCCGATCGACGCCGGCACGCTTCAAAACGTCGATGTTCGCGCGGTAGTTGAGGTGCTGAGGCGAAACGCGATGACCACGACCGTGACGAGGCAGAAACGCGACGCGTTGGCCTTGGAAATAACCGATCAGGAGATCGTCCGACGGTTCGCCAAATGGCGATTGGACCGTTACCCATTGGGCATCTTCAAACCCATCTAAGTCGTACAGACCGGTGCCGCCGATGATACCTACTGTTGTGTGGTTCTCGTTTGCCAAAATCCGACTCCCTCGCGCAACTGAGTTACGGCGAATCTTCCTGACCCACTAGTGCGCGTTCGCGAAAGCACTGTAGTTAGAATCTTAAGCGTGGTGGAAAGGGTCGACGACGGGCATTGCCGAGATGGCGGAACGGTAGACGCAGCGGGCTTAAACCCCGCGGCCCTTAAAACGGCGTGTGGGTTCGAATCCCACTCTCGGCACCAATCAAGTGACGCACCCTTGCAGTGTTAAACTCGGCTTCAATTCCGCGAGCACACGTCCAATGGGAAGCATCATATGTCCGACGTCAACCAGCGCCACGTCTCATACGCCGAAATCGTTGAAGATCTCCGAACCAAAGCAGCTATAACTGCGGCTGGCAACGCCCCGAAACAAGAAGAATTTTCTAATCATTTCGGCGCGGAATTTAAGTCGAACCGGGTCCTGATCAAGGACAGCCGAAACCGAGCAACGGTGATCACCTCTCCCGGTGGTGCGCCGGGCGACCCTCACATCCATCCCGACTTCAACGAGTGGTTCATGGCATTCGGCGGCGTCATGGGCTTCCTAGTCGGCGAGTACACACCGTTCCGCGCCACATTCGGAGACATAACCGTCGCGCCTTGCGGATACCGACACACGCCGCTCCCGTGGTACGGCGATATGTGCATGCGACTGGTCTGCACCAAACCCGGTTCCAACCACGACATCAAAGGGATCGAGCCATCTCGAACCGTAAGGCTGGATCCTGATTGGGAACCTCCCAACCGGATATTGACCCCGCTGCCGTACATGATCGAACGCCACGGACTCGACGATAACTGGCAAGAATCGGTCTTGCTCGACCAGCGCAATCGCGTCGAGATGTTCAACGTCATGCCAGGCAAATCTGCCGAGTCCGTTAACGGCGATACTGAGTCATGGTGGGTCGTGTTGAAGGGCAACGTGAGATTCGAAATCGCCGGAGACGTCGTTGACGCCAGTAAAGGCAGCGTCGTCTACTCCAGCGACGGCGAGTTCAGTGCTATCACCGCCAAAGGGCCAGGCCCTGCGATCTTCGTAGAAGTCGCGGATCCAGAGACCTGCTGATCAGTTGTTAAACTGCTACGAGCGCAGATTTCCACTTGAAAACTGAGCTCAAAAGCAACCAATCTAACGGAATTTGAGATGTCTGAGATCAACGCTCGCCACGTTACGTACGAAGAGATCGTCGATTCGCTTCGGCCTGATGCCCCCGACATTGAGGGTCCGGTACTGGACGAGATAGCACGATCGGGCGGGGGATACGCAGCGGTTACCAAGTCGCGCGTGATGGTTATGGACTCTCGGAATCGCATGGCCGTTATCTCTTCGCCCGGTGGGTCGCCCGGCGATCCTCACCTGCACGATGACTTCAACGAGTGGTGGGTGGCTTATGGCGGGGAGATGCGATACCGAGTCGGCGAATACGAGCCTTTCAAAGCGCAGTTCGGAGACATCATCGTCGCACCGAGCGGCTACCGACACGACCCGAGGGCGTGGAAGGGCGAGATGTGCATGAGGATGGTGACCGGCAAACCGGGATCGAACCACGACCTGAAAGGCCTGGAACCGGCACGAACGATCCCGTTGGAGGATCACTGGGAACCGCCGAATCGTATCTTTACGCCGCTTGAATACATGGTCAATCGTCACGGATTGGACGAAGATTGGCGGGAGACGGTGATCCTCGATCAGCGCAACCGCGTCGATATGTGGCACGTGCTACCGGGCGGCCCGATGGCATCTATGTCCGGCGAATCGGAAGCTTGGTGGGTGGTTCTGCGCGGTAACGTCGGTTTCCATCTCGGCGGCGAAGTTATTCGTTCCGGCATGGGTGATGTGGTCTACTCGGGCCAAGGCGAAATGAGTAGCGTATCCGTTCTAGGAGACGGATCGGCGATTTTTATCGAGGTGATGGAGCCGTAAACTGGCCCTCACCGTGTCCGCATTGGCGCACGACAAATAAACGTACACCCGCGAACGGCGAATCGAAACCGTATCCGGTTCGAACGGAGTTGAATAGCATGGGCTCAACACAGATTGTCGTCGGCAATTACGAAATCTCAGTTGTAGACGACCACATCGGGTATCAGCGGAATCCCGCCGACGTGTTCGTCGACGTGAGCGCTGAGGAATGGGATCCGCACCGTCACTACGCACTGGCGCCCGAGGGATATTGGGAGGCCCAGTGGCGCGGCCATCTGATCAGGCGCGCGGACGGTGACGGCAAGAACGTACTCGTGGATACGGGTGCCGGTCCCGGACCGTACGAGCATGGCCCGCCGCAAGGCGATCTGATAACGAATTTAGCGGCTCTCGGCGTCGGACCGTCAGACGTCGATAACGTCGTCACAACGCACTGCCACTGGGACCACATCGGTTGGAACGTGCAGATCGACGGAGATTCCGCAACCACCACATTCCCTAACGCGACGTATCACGTCGCCAAAAACGATTGGGAGTTCTACACCGATCCCGCGAACTCCAACGACGAATTCAACGCCTACGTCGTCCCACTCGAATCGACAGGACAGCTCAAGCTCGTACTCGGCGAGCACGAAATCATGGAAGGAATCAGCCTACTTCCCACCAACGGACACACTCCCGGCCACCAGTGCGTCCTCATCCAATCAGGCGACGAAACGGCAGTCCTAACAGGCGATCTATTCCACAACGTCGCTCAAATTCGCGAGCAGCATTGGTGCCCTGTATTCGACTGGCGCCAAGACCTTTCGACAGCATCCCGTCGCTGGCTGCTATGGCGAGCGCTGTCAGAAAACTGGACAGTGGTTTCAGGGCACCTACCCACCGGCATGAGCATGGGCAAGGTCGTCGAACAAGACGGCAGACCCACTTGGGTGGCGGTGTAGTATCGGGAAAAACTGAGAGCCTAAACCCCCAAATGCGCGCGAAAGTCCGCCAGTATCGCGTCCCGCTGTTTGACGCTTGAAGCCTCGGCGTAGATCCTGAGAAGAGGTTCGGTGCCTGACATGCGCACGACGGCCCAACCGCCGTCTCGCAGATCCAATCGGACACCGTCGCGTCGATCTTCGTTCACTATATCGACTCCACCTAATCTTCTCGGTGCGTCGCCATTTACGGCGGCCGCGATGCGCTCGCGTTCGTCGGCAGTGAATTCGATATCAATTCGCCGGAATGTATGCGGCCCGGTAATCGCGTGCAGTTCGGCAAGTAGTTCGGTGGGAGATTTGCCGGAAATCGCCATGCTCTCTAGGAAAAACAGCGCGCTTAACGGCCCGTCGCGTTCGGGAATGTGCCCTGCAAATGCGTAACCGCCGCTCTCTTCACCACCCAGCACACACGCATTGTCCAGCATCGCAGGTCCGACAAACTTGAACCCGACAGGTGTGCGATAGAGATCGACGCCATGATGCTCGGTAAGACGATCCATCATGCTGCTCATCGTGATGGTGCATGCCGCGCCACCCGGAAGGTGGCGGCGTGATTTCAAGTGGTGGAAAAGCATCGAGAAGACTTCGAGCGTGGTCAGATATTGCCCGTTTTCGGCGACGACTCCCAAGCGATCGGCATCGCCGTCGGTTGCCACTCCGACGTCGAAGCCCGCAGCGTTGATTTGCGAGACTAGCGGCTCGAGATTGTCTTCGACCGGTTCAGGTTGCCTCATACCCGGAAAAGCCGGATTGATCTCACTTCGGCACTCTTGGACTGTCGTTGCTCCGCCATCAAGCAACGATGCAATGATTCCTGCGCCCGAACCGTGCATCGAATCGACGGCGACACTCATGCTCGCCGATTTAATCCGATCGATGTCGACCAAGCTTGAAAGCTGGGCGAGGTACGGAGCAACCATGTCCACTTCATCGATTATGGATGTGACCGATCGCACGCTCCTTACTTGGTCAAATGACACGCCCGGCAGATGGCCTTCGATACGCTCCACTTGCTCGGGTGGGGCACTACCGCCCGCTTCAGATTTGACCTTGAACCCGTTCCATTCAGGAGGGTTATGGCTCGCGGTAATCATCACGCCGCACGCGGCGTTATGCGTAGTGACGGCGTAGCTCAATGCCGGCGTTGGCAAAGGTCGATCTGACAGAAACGCCGGAATACCAATGCTGCCAATCGCCTCTGACGCGGTTTCCGCAAACTGCCGTGACTGAAATCGGGTGTCGTAACCAACCGCGACACCTCTGTGCGCCTGGCCGGTTATTTGAACGTCCTTCGCCACCGCGGCGGCACAAGCGGCCACGTTGTCGAATGTGTAGTCGTCACCGATGATTGCGCGCCAGCCGTCAGTTCCGAATCGGATGTCAGGCTGGGAGATCATAAGTTACCGAGCGAAGCTTGAATCAAATACCCGCGGCAATCCTCAACGCATCCGCCTTGTCGGTCCTCTCCCAAGGCAAATCGAGATCCTGTCTGCCGAAGTGACCGAACGCGGCTACAGGCCTGTAAATCGGGCGTCGAAGTTTCAGAGTGTCGATGATCCCGCTAGGGCGAAGGTCGAACGTGTCCTCGACGATCGCCGCAATCGCTGTGTTCGGCAGTTTACCAGTGCCTCGGGTTTCGACCATGAGCGACACAGGTTCAGCTTTCCCGATGGCGTATGCGATCTGCACTTCGGCGCGTTTCGCCAGTCCCGCAGCGACGATGTTTTTTGCAACGTATCGTGCCGCGTATGCTCCTGAGCGATCCACTTTCGACGGATCTTTGCCGGAAAATGCGCCGCCGCCGTGTCGGGCGCTGCCACCGTACGTATCGACGATGATTTTGCGGCCCGTCAAACCAGCGTCTCCGTGCGGACCGCCAGTGACGAATCTGCCCGAGGGATTGATAAGGTACTTCGTGTCCTTGTCACGCATGTCCGACGGGACGAGCGGATCGATCACTTCCGCAATCAAGTCTTTTTCAATTCGTGACTGTTCGGCATCCGGTGCGTGCCAGGTAGACAACACGATCGTGTCGATACGTTGCGGTTCGTGGTCCTCGTTGTATTCGACGGTTACTTGGCTCTTAGCATCGGGGCGAAGGTAGGGGATTGATCCTTCGCGCCTAGCATCACTCATTCGCTTCGTCAAACGGTGCGCCAGCGAGATCGGAAGCGGCATCAACTCCGGTGTCTCATCGACTGCGTAACCGATCATCATGCCTTGATCGCCAGCGCCCTGTTGAGCGTTGTCGAGTTCGGTCGCGCCCCGATCTTCTAGAGCCGTACTCACCGCTGCGTTGATGTCAGGCGATTGTGCGTGGAGGTAAACGCCGATCTCACACGATTCGTAATCGAACTCGTAAGCGGGATCGTCGTATCCGATTTCGCGGATGACACCTCTAG
>CAYRHG010000046.1:0-5455 GCA_964424025.1 uncultured Dehalococcoidales bacterium | reverse complement strand
AGGGTCGGGGGTTCGAATCCCTCCGGGCGTGCCACTCCCGTTTTTCAATCGAAAACCGACCGCGTTCCGTTGGCGTTCGTATCGATTAACACAACGTTCTGAAATCCACCCTATGGACTTCCAATCTGGTCTGCTAGTCGTCCTTGCTTTCGGCTTCCTACTCGGACTCAAACACGCCACCGATGCCGATCACGTCGTTGCCGTCGCCAACATCGTCTCGAGAGAAAACACCGCATGGCAGAGCATTTGGATTGGAGCTTCGTGGGGCATCGGACATTCGATACCGCTCCTCGTCGTCGGCACCGGAGTGATGTTGATAGATGCAGCACTGCTCTCTCGATACGAATCCGTCGCGCCGTACCTGGAAATAGGTGTTGCGGTCATGCTCGTATATCTAGGTCTGAGCGCGTTGTGGAACGTTGCACGTGGAAATCTGCACATTCATAAGCATGACCATGGACAAGGCCCGCATGTTCACGTGCATGCGTCACACGGCGTCGATGATGTCCATCAACCCACCAACGAAGGTCACAACAGCTTATTCGTGCTCGGCCGCCCCATCTTTCGCGTCAAGTCATTCATCATTGGGATCGTCCACGGACTTGCGGGTAGCGCCGCCGTGTTAATCGCTCATCTACCGACTTTAGATTCCATATGGGCGGGATTCGGATACATCGCGGTGTTCGGCGTGGGGACCATGGTCGCCATGGCAGCCCTAACGATCGTACTGGCACTCCCCTTCAAAGCGACCGCCACCAAACGCAAACTCAATGGTGCCGTCACCGTTGCCGCCGGCGCGCTGAGCATTTTCGTCGGCTGCGCGCTCTTCGCCGAAGTCGCGCTCGACGCGTCGTTCCTACCCTACTAGCCCGCCGTACGTCAACGTCTCATCGAGTTGAGGGACGATGTGCTGGCCTAACTCGCCACCGCGCCCTCAACTATGGAATCGCACCACTCGCGTACACCCCAAACGTTGCGGCGCGGCCATCGGGGAGCATCCTGTTCCAACATCCACAACATGTCAATAAATGTGATCGCTATCCGGTACGCCAGCGGAGCATCCGGCGACGCGTAGAACGCCACACAGGAATCCAACAGATCAACCATCATTTCGGACGCGATCGCTGCTTGACGACCGTTAGTTACCTCGATCGGGAAATCCGCAACCGTGGCCGATTCCTCGCACACCGCTCCCAGATCGGCGGTTTCGATTAGCCCGATCTGGTCCGCAATCGGCGAATCGATCACGTCGGAAAGCGACGATCGCACCGCTGCCTCGGTCCTCGGAGTCGGATCGTCGTGGTACCAAACGCAGTTCCCCCACATCCGAATACCCATCAACGAGCGGTCGATCAGTTCAAGCTGTTTGTCATCTATAGGATTCCACCAACCGTCCGGCAACTCGTCAGATGTAGGTGTCACCTGCACGTAGTCCGTCGCAACCGCGTATGGCCCTCGATTCCGCGTCTCGGTTTCGGTATCAACTTCGTCCGTCGTGCCACACGCCAACGCGATAAAACCCAAAACCGCAACAAATGCGGAGCAAACGATCGCTTGTCTGGTTCTGTTCAAACTACTCGACCAGGAATGACACCAAATTAGCCAAAGTTCGTGTCGGCGCACCTGTCGCACCCGACGTCCGGAACATGCCTCTACTGGAGGCAACCATCGAAACCGCTGCGATGTCGATATGTACCCAAGGCGTATCCTCTGCAAATTCAGATATGAAGTGGGCTGCCGTGATCGATCCCGCAGGAGCACCGCCACTATTCTTAACGTCCGCGATGTCGGAACGGTTTTGCCGCTTGGACGTCGCGTCGAGCGGCAATCTCCACATACCATCACCCGCGTCCGCCGCCGCGCTCATCACCGATTTCAACAGCGTTTCGTCGTTGCCGAACACTGCCGCGTTCCCCGTTCCCAATGCGACGCGGGCCGCTCCGGTCAGGGTCGCTACATCGACGATCCTTGCCGCGCCATTGGACCGCGCGTAACCCAGAGCATCGGCAAGCGTCAATCTGCCCTCGGCGTCAGTGTTGTCTATCTCTATGTACTTGCCGTTCATGGCCTGAACCACGTCGCCGGGTCGTTGCGCACCGCCGCCCGGCATGTTCTCCGTAATCGGCAACACCGCATGGACATTGATTCGAGGTTTCTGGGCGCCAACGATCATCATCGCGCCCAACACGGCCGCACCGCCACCCATGTCACCTTTCATGGTCACCATCCCTCGAGAAGGTTTGAGCGAAAGCCCGCCTGAGTCAAACGTGATGCTCTTGCCCACCAGCCAAACGTTGTTGCTCGCGTTCGATGGATCGCCTTCGTAGCTGATATGCACAAACCACGCCGGCTGGTGCGATCCTTGAGCGACGCCTGCGTAGGCGTTCATTCCGATCGACCTGCATTCATCGATGGACAACACACGGCAGTTCAGACCGCGATCTTTAGATATTCGCTCCGCTTCCTCTTTCATCAGCTCTGGTGAAAGGACATTCGCCGGTTCATTCACCAAATCTCTTGCGAAATTCTGAGCCTTACCCGCGGTGACACCCGCGCCCGCGCCGGATCTCACCTCCGGTATCTTCGAATCGTCGAATTCAACGATGTTCAAAGTTTCCAACCGAGAATCGCCGTTATTCGATGATTTTTTGTATTTGTTAAAACTGTACGTTCCTACGATCGATCCTTCAGCGAGCGCCTGCGCAGCGGCCGAAGTGTCGATACCGCCGATTCCAGCGCCATACACGATCGTTGTGGCTGTCGCGGCGATACCTTTCAATCGGTTCGCCGCAACCGCTGATATCTCGCGAATTTCGGCCAGTCCGAACTCAGAACTCGACCCCAAACCCATCACGAGAACCCGTTTTGGTGCGAACTCGCCATAACGACCCTCAGGAGTGTGGATCAAAACGTTGTTGCCCTTTTTGCCGGTAATCTCACCGTCCGCAATCAGATCGCTGATCAACCCTCCCAAAGCTCCGTCAACCGCGCCTGTGGCACCTCCAGGCGCCTTGACATCATCAAACAGATTAACTATCGCGGCGTCTGACGCAATGCGGGCGATGTCGCCTCGCATTATCTCCAACTTCAATGTCATTTTGGCCTTTCCTAGGCAAGATTCTCCGGTTCCCGTCGATCAAACCCCATTGTAGTCGCTCGCGATTAGACAACCTTTTCTGACCGAATCAACCAATTACATGCAGTATTTTTACGATTTACACCCATTTTTGGCTTATTTTTGAACTTTGTTGACATTCTTGAACGGTCATTTTCAGGCGATAAGACATTCTCAAACTAGTTCAAAATAAATTTTGTGATTCACTTGACGTTCTACGAATGTACGTCTAGACTAGATACACCGAAGCGGTGGTGAACCTCAGATGAGTTAGCCGAAACTCAATGATCGAGGGCCTTCATCGCTGAGACGACTAGGAGGCTAGATATGCTTAGTCACGGAGAAACAATCCGTCACAAGAGTGAGTTGGTCAACAATGACAAACCAGCGACGCAGCATCGCATCCAACTCGCCAAGTCCATCCTGCTGATCAATCTCCCGGATGCCAACGGCGCTCAAAGCGCAATGACCGTGCTTAACACGGCCATGCATCCCATGGAGCCCGTTTTCACCCGCGAAGTCGCTTGAGGCCGCGTCGCTGGCCTTCTTAGATGACCAATTGAATTGGTTCGTCAAGATGGTCAAGTCGGCTACTCGGCCTCTGATTAACGACGTTCGGGCCAGTCGCCCGGCTTAGCCCAGCGATCGCACCTACCGTCGCACCGACTTTTCATCGCAACCGTCCGCGCAAAGGCTTTCATCACCCCGCAGGAGAAAACAATGCCTCGAGTTCAGGTCAAACCCATCGACACCAGCAACATCAAACTCGACGTCACCTACGCTTACAACGTTGAAAAACCTATCTGGCGGGATTTCAACCTCAACGACGGCAAAAGTCCAACCGACAGGCAGAATCGCGTCACGATGTCGAACTTTGCGCTGCAGGTCAACGTGCCCTCATTCGAAGAAGGCGAATACGATATCTCCGTCATCGGCACCGGCGTCGGCATGCACGATCCAATATTCACTCGCGAAGTGCTCGGCGCGAAGTCGAACCAGCTCCTGAGGTCGCTCCAGCCGAAACTCGTCAATCGAGTCATTCTTCCAAGCCTCCACTTCCTACACGCCGGCAACCTGATTTCATACAACAATCGAGGCGACGCCGAACCAATCTGTCCGAACGCTGAGTTCGTGATCCCGCGTGAAGAATGGGATGCCGCGATGGGATCACATCCGTTTCATCAAGCCGCATACCGCGAAATTCGAGCTGACCTCAAAATGCTCGAAAAATTAGAGGCCAGTATCAACCTCGTCGACGACGACGCAGAGGTCGGCCCCGGAATTCGCATGGAGCGCTGTGGCGGTGTAACGCCAGCCAACTCCACAGTGATCATTTCTTGCGGCTCGGAGAAGCTGATGGTGTCGCCCCTCCTTTTCCCTACTCCATTCCACCTTGACCCGAGCGTGCAGTTCGGCTTCAGCCAGAACCCGTTGCTAGCCTACGACGAAAAGCTGCGCCTGCTCGAGAAGGCAGATCGTGAGCGCCTGAGCCTCTTTTTCCCAATGGACCCGCAACGACGTGCCGTTTACATCGAACGCGATCGCTTTGGGCAGTTCACCGGACTGGAATGCGACATTTTGTCCCAGCTCGACCCGCTATTGCAATAAGGCGTCGACATAGTTCGGACCGTCGCTCAAATCGCAGCGGCCAACATAACACCGTCGTCTTCCACTCGGAGAAGTTCGACGTCCTCGATCAGCCCATCTCCACCATCCCGAACGTCGTCGTCCTCCAAACGGACCTTCACGTAATTATCAGTCATCCCCGAGATCCCTCGGCGCCCTTCCCAAAGAACCGAGAACACACCACCTATCAACGACTCTCGATAGCGATTCGCACTGATCTCTGCAACGTCCCTTATTTCTTTGGCGCGTTCTACCTTGCGATATGGATCGATCTGGCTTTCGTAATGGAACGCACTCGTTCCCGGTCTTGGCGAGTAAGGAAAAACGTGCGCGTCCGAAAAATCCGCTGTCGTCAACATCTGAAGCGAAGCACGGTGGTCCGTCTCCGATTCACCGGGAAATCCGGCGATGACATCCGTAGTGACACCACAACCGGGTAGGCGACGCCGGACTAAAGCTACCTTCTCCAAAAACTGCGCAGACGAATAGGTCCGACGCATCCGACGCAGGATCTGATCGCTGCCGCTCTGCAACGGCATGTGGAAATGACGGCACAACCGCCCAGAGCCTTCGTTGACCCAGACATCTAACAATTCATCGTCTATCTCTGGCGGCTGTAACGAAGAAACCCTGATTCGCGGCATCGACGTTTTTGTCAAAACCGATCTAAGCAGCGCGGCCAAGTTAGGTGATGCAACTAGATCAAACCCGTAA
>CAYRHG010000045.1:0-6387 GCA_964424025.1 uncultured Dehalococcoidales bacterium | reverse complement strand
GGATTGACCAACGGCTCCGCGAACCAATCAGGCGAAGACGAATTCATCGTTGAAGAGGCCCTCGAAGAGGCCGAACGCGCCGTCGAACGTGTGCTCAGCGGAGACCGCAAGGTAAATCTCTCAGCCCAATCCGCACATATTCGCCGATTGCAACACGCGCTGGCTGCCCGTTACAACGTCGGATCAGCCAGCACCGGCCACGAACCTAACCGACACGTCATCATCCGACGCAGAAGGCGATGATCGTTCGTCCTTCGGCCTAACCTCGATATCCGCGTCATGCCGCGCCAGTCGGTCTACAAAGCGCCCTTCATTTCATTCGAAGGCGGCGAAGGTGCAGGAAAAACCACCCAAGCAGAGATGCTGCGACAGCGATTGGCGCGCATGAACCGCCCCGCCCTCCTCGTCCGCGAACCCGGCACCACCCGGCTCGGTGAACAAGTCCGCGAAATCATCAAGTCGCAAAGCGACAATGTCCCCGCCGCGGACGCCCTGCTATTCATGGCCGCCCGCGCCCAACTCATGAACGATGTCATCGTGCCCGAACTCACCAAAGGCACCACCGTCATCTGCGATCGATTCGCCGATTCAACTATGGCCTACCAGGGTTACGGCGGAAACCTAAACCTCGATCGCTTGAGACACGCCAACGAACTCGCGACCAATAAGGTTGCGCCCGACCTCACCATCCTCCTCGACGTTCCGCCCGAAATAGGTCTGGAACGGCGTGACACTGCAGACCACTCAACAGGCGAAACCCAACGCCGATTCGAAGAGCTTCCGATCCGGTTCCACCGAAGCGTTCGCAGGGGGTATCGTCAACTCGCAAGCCGAGAACCAAACCGATGGATCGAAATCGACGCTGCCAGAGACCCCCGCGAGGTCGCCGAAGACGTCTGGCAGCACGTTTCCGAATTCTTCCAATTGAATTAACCTAAAGCATCGCGAACTGAACTGCACCAAAGCCGAAGGCTGGAGACTCCACACCATGCGAACCAACACGATGAAGCGAAAGATGCTCGACGGCGGAACGACGCTCGGCCCCTTCGTCGGTTGGCCCGCGCCTGCGCTCGTCGAACTCATGGGTTGGGCAGGTTTCGACTTCGTCGTCATCGACTGCGAACACGGAATCATGGACTACGAGACCGCCGAGAACATGATCCGCGCCGCCGAACTCTCCGACACGACACCAATCGTCCGCATCGGCATGAACGACCAGCAACACATCCAACGCTACCTAGAAGGTGGCGCACAAGGCGTAATGATTCCCCTCATCAATGATGGCGAACAGGGGCGTCGTGTTGTCGACTCCGTCAAATATCCACCTGTTGGCAAACGCGGAGGCTTTTCCGGGCGCTCCGCCATGTTCGGCATTCAAGACCAAGCCGAATACGTCAAACAGGCCAACGAAGAGACATTCGTCTGCCTCCAGATCGAAACCCCCGAAAGCATCGAAAACGCCGACGAGATAGTCAACGTCGAAGGTGCCGACTGCATATTCATGGGCCCTGGCGACCTATCGCTAAACATGGGTTACCCCGGCCAGATCTCACACCCAGAAGTCGTCAGCGAAATCGAAACACTCGTAAAGAAGACCCACGACGCCGGCAAAATCTCCGGCACACTAGGCGTCACCGTTGAGCAAGCCCAGTTCTGGCACGAACGCGGCGTCCAATGGATCGTAAGCGGCGCATCCCGATTCCTGCTCGCAGAAGCGCGCGCTTACCTATCCGAAACACGCGGCTCTGGAGTCGGATAACATCCCCCCGCCGATGTCGCAAGGCGACCACGCGATCGTCACCGGAGCGTTCAGCTACACCGGCGGTTACATCGCAAGACGTTTGCTGGGACGCGGCGCTCGCGTTACGACGCTCACACGTCACCCCGATTTACACAACGCTTTTGGCGGTCAGATAACGTCCGCATCTCTCCAATTCACCGACAAAAAGGCTTTGACGCAGGCGATGCGAGGAGCCAGCGTCTTCTACAACACGTATTGGATCCGGTTCGAACGCGGCGAGACGACATTCGACCAAGCCATCGCCAACTCAAGAACGTTGTTCGAAGCCGCCATCGACGCCGGAGTCTCCAAGATCATCCACATCTCCGTCTCGAATCCATCCGCCGATTCACCGCTACCCTATTTCAGCGGCAAATGGCGAGTCGAAGAAGCTCTGAAAAGCTACGGCATCCCTTACGCCATCATTCGCCCGACACTCGTGTTCGGCAAGGACGACCTCCTCCTTAACAACATCGCATGGGCACTCCGCCGATTCCCGCTCTTTCCGATATACGGCGACGGCACCTACAAAGTACAGCCAATCTTCGCCGAAGACCTCGCTGAACTAGCGGTTCAAGCGGCGAATTCAACCGAAAATTCCACCTTCGACGCCGCCGGACCTGAAACCATGTCATTCAAAGAGATGCTCCGTCTGATGGCTTCGAAAATGCGCTCTACATGTGCACTCGTCAACACGCCACCAACAATCGGACTTGCACTGACCAACTTGATCGGACTATTGATGCGGGACATCGTCCTCACCCGCGACGAAATCGACGGCCTCATGTCCGACCTTCTCATATCGGATGCGCCACCCACCAGCACAACCCATTTCGCCGATTGGCTAAAAGAAAACGCAGACAGCCTAGGTCGCGTCTACCAATCCGAACTCCAACGCAACTTTCGGTTATAAATGGGCGCGCCGCATCGACCGTAATCACATCTTGTAGCTAGCATCGTCATTGCTGATTCTTGCTGCTCAATTGACGTCATCACTACGCAATTTTCCATCGACGGCGTCAGAGTTCAGCGGCGTTTTCATCTGCGTTCGTGGTACGTCACGTTGCCGCACATTGATTGTTACGTTGGAGCTGGGCGTGTAACCCCGTTAGTTCCATAACTCTGTACTGTTCGTCGAAACTCGATGCTAAAATCCGACGAGTTGATCAAAATTAACGGAGCAAATTGTGAACGAACCTGATCGCCGAGAACTTGAGCCTTTGGACGATCATCTTGATGACGAGAATGACGACGGCTCGAAGGTTGGATTCTTGGGATATGTGTTTATCGTCGCCCAAGCAGTATGGGTCGCGGTTCGATGGACATCGCTGAAGGTCCTGGACATCAGTCTTTGGTTGATCCTCAGCTTCACAGAAAACCAGCGAGCCGTAAGACCGACGATACGTGCCACGTTCTCGAAAGCTGAACGTGCGGCAATTGCTCGAAGCCAAAGATACAGGTGCATGTATTGCGGTGTCAGACTGACATCCGACAACCTGCAAATCGACCACATGGACCCAGTGTCTAGGGGCGGTTCCAATGATGATGAGAACTTGCAAGCGCTTTGCCGCAGATGCAACATCCGCAAAGGCAATCACACCGACGATGAGTTTCGCGAACGCTACTGGGATTTGGTTGGCGGGTTCAAGAAACCGCCGCCACGAACGATCCCGCAAACCTACTTCGACGAGGTAATGAAATCAACCGACGCACATGAAGGCGTCCAAGAAGCTAACCGCAACCGGTACGCGACACCGAAGCAAAGGGTCGAACGTGCCTTGCCGATACCCCTTTTGGCATGGCCCGCGGTGTTTCTATTGATCGGCGCATATATGTTCGAAGCGTTTGCAGTCCAGGTCACACTGATCGGAATCGTTTTCGGGATCGCGTTTGCCGGAGGGCTTTGGTTCCGTGCCCGTTACATCGGCCTTTTCGAAGAAGAATGAACTCTTGGCCACCGATCGACGTTTACTCCACTTAGCCAAAAATCTTGTCGTGCAAACGATCGTCGCTCTATGACCGCCAAGAAGCGATGACCTTGTTGTACTGCCCAATCCAAAACTCTGTCTTGTCGCCCACCTCATACCCCAACTCCTTCGCGAGATTGAAAAACCCGTAAGTCGGCATGTATACGTCCTTGCTAACAGCCATCGCGCTTAACATGCCTTTACCTTCTTCATCGGTCTCCTTCGATATCTCTCCGAGCAACCGCCCCAATGTCGCCCTGTCCTTCTCAGTACCCAGATCGAGCCGTATCGCGTCGATCTGTGCAGCTAAGTCCGAGTAATAAACAGGCCGCTCCGCTCTTGCGCTGCGAATCAACGCCTCACGCGTTTGTTCCCGAGCCAATTCCCAACGACTTATCTCGAATCCGAAAACTGTGGTCATTCTGATCTCCTGTCGTGTCGAATCGATTCCTTGGCCGTTTCAATCGAACATCTACATTATCGGATTAGCAATGATAATTCACCCAGTCTTGCTCATCTCCAATCTTGCGAGCCAATCCTTCACAATCCGATCATCATGCTCAAACGCCAGTTCCGGCATCTCATCCAACGCGAAGACACGCGCTTCGGAAGTCTCATCCCCTGCCATCAACTCACCCGAGATCACATCCGCGTGATACACAACTAGCACCACAGCTTGCCCTTCCTCGCTGTAAACACCCACCAACCACTCAACCTTCACGACTAATCCACACTCCTCCAGCACTTCGCGCTCCAAAGCCCGTTCCAGCTTCTCGCCGCGATCCACATACCCCGATGGAAAACTCCACTGGCCGATCTGCGGCTCGATCGCGCGCCTCAGAAGTACAATTCCTCCATCCATCGGAATGATCGCCGCCACCGCTACCTTAGGGTCCGAGTAGATTACCCGACCACACTCCACGCAGCGATGGTGACCGCCATCGATGGGCACCAACGATGGCAATTCAGGGTGATGTGGTTCCGCGCCACTCGAGTGCGTCGACATATCAAACGCACATCTTACAAATCCAGCCTCAAGATCACGCCCATCACGTGCGCATTAAAATCTCCACATGAAAGCACTGCGCATCGCCCTGATGTTTTTGGGCGTCGTCCACATCCTCTTCGTGGGCCTCACCGCGGTCGTAGGATCATTCGCGGATGGAAGCGACGTTTGGTCGCGGTTGCTATTGACCCTGTTACACCCCATCGCGGCGATCGCGATCCTTTTCCTGGTGTTCGTCCAGGTGCCGCCCAAACGAATCACGTCAACCGTCGTCGCGATCTTAGCAATCAACATAGTTGCCGATGTGGTAATCGCCGCATTGATCGCTGGAGGTTCGATCAAAGGAGATTGGCCTCTACCGTTGGCTTTTACCGTCGTTCCGACGATCGCTATAATCTACGCCGTCTTGGTCCTACGTTCTCAAGACGAGTTTCACGAATCCGCGTAGCCCGCGGTGCCGCCTCGGCCCAACCTACCGCTAGACCATCTCGGCAAAAACCGGCTTCAACTTCGCCCGCGCCGCTGCCGACGCCTCGCCATCCTCCGACTCGAATATCGGCAACTCTTCGTCCAGATCCGCTTTGAGATCGTATAGCTCGCCAGTCTCGTACAACTTCCAGTTCCGATCTCGGACGAAGCGAATCGTGTCCACTGGAACGTTGGGTGACATGGGCATGAAGTGGAAGAAGAGCCAGTCTTTCGGATCACTCTCCTCACCAATGAGCTGCGGGTAAAACGAAGTCCCATCGATGACGTAACCGTCTGGTGCTTCGATTCCTGCCGCCTCGAGCACCGTCGGAAGGAAATCCGTCACATCGACCAGATCTGAATTCACTGTTCCCGCCGGAACCGTGCCCGGCATCTGCGCGATCAAAGGCACATGCGTCCCTTGGTCATTCGTCTTGCCCTTGCCGCCGCAGATTTCGTTATGGCGGTGCATCACTGAGCAGACTTCCTGAGGCGAGCCATTGTCGCCGGTGTAGATCACTAACGTATCCTCGCTCAAACCCTGCTCGGCGAGGTAGTCCAGCAACCTGCCGATCACCTTGTCGTGATACTCCACCATGTCCTTGTAATACCGAGGATGAGCTTCACTACCCGAATCGTCCATCGCAGCCCACGTCGGTGCGCCCAGCGTCTTATTCGAATTTGGCTCGAAACCATCCCACTCAGGGCTGTCCGGCGTCGGCTCGAATGGACCGTGCGTCAGCGCCATCGGCCAGTAGACGAAGAACGGGTTGTCGTCGTCCTTTTTCCGATCGATGAAGTCGGTGATGTAGTCGAGGAACAGATCGTCGCCGTATTCGCCCTTAGTGTCGTCCCGATACTCGCCGTTCGCGTAGATGATGGGATCCTTGTAACGCGAGCCCTTGTGTTCAGTGTGATGTGCGTGCCAAACGTGGTACTCGTCGAAACCCGCATCCTCAATTCGCTGGCCCTTGTTCCGCATTTCAGGGAACTGTTCCGGCGGGTTGTAGGAGTAGAGCTGCCACTTGCCCGAGATGCAAGTGTTGTATCCCGCATCAGAGAAAATGTGCCCGAACGTCACCTCGTCAGGCCTCATCAGCCCGAACCCGATATAGTTCCGGAAGTTGTGCTTCCCCGTCATCAGCGCAACCCGCGTCGGAGTGCAC
>CAYRHG010000044.1:0-14095 GCA_964424025.1 uncultured Dehalococcoidales bacterium | reverse complement strand
CTCTTAATCTCCCCCTAGGAGGGGGAGAGGAAGGTTAACTGATGGAGAGGGGACTGTGGCGTGGTCGGATTTGGGTTACCATACGCGCATGGCTAAGCAAGATATCTCTGAATCGTTGCGTTCCGAGAGGGCGCGTTATGTTGCTTCGAATGCTGGATCGAATGCCAAGCATGAGGAGGCGAAGCGGTATTTACCGGGTGGGGATACTAGGAATTCGATCTTCTGGAATCCGTTTCCGATTTACGTGTCGAAGGCTGATGGGTCGCGAATCACCGATGTGGATGGCAACGAACGTGTCGACTTCATCAACAATATGACGACGTTGATATTGGGTCATCGTCATCCGGCGGTGATCGAGGCGTTGGGAGAGCAGTTGGAACGAGGGGTTTCTTACCCTGCGCCGACACCGTTGGTGGTCGAGTGGGGGGAGTTGATGTGCGAGAGGGTGCCGTCGCTGGACAAGGTGCGGTTTGTGAATTCGGGGACTGAGGCGACGTTGAATGCGGTGCGTGCGGCGCGGGCATTTTCGGGCAAAAACCGTTTGGCGAAGTTTGAGGGTGCGTACCACGGCAACCACGACGCGGTGCAGATCAGCGTGACGCCGGCCGTGGGGATGGCGGGCGACGCTGAGGCTCCGACGTCGGTGTTGATGACCGATGGGATGTCGCCGAAGTCAGCGGATGAGATTGTGATCATGCCGTACAACGATCTTGAGGCCGCGGAGCGGATCATCCGTGAAAACGCGGATGAGTTGGCGGCGGTGATAGTGGAGCCGATCAACGGTCAGTGCGGGATGGTGCCGTCCGAACCTGAGTTCCTCGAAGGTGTGAGGCGTATCACGTCGGAGTTGGGGATTCTGCTCATCTTCGATGAGGTGATAGCATTTCGGGCTTCGCGCGGCGGTGCGCAAGAGTACTATGGTGTGACGCCTGATCTGACGTGTTTCGGGAAGGTGATCGGGGGAGGATTGCCGGTGGGTGCGTTCGGCGGTCGCGAGGACATTATGTCGCTATGGGACCCGAGCGGCGAGGGCGGTCCGCAGGTGGCGCATGCCGGTACGTTCAACGGGAATCCGATGACGGCGGCGGCGGGCGTGGCGACGTTGAAGGAGTTGACGGAGGACGTTTACGACGAATTGGCGGAGAAGGGCGAGTATCTGCGAAACCGTCTGCGGGAAGTAATCTCAGAGATGGAAGCGCCGATGGGAGTGACGGGCGCGACGTCGCTGTTTGCGATACAGGCGACATCGGAGGTCGTGCGGAATTACCGCTCTTACGCTACGAACGACGGCGATTTGCTGGAGATGGTGTTTATGGGAATGATGAACGAGGGTTATTTGTTATCAAGCAAGTGTGCGGGTAATGTATCGGCGGCGCACACATATGAGGAGTTGGATGGTTTTGTGGAGGCGTTTGGGCGGGTCTTGCGGCGCGCTTGGGGTGAGTGAGGAGCCGGAGCGCCGAGATTCGGTCAGAATTGGTTACGTGTCGGCTAACCGATTTTTTCGGCGGATTTTGCGAGGTCTGTGACGACTGTTTGGGCTCTTTTGGGTAGGCGTCGTTCGAGGATTTTGGAGATGATGGGGGCGAGTATTCCGCCTTTGGGTTGTATTTCGGCGCTCATCGTTAGGCGAGTTGTTTGAGCATCGATCTCGCTGACTGAGAAGGTAGTGGTGGACTGCTTGATCGGACCGCCGCCGACGCCGGAAACAGAAATGACGACACTGTGGCCCTGCTTGATGTCTGTAATGGTCTCGTCGGCGGAACCGGCGGGAGCCAATTCGCAGTGTCTGGTTGCACCGATCTCGAAATCATTTTCGCTGGTGGAGTGGCTAGACTTTACGGTGTCGGTGTAGTTTGCGATGTTGGGGAAGTCGGCGAGGATTTTCCAGACGGCTTCTTTGGGTGCGTTTGCGGTTACGGTGGCCTCTACGAATGCGGGCATGGGGTTTGGTCCTTCGGCGGTGTTGTTTACCAATCGGTAAAATTATGGATTATTCATTACCGATCTGTCAACAATGGATCGGTCTGATGGTACGATGCAGTCATGGCGAGACCTAGGGAGTTCGACACGAACGAGGCGATCGCGAACATTTGCGATCAATTCTGGTCGGACGGGTACGAGTCGACTGGGATAGCGGACCTGGAGTCTGCAACCGGCCTGGCGCGGGCGAGGTTGTACTCGGCGTTCGGTTCGAAGCAGGGGATGCTGTACGAGGCCATCGACTTCTATCTCGAGAGCCGGGTCAGTGTGATCTTCAGCGGTGTTGATGATGGTGGGGTAGAGGGCGTGGCGAACTTTTTTCGGAGGTTCGCTGGGATTGTGGCGGAGCATCCGGAACGTGCGGAGATGGGATGCTTGGTAGTGAATTCGATGATCGAATTCGGACGTTCCGAGCCGGGTTTGGTTGAACGGGCGGATATATACCGGGAGCGAGTGCGTGGTGCGTTTCGGAGCGCGTTGGAAAGGGATGCTGCGGAGGGCAGATTATCGGGAGATGTGGAGGAGTTGGCAGATTTGGCGTATGTGATGCTGATGGGTCTTTACGTGACGGTTAAGGGTGGGGCGCCTCTGGACGAGATCAATCGATTGTGCGGTATTGCGATCGGGGTGGTGGAGTCTTGGCGTGTTGAGGCTGCTTGATGGGTGGGTTGGTTGGCGGCGGAGGTTGCGAGGGACGCATCGCTTAGGCGCACATCTCGCAGATGATCTCGGTGGTCCATTGCCACAAGGAATTCAACCAGCCGAGCCACCAAGCGATGGCGATTGCGGCCGGAATGCCGATGAGGATTACGGCGCATCCGCAACATCCGCCCTCATCTTCCTCTTCTGGTGATTGATCTACGTCGCCGTCGTCGTGGAGGACTCTATAGGTGGGTTGAGGGTCGCCGCGTGCGTACGATGTGTTGTTGCTGACGGGTTGACGGGACATGGTCGCTGGATCCGTGATTGCGGGCCGTCTATGCTGGTGGGCGGTGGAGGATTCGAACCTCCGACTTCTTGCTTGTAAGGCAAGCGCTCTGGGCCTCTGAGCTAACCGCCCGGTGTATAGGATTTTACCAACGGGCTGAGATTGCGCCGTTCGTAGTCAATGTTACGTATAATGGCGATTAACTATATATAATACCGATAGATCATGACTGCTACGGCACATACGCACGAAGAGCTCGCGACCAAGAAGGATGTCGATGCGCGTTTCGACATCGTTGAGGAGCGTTTGGATCGGCTCGAAGCGCGTTTCGACCGGCTTGAGGAACGTTTCGACCGTCTCGAGGAAAGACTGACCGAAATCGACATCAAACATGCTCAGAATTTCGCTCAACTAAGCGGTTCGTTTGTGTCGATGCTGAATGTGTTGACGAGTCTGAACGAACGCGTGACAAAGTTGGAAGAGAATCAGCGTGTGATGATGGAGATTTTGGAGCGGATAGATAAGACTACGAGCCGCGGTTTAGGGTTCAGCGCGACTTAAGGGCGGTTTGGTGTCAGTCGCCTTCCTTTTCGTTTAACTCGCGGATCCTGCGTTGGGTCGCCTCCCACTCTCTGCGAGTGAGTCTGTATCGTCGGTTTTTGCGGTCTTCGTTGGCGAACCAGCGGAGGAATAGGGTTGTGAGGGTTGCGAGGTAGACGATGTTACCTGGAATCCACATCAATAGGCCGCCGACGCGTTGGTCTTCTGCTGGCGTCAGGGTGAAGTGATGCGGAGTGTCGAGGTATGGGGTGTAAATGACGGAGTTCGAGAGCGTGATGATGGCGGCTAGGACTGCGGTTGGGGTTACGACGAGGACCAGATAGATGATGCGCTGGGGATCGGTGAGTGGCGACCTGACCGGGGGTGGTCCGATGATGGGCCACCAAAAGAGGATCGAGGTAGCGAACATCGAGAAGTGCATTGCGAGATGTACCAACTCGTTGTCGATTGCCAGTGCGTAGGCTTCAGGTATGTGCCAACCCCATAGCGTGAGCACGAATGCGGGCAGAGTGAACTTGGGGTTTGTGACCGCGGCGTTGAGTTTTCGGATCCATCCGTTTTCGGCTAACGAGGGTGCCAATCCGACTCGGACTCCTTCTGGCATCGCCCAGAGATACGCGGCCATGGGTGTGGCTCCTAGCAGGAGCACGGAGGCGACCATTGCGATCAAGATGTGTTGGGTCATGTGGGCGAAGAACATTTCGTCTGAAAACGCTTCGGGCGGACCGGCGACGGCGAAGAACAGGACAAGATATCCGCCGATACCGTAGAAGACTTTTCGGATGGGGATGGCTTGCCAACGGGAACGGATCTGGAGTCGGAGCATACCGACGATGTAGGTGATGCCGAGAAAGGCGACGATTATGAATTGGGATCCGGAAAATGACCAACTCGTTAGAAAATCGCCGATCGTGCTGGCGACCTCTGCTGACGGGTTCATTGTCGACGAGCCTCCGTTGGTCGCGTACGAGCTACTTCGTTGGCGTGTTTCAAGTCGTGACCATTGCGAAACCCATGTTTGCGGCGACTTTCAGCCCGATGGGCTCGGCGCGCCCCCTTTGTCCTTCGGACATTTCCCCCGCGAGCGGGGGAAACCCTAGGGTTTTTGAAAGGCCTCATTGAGTGAGACCGGCCGACGTTATTGCTGGCTCTGGTTGGCGTACTGTAAGAGCAGGAGCAGGGCGACGAAGATGCCGATTCCGATGACCATGCAGGCTGTGAATATCCAAGCGTAATATTTTCGGTCGAACTTCAAGTGCATGAAGAATCCGACTACAAGGACGAACTTGCCAAGGGACAGGACCAGCATCAATGGGACGAGCAGTCCGCCGAGGAAGAGCCAGTTGAATGCCCACACTTCGACGATGGTGATGACGCTGAGGATGACGCCGACGACGACGTAGAAGAACGGGGTGCCGTGATGATAGTTGGCTGCGGTGATGTAGTCCCAAATCTTCTTTATCGGGACGATGCCGTCGCCGAATGGGCCTTCCATTTGCGGGTTGGGGTCCTGCCATTGGGTTCGGGGCAGGTCCCACCAGCCGCGGCCATCGTGGTAGAGGAGTTTGTTCCAGAAGTTCGCCATTTTGATTGTTGTTGCGGTTTGACTCTCGACTAGAAAGGTTAAGGTCAGTGACCCACGAACGGAACGCCTCCGGGCGGCACGCCGTCACGAGCGGATATGAGATAGATGACGGTAAAGATGACGATCCAGACGATGTCGACGAAGTGCCAATACAGGCCAGCCAATTCGAGATCGATTGCGTTGTCGGCACGTAGCGTACCTTTGATGCTTCCGAAGCCGAGGAACATGAGCCAAAGCACGCCGAGTGTCACGTGTGCGCCGTGCAGGCCGGTGAGGATAAAGAACGTTGTGCCAAACAGATTGGTGCGTGGTGTGAGGCCCAGATGGGCGAAGTGGTTGAACTCGTAGACCTGGAACATCAGGAAGATTGCGCCGAGGACGACGACGGAGAAGATCCAGAAGGTGCCGAGTTTTCTGCGACCTTGCTGGACGTAGGCGAGGGCCAGCACCATCGCGAGCGAGCTCATCAGCAGCACGAAGGTGGAGACGGATGTGATGGGTATTTCGAGGATGTCGGCCGGGTAAGGGCCGACGAGGCTTCGGTTGCGGTAAACGAGGTAGGTGGCGATGAAGGACCCGAAGAACATGACATCGGATCCGAGGAACGCCCACATGAGCAGCTTTTTGTTGCTCAGCCCAGTCGAAGTGTTGATGACTTCGCCGTGCTCGTTCTTAATTTCGTATGTGGCGGAAGCAGATGCCAATTGAGGTTGCTTTCGGTTGGGAAATCGGGTTTAGGTCGAGTTCGATCAGTGTCCGTGCGCTGCACCTTCGGGAGCGGGGTCATTGACCGGCTCCATTGACCAACCGATGAGGCCCCACACGAGGATGATGGCCCCGACGATGATGATCGGTATCCATGTCATCAGTCCAGCGCCGACGATGGTGAGTCCCAGGGCCAGAATGAAGGGGTAGTAGGACATGTCGGGCAGGTGGATGTCACCGTGTCCGTGGTCGTCTTCGCTGTGGTGGTCATCGGAGTGCGCTTCGGCGTGTTCGTCCTCAGCCAAGTCGATGTCGTCGTCAAACTGGGCGCCTGACGGGGCTTTGAGTTCGCCGGCGTGTTCGTCGTGGTAGTACTCGGCGATGAGTTCTGGATGTTTGGTGAACCACCAGTCATCACGGTGTTCGACGTTCGGGATCTTCTCGAAGTTGTAATGCGGCGGTGGTGATGAGATGGACCATTCAAGAGTTCGGCCGTCCCACGGGTCGTCGCCGGCTGGCACGCGCTTACGGGCGCTGTAGATTACGTTGATTATGAACAAGAGGACGCCGAAGGCCATCAGGAACCCGCCGGCCGAGGCATACATGTTGGTGTTTTCCCATCCCATGTTTTCGGCGTAGGTAAATACGCGGCGCGGCATTCCGTCGAGCCCGAGCCAGTGCTGCGGTGCGAACTGTAGGTTGAAGCCTATAAGCATCAACAGCCAGTTGGCCTTGCCCCACGCTTCGCTGAGCATGTATCCCGTGGCTTTGGGCCACCAGAAGTAGATGCCACCGAAGATGGCCATTATTGCGCCGCCAAAGAGGACGTAGTGGAAGTGCGCTACGACGAAGTACGTGTCTTGCTGTTGGGCGTCTGTGGGTACGGATGCGTGCATGACGCCGGAGAGGCCGCCGATGGTGAACATGGCGATGAACGAAATGGCGAATAGCATCGCAGTCGAGAAGCGTATGGAACCTCCCCACATGGTGCCGATCCAGTTAAAGATCTTTATACCCGTGGGGATCGCGATGGCCATGGTGGAAATGGCGAATGCGGAGTTGGCGGCGGGTCCGAGACCGACGGTGAACATGTGGTGGCTCCAGACGAACCATCCCATGAATCCGATTGCCACACCAGCGAATACCAGGAAGGTGTATCCGAACAAGGGTTTTCGTGAGAATACGGGGAGGATTTCGGACACGATGCCCATGGCTGGGAGGATGAGGATGTAGACCTCAGGGTGTCCGAATAGCCAGAATACGTGTTGCCACAGGACGGGATCGCCACCGGCAACGGGGTTGTAGAAATTCGTGCCGTAGAGGCGGTCGACCTGAAGTTGGATCAGAGCAACGGTCAGGACTGGGAGTGCGAGGACGATGAGGACTGAGGTGACAAATGTCATCCATGTAAAGACGGGCATCTTGGTGAGGGTCATGCCCGGCGCCCGCATGTTTAGGATTGTGACGATGAAGTTTAAGCCGGCGGCGATCGATGCGATACCGAGGATGTTTAGGCCGATAACCCAGTAGGTCATGCCATGTGTCGGGTTGAAGGCTAGGTGGGAGTTGGGCGCGTATCCAAACCACCCGCCGTTGGGTGCGTCGCCTACGAACCAAGAGAAATTGAGGAAAAGGCTGCCGAAAAGGAATATCCAGTAACTGAGGGCGTTAAGGCGTGGGAACGCTACGTCTCGGGCTCCGATTTGTAGCGGTACTAGCCAGTTGAAAAAGGCAGCCGAGAGTGGCATCACGACGAGGAACACCATGGTGGTACCGTGCATCGTGAAGAGTTGGTTGAATAATTCGGGGTCGATGAGCGTGTTGTCTGCTTGCGAAAGCTGCAAGCGCATGATGAGCGCTTCGATACCACCAACAAGGAACCATAGGAACGACGTTACGGCGTACAGCGTGCCGATGCGTTTGTGATCGACGGTAGAGATCCAGCTCCAGATGCCGTATTCGCTGGTCGGCCTGGGGAAGATGCGCGGCAGACGCAATGAGGTTGGTGTGCCGCTTGCTCCTGGATGTGTAGTGTGCATGGTTGGAAGATTCAGAGATGAATTTCGCCGTCGATTGCTGGTGTTTCTAGTTTATCCGAGACGATTGTTGCTTATTCGAGGGTGGAGATGTACGCGATGAGGTCGTCGACTTGGCCTGCCGGAATTTTGGGGACGACCATGGAGTTTGTGAAGCCATCGACTATGAATGCTCCGGGGTCGTTGATGGACTGTCGCATGTAATCCTCGGCGGAGAGCGATGTGCGCGTGCCGGCGCGGTCTCCGATGCCGACAAGGCTGGGACCCACGATGGTGTCTTCTGACTCGATATTGTGGCAGGCGTTGCAGCCGATTGAGACGAAGAGTTGCTCGCCGCGTTCTTCTGGCGTGTCGCCGGTGATGACTGGAGCGACGATCTGTGAAATGTCGCCGGGTTTGAGGGCTAGGAGATAGTCGGCGATGTTTTCTACCTCTTGCTGTGAAAGGTTTATCTTGTTGTCGGCGCGTTCCTGATAAACGGCAGCGTGTGCCTGCATGGAAGTGCCGATCTTGATGTCGTTGGGATCATTGATCCATTTGATGAGGTTTGCGCGGGAGTTTTCTTTGATACCGGCGCCTAGGAAGTTGCGCTGTCCATAATTCGTCATGTTGGGTGCGGAGACGATGCGCGAGTTTTCGATGTCGTTTAGCCAAGTAGCCCATCGCGAATCCTGCTGTTGGATTTCGAGCGAGTAGGCGTCTTGGCGCCAGGAGTCGTCGCTGTGGCAAGTCTTGCAGTGGGTTGCGAAAAGGGTTTGACCTTGTTGTTCAGCGCTGCCCGGTTCAAAGGCTGCCGGAGGTGTACGCATTCCGGCCACCCAGTTCTGGAAGTCTTCTTCGGCATGGGCGATGACTCGGAAACGCATATGGGCGTGTGCGATGCCGCAGAATTCCGCGCACTGGCCGTCGTAGATTCCGGGTTCCTCGGCGATGAACCACAAGAGGTTGTCATTGAGGGGGACCATGTCGATCTTGCCGGCGAGTTTGGGCACCCAGAAGCTGTGGATGACGTCTTGCGACCCAAGCGCGACGTTTACCGGTCTGCCAACCGGGACGTGCATCTCGTTTGCGGTTACGACTTCTTGGTTGGGATACCGGAATTCGAACCACCAGCGGTGGCCGATGGCTTCGACCTCGAGAACATCGCCTTGGTCGGTGGGCGCTCCACGTTGTTGTTCCCATATACCGATGATGGTCGGAACAGCGATGGCAGCGATGACGAAGGCCGGAAGAACGGTCCAAGTGATTTCGAGTTTGGTGTTGCCGTGGATCTGTTTGGGGATCTTGTCATCGCGGCGGCGGTACCGGATAGCGGCATAGATGATGGCACCTTCGACAACAATGAAGACGGGAACGGAGACCCAGAAGATGAGTATGAAGAGGTCGCCTTGGTCACGGGCGACGGGGCCGCCGTAGTCGAAGGTTGATTGAGGATGTTCGGGAGAGCATGCCGCTAAGAAAAGTGTTGCGGCGACAGCGAGCACTCCGAGTGCAAGCCTATTGAGTTTGGAGGGAGTCAGCCAGTGTTGCATCGAGATGCGGTCTTGTCAGGTTGGTATGACGGCCTGTCTGCTGCTTGCTATCGGCTCGGCGCTCAAACGTCGGCGCGGTTTCTCCCGGGGATTTCTCAGCATCTAGTGAAATCTCGTGATTAGAATATCATTCCGCGCCGCAAGTCGTAAAGGTAACAATTCTGGCTTTTATCGTCAATCGGTTTCTTGAGTTTCGTTAGCGATTTTGTGCTTGAGAGCCGATCTTCGAAGTTGAGATGTCTGCACCGAAATCCCAGCGTGTATTGATAGCGACACAGAACACCGGCAAGGTGCGCGAGATTCGTAGGATGTTGGCGCACATCTCGGCGGAGTTCGTAGGACTCGATCAACTCTCGCCGATTGATGCTCCCGAGGAAGATGGGTTGACGTTCTTGGAAAACGCCGCGATCAAGGCCCGGTACTACAGTAAGTGTTTCGGCGAAATTGCGCTTGCGGACGATTCTGGTCTTGTGGTTGACGCGTTGAAAGGGGCTCCGGGAGTTCACTCGGCACGCTACGGCGGTGACGGCTTGACGGACGCTGATCGCACCGACTTGCTGCTGAGAGAGATGAGCGATGTGCCGGACGAGATTCGGACGGCTCGGTTTGTTTGCGAGGTGGTTGTTCACGATCCGGCGAGCGGGGGTCACGTTTTTCATGCGTCGGGTGTGGTCGAGGGTTCGATCACTCGTGAGCCGCGTGGTGAAAACGGTTTCGGATACGATCCGGTATTCGTCCCGGAAGGCGACCATCGCACGACAGCGGAGATGCCTGCCCAAGAAAAGGATGAATTGAGTCATCGAGGTCGTGCGATCCGAGCGATTGCGCCCGCCTTGCAAGCCCTGTTGAGTTGAGGTCGGGCGGTCACGGGTACAATCTCAGACACGAAATTCGCTTTATTCAAAGCGGTGCCGAGGGACCCCGACGCGTGAAATCTGCGGCGACCAAGAACCTCACAAGCGACACTTTAGGCCGAATGGTGCGCGATCTGCGAATTTCGGTTACGGATCGTTGCAATTTCCGCTGTCCGTACTGCATGCCGGCGGAGATTTTCGGCGAACGGTACGAATTTCTCAAACGTGAAGAGATTCTGACCTTCGAAGAGATCGTCCGACTGACCCGTTTGTTCACCGAATTCGGTGTGAGGAAGGTGCGGATTACGGGCGGCGAGCCGTTGGTCCGGTCGGATCTGACGACTTTGATCGAGGAGTTGGCTGGGTTGCCGGGGGTGTCGGATTTAGCGATGACGACCAACGGCTTCTTGCTGCCTCGGTATGCGGACGAGTTGAGACGTGTAGGGTTGGATCGCTTGACGGTCAGTCTGGACGCGTTGGATGATGATGTTTTCAGCCAGATGAGCGGTCGTCCGTATGGTCCTGAGAAGGTCTTGGAAGGGATTGCGGCAGCTCGCGATGCCGGGTTCTCGCCTTTGAAGATCAATGTCGTGGTGCAACGCGGAATCAATGAACACACGATCGTTGATACGGCGGAACACTTCAGGGGAACCGGTGACATTGTGCGGTTCATTGAATTCATGGATGTAGGGAATCTCAACGATTGGGACTTAGCCCAGGTAGTGTCGGGCAAGGAGATCGTCGAAACGATCAGTTCCGAATTCCCATTGGAGCCGATCGACGCGAACTACTTAGGCGAGGTGGCCTCCAGGTACCGGTATCTGGACGGTCGGGGCGAGATTGGTGTCATCACGTCGGTGACGCAACCTTTCTGCGGCGACTGCACGCGTGCCAGATTGACGACTGAAGGTCGATTGGTGACGTGTCTTTTCGCAACGGGTGGAACGGATTTGAAGGTGCCGATGCGTGATGGTGCGACCGACGCTGACTTGATTGAAATCATCGAGCGGGTCTGGACAAATCGTCGTGACAGGTATTCCGAGTTGAGGTCCAGCAATACGGATATGACGGGCGTAAGAGCAGAGAGGCAAAAAATCGAGATGTTTCGTCTCGGGGGATGATTTGCCGACGCATACAACGATGCTCTTGATTTACGATGTTCGAATCTGGGATATCTCTGGATAACCTTCGTTGACTAACTGGGTCAGATGAATCAGAAAACCAAAGCGCAACCGGATGTCCGCCCGACGGTGCGCATCAATTGCGGCGTTGATTTCAAACCACGTCAAGGCATTGGCGGCTACAGCGCCATGGTCAAGGTCGGGGATGATGCTCCGAACACGGTTGCCGGCGTGGTGGATGAAGGGGCAACATTCATTCGTTGCTGTCTGATGGCCGCAGTGAAAGGTTTTGAAGCGGCGGACTGTGAAGGGTCTCAGATCGAGGTTGTAACGCCGTCTACTTGGGTCGCCGAGACGGTGGGCGATGCGGCGAATTTCGGTAAATTGCGAGCCGCGGGCTGGTTGGACGATGACGGGAACGAAGTTGTCCATCGCGATTTATTGGAGGAATTGGCGCAACGCATCGACGGACAAGAAAGCGTCAACTGGCGTCTTGCTCAAGACCTAGGCCGGCGATCAAATCACGACGAATCTGAGTCGGATGAGCAGGAAAACGTCGATGGAACGCAACGAGAGCCCGATTGCCGGATCTCGTACGCGGCGGCTACGGTAGGCAATTCGGGCGTGGGTGCATATTGCGTCGAGATGCACATTCCAGGGAAAGTGGAACGCGTTTCAAGCAAGTTCCAGACGACTAATTTCGCCCGTATGCACCTTACGGCTTGCATCGACGCTTTGAGGGAGACTCGTCGGCTTTTGCGAAAAGACGGGTTGAAGATAGTGCTGGATACGCCGGACGAGTTCACTGCGAACGCGATCAACCGGGGATGGGTTGAAGCGTGGAGTCAGAACAAGTGGAACCGGAGGGAGGGTGATCGGGTCCGGAATGCGGACTTGTGGCAGGAGTTTTGGCGCTTGATGCAACGGCACGAGGTCGAGGTGCGGTTGTCGATAGATTCGGCGAATTCAGACAAGATGCTGACGCAAGCTCAGACTCTTGCGCGCCGCGAGATCGATCGGGTAAGGGAAGACACCGAATTCAAGGAACAGGAAGAAGCTGCGGTGAAGGCCGGGACGCTGATCCGCATCTTCACGGATGGCTCGGCTCTGGAAAATCCGGGCCCTGGCGGATGGGCTGCGATTATGGAGCGTAAGGGTAAGAAGGCAAGTCGATCGAAAGGATACCGGCGCACCACGAATAACCGCATGGAGTTGATGGGTGCCGCTGAATCTTTGGACTTCCTCGTCGAGCTCGAGACTGAAAACAAAATCGACGGCGACACTGAGGTGGTCGTGATAACCGATTCGGAATATCTGGTAAGCGCGATGACGCGGGGCTGGGCGAAGCGTTGGCGCAAGAACCAATGGACCAAACAGGACGGCGAGAAGGCGAAAAATACGGATCTGTGGAAGCGGATACTGCATGCTAGCGACCGATTGAAAAAGGTCGATTTCCGCTGGGTTCGTGGCCATTCACGCTACAGCGAGGCGTTCAGTGCCGAGAACGAGAAGTGTGACAGGCTGGCGAAAGAGGCAGCGGGACAACCAGAGGATAAGTTGTCCGTGGATGAGGGGTATGAGGAGTAGTCTGGGTTGACCGGAATCGGTTGTCGAAAATGAGCCCGGCTGCAGGATCAGATCTATACATTTACTCGGATGGCGGCGCGATCGGGAATCCCGGTCCGGGCGGTTTCGGCGTAGTGGTGGAAGCTGATGGCAGAACTTTGAAGCTGTCGCGGGGATACCGGCGGACAACGAACAATCGTATGGAGTTGATGGGAGTAATTGCAGGGCTCGAGAGCACGGCGGAGATTGGGGAAGGACGTCGTACGCGGGTGACTACCGACTCACGGTATGTTGTGGATGGGATTTCGAAAGGTTGGGCAAAACGTTGGCGCGCTAACGGCTGGCGTCGCAACAAAAAAGGCGATAAGGCGTTGAACCCGGATCTGTGGGGCAGGCTGCTGGAAGCGCTTGAAGGTCGCGATGTCGGATTCCAATGGGTGAAGGGTCACTCAGGGCATCGACAGAACGAGATGTGCGATGCGATGGTTGGGGCGGCATCCGCTCTTCCCGAGGGTGAACAGTTGGTGGATGAGGTTTACGAAAATGGTGGGAATGCCGGAAGTTCGCAGAACGATTTGTCCAGAACCGTTTAAGGAACGCCATTGTCAAGTTCTGCCGGCAAAGACCCTGACCCGACGCTCACTCACATCGATTCGTCTGGCGAAGCGCGGATGGTGGACGTTGGCGGCAAGGAGATCACCGATCGCGTAGCCACTGCGGCATGCGACGTGTTGATGTCGGAAACGACTTTGTCGCTGGTTCGCTCTGGCGGCATTGGCAAAGGTGATGTAATCGCGACGGCTAAGCTGGCCGGAGTGATGGGAGGAAAGCGGACGGCTGAGCTGATCCCGATGTGTCATAACATCCCCATATCTCAGATCGAGGTTGAGATCGAGGGGTTGGACGACGGATCGGGATTGCGGGTCGAGGCGACGGCGAGGGCGACATGGCGTACGGGCGTCGAGATGGAGGCGATGACCGCCGCGTCTATAGCGGCGTTGACGGTTTACGACATGTGCAAATCGGCGGAGCGCGGGATCCGGGTGACGAATTTGCGGCTGATCCGCAAGAGCGGTGGCAAGAGCGGCGATTACGTCGCCGACTGAGGTCTGGCGACGTGCCGAATCTTGACCGCGTGGTTTGAGGAGCGTACCATATTGATATCGGCGCGAAGGCGGGTTTCGGGTCGTTGAAACGGGGGCGATGTAGCTCAGCAGGTTAGAG
>CAYRHG010000043.1:0-18082 GCA_964424025.1 uncultured Dehalococcoidales bacterium | reverse complement strand
TATGGCTGATCGTTGGCGGGATCATCTTCGGGATTGTTTGGTTCATCAACCGTTTGGACCGCAAACGCCAACGCGTCGTTTACGTACCTAACGATCAAAGCGAAAAGGATGGCGATTCGCAAGAACAGAGATCTGCCTCGGTTGAATAGTCGTTTCGAACGTTGGGGAAAGAGCCCGGAGCCGTGTTGGTTCCGGGCTCTTTTTCTTGTTGCCGCTGGCAACTTCAATTCGTTGAATTTCGAATCTTGGGATTCGCGGGAACAAATCTGGACGACCATGCGTCTGTTCTCCAGTGACATGAAAACGAAGTCACGGAGGACACCGAAAGATGCACATGAAGAACGAAACCAATTCACACTTCATTTCCGACTCGTTGATCGTATCTGCACTCGCAATCGTAGGCGCATTGATAGCCGCGACTGTTGCATGTGGCGGATCCGAGACGGTTATTCAGACCGTTGAAGTTGACAAGATCGTTGAGGTTGAACGCCGGGTCGTGGAGACCGTGGTGGTAGAAAGAGACGTTTCAGTACCGGGCGAACCTGTAGTTGAGTTGATAGAGGTCGAACGAATCGTCGAGGTTGACCGACCGGTGGTTCAGACCGTGGTTGTAGAGAGAGAAGTCGAAGTGGAAGGCGAGACCGTTTATCAAACAGTAATCGTTGAAAAAGAGGTCGAAGTAGCTGGAGAAACGGTGGTTCAGACGGTGATCGTTGAGAAAGAGGTCGTAGTTGAGGTGGAGAAGGAAGTCCAAGTTGCGCCTGGTCCGGCGAGTGCGCCTGGTCCAACCGCTGCGCCAGTTGCAGCCGCAGAGGCAGCGAGCCCATCTACGCCGGTGGTCAAGTCGGTTCAAACCCAGCCGCAAACGCAGCCAGGCGCGACACAGTTCCAGAACACGACGCGCAGCAACTTCGCGTTGACCTCGGAAGATGATACGTCCACATTCAGCCTCGACACGGATCGCACGTCATTCCAACTCGCGCTTAATTGGACACGTGCCGGATACGACGTGGATCCCGCATCAGTGCGCGCCGAAGAATGGATAAACGCATTCAACTACGGTTACGAGCTGCCTAGGCACGATGACTCGTTCAACATCACCACGGATGTCATTGAACACCCGCTGGACAGTGGACTGCATTTGGCTCGCGTGGCGTTCCAAGCGCCAGAATTACACGCCGACTTGCCGTTGAACGTGACTTTGGTGCTTGACGGTTCTGGATCGATGGCCGACGGCAATCGCGTCGAAATCGCCCGTGAGGCTGCCAACGCGATCCGCAGGAGCATGGGCAACGACGATCGAATGTCGATCGTGCACTTCGATGATCGAGTGAAGCGCCGACTGACGGTCAAAGACCGTGGTCCGAACGATGGTTCGATCAGTTCATCGATCGATTCTCTGACTCCTGAGGGCAGCACCAACGTCCAAGCAGGCTTGAACCTTGGAGTCCAGTTGGCTGATGAGATGCGGCGCAATCGCCCCGGTTCGTTTAACTACATCATCCTGATGTCGGACGGTGTTGCCAACGTCGACGCGACGAATCCGTTCGCAATCTTGGAATCCGCAACAGATCACGATCCAGACAACCCGCTTCGCCTAATCACCATCGGCGTAGGCATCAACAACTACAACGATGTGTTGCTTGAGCAGCTCGCGCAGTACGGTAATGGTTGGTATCGGTACTTGAGCGAGCCGCACGAGGGCCAGACGCTGTTCAGTCGTGAGAACTGGCTCGCGCTTTCGGTCCCGTTCGCTGACCAAACGCGGGCGCAGGTGGTTTGGGACGAAAATCTCGTTCGTAGCTGGCGCATGATCGGATACGAGAACCGCGTCACGTCGGATGAGTCTTTCACCCGCGCCGAGAAGAAGTTCGCCGAGTTGCCCGCTGGCGCTGCGACGACAGTCTTCTTCGAGCTTGAACTGTTCGACCGGAACTCGCTCGGGCGCTCGGACGAAGCTCTGGGTGAGGTCGAGGTTCGATGGGTCACTCCAAGATCTGGTGACTCGAATCGTCAGCACCAAGAGATCGAGGCTCTGTTGTCCCACCGGGATGCCGCGACCGACTTCGGCGCAATCGTCGCCCTTGCCGCAGACCGATACAGCGGCCTTCACGAATACGGTAGCGAGCACCCAGGCTCGATTCATCGAGACCTGTCGGACCTCGCCAACAGGTTGCGTTCCGTTGGTTCGCCAATCTCCGGGACGAATGCGTATCACGACTTCGAGTACGTCTTGAACGCGCTGGTGGAAAAGATGGAACTGCCGCCCCGCACCGGATACAGCAGGTAGGGAAAACCCAGCAATTGCTCAACTGATCACTCGTGGATTGCTTAAAATCTCGCGAGTGATCAGCAACATGCAGCGAAGCCGCATCGACAACTTCGTCGATGAATTGGCCGACTTCGACGACTTCGGTGCCCGGACTGAAGTCGTCGAGGTCTTTTCCGATGGCGACGCTTCGCCACAACGTCACTTCGTAAACGAATTCTGGACGCACGCTCAGCGCGCAGGACACGCGCTCCACGAGATAAGTTACCGGGCCTGTTTCAAACCGCAGCTGCCTGGATTTTTCATCGACCGTTTGACCAGCGGGTCGGATACCGTATACGACCCATTCATGGGTCGGGGCACCACTCCGATCCAAGCCGCGCTGATGGGCCGAAATCCGGTCGGTAACGATGCCAACCCGATGTCGATCATGATGACGAGACCTCGATTGGACACTCCGACCATTAGGGGTGTCGCATCTAGGTTGGACGAAATCGATTTTGTTTCGACTGAACCCTGCGACCGCGACCGGCAGTATTCCGCGTTTTTCCATCCCGAGACGTTGCACCAGATCGTTTCGTTGCGGGCTTGGTTGACGGATCGAGAGGCGAATGGATTGTTCGACCCGATCGACGACTGGATTCGGCTTGTGGCGATGAGTCGGCTGACTGGACACTCGCCTGGTTTTTTTTCGGTCTACACGTTGCCGCCCAATCAAGCGGCATCGATCATCAGCCAGCAGCGCATCAATGAACGCCGCGGTCAGTCGCCGCCGGAACGCGACGTGAAAGCGTTGATCCTCAGGAAGAGTCGATCATTGTTGCGACACGGGCAGTTGCATTCTCGCAAGACTGATCTCAACTGTGGCGACGCGAGGCACACCCCGCACATACCAACGAATTCAGTCGATCTAGTTGTAACTTCCCCGCCGTTTCTCGACGTGGTCAACTATCAAACCGACAACCACGTCCGCGCATGGTTCGCCGCCGTCGACATCGACGACCAACCGATCTCCACCCCTTCGAGCACAGAAGACTGGCAACGGTTTACCGGAGACGTTCTGTTAGAACTCTGCCGGGTGGTAAAACCCGGCGGAGTCATCTGCTACGAAGTTGGTGAAGTGAGGAACGCGACGATCAAACTCGAAGAAGAGGTGTTCGCCGCCATCCGAGAGGCTGACTTGCCCGTGGACATCATCGGTGTGCTCGTCAACCAGCAAGAGTTCAGCAAGACGTCAAACGTCTGGGGCATCACGAACAACCAGAAAGGCACCAACACCAACCGCGTGGTGATGATGGCGGTATCGGAGTAGCGATCCGTGGGGATGCTAGAACGGCAAACTCGTTGAGAAGTCTGGCACGTTTGCCCAACGACCTCCGTCGCCGGCTCGCTGTACTGCGATCGTTTTGATCACATCGGGGTTGGTCAAACCGTGTGGAGCCCGGCCCGTCAACGCGAAGCTGACGTTTTCTGCCTGCTTCTGACCGCACTCCTCGAGGAATGTGGGCGAGTAGCCCGCTAGGTGAGGCGTAACGTAGATGTTCGATAGCGTCAAGATCGGGTCCTCGGAAGCCACTGGCTCGATCTCCGTGACGTCAATACCGGCGAACGCGATCTGACCGTCGCGCAATGCGGCGTGAAGAGCTACCTGATCGACTATCTTGCCCCGGGCACAGTTGAGCAGGATCGCGGTCGGCTTCATCTTTCCGAGCGTCTCGGCGTTAATGATGTGGTCGGTCGCGGCGGTGTGTGGCGAGTGGATCGAGATGATGTCCGATTCCGCCAGCAACTCATCGAGTTCGACGAGTTGGACGCCGTAAAGGTCGGCCTGCGACTGGTAGCCGTAGGGATCGAACGCGATGATACGTCGTGGACCAAAACCGCGGATGCGCTGGGCGAAGGCGCGGCCGATGTTACCGAAACCGAGAATTCCAACGGTCTTACCGCCCACCCGGTCGACGGTTTCCTGAAACTCCCGCATTAGCGCAGGGTCGTCAGACCACTTTCCGTCGCGGGATGCCTGCACGGTTTCGGGGATACGGCGGAGGATCGCGAGAAGCATTGCCATGGCGTGATCGGCCACCTCGACGGTGTTGACCCCTGGAACGTTGCACGCGAGAACGCCGAGGTCAGTGGCGGCATCGAGATCGATGGAGTCGACTCCGACGCCCATGCGGCTGACCACTTTTAGCTTTGGACACGCTTCCATGACATCTCGACCTGTGAGTGGCCAAGTAGCGACAAGCGCGCCGTCGGCGTCTTTCAATGCCTCGACGTACGGTTCGTGCTCCGTGAACGGCTTAAGTATCTCGACTTCGATGTCGCCAGCCGATTCGATGATGCCTTTCACATCGACGAAAGTCTCGCAGGTAACCACAACTTTCAGGGTCATTTATCCTCGCTCCTTTGTTTCGGTGAGATTGCGTGTGTTTTTGTCCGTTTGGATTCGCAACTATCAACCATAACCGCGATTCCCACCGCCTGTCCCACCGTCGCGCTAAGTAGATCCGTGACACCGGAGCGGGTAGTGGGCGACTACAATTTGCTCTGCGAATAAGTCCGCAAAAATCGCAAGAGCAATCACCCGGATCCGTTAGCCAGTAGGAAGCAACCCGTGAACGATCAAGAACGATACCTGTTTGACCTCCAAGGCTACCTCGTAGTGCCCGAGGCACTGACCCAGGAGCAGGTCGCTACGCTCAACGACGTTCTCGATGAGCATATCGCCTCCGAATGTCCGCCGGACATGCGCACGCACAGGTTTGTACCGCTGCTCGATTGGGGCCAGGAGTATCTGGACCTCATCGACAATCCTGTGATAACGCCTTATGTGGCGGAACTACTCGGCGACCAGTTCCGGCTAGACCACGTCTATCTCGATGTCATTCGGGCTGGCAAAGGACCCATCGGCACTCGGCTCCACGGTGGCGCTGTGCCTTTCAACCCGACGCATTACTTCCGTTTCGAGAACGGCCAAATGCACAACGGTCTCTCGGTGGTTGCCTACAACCTAAAGGACGTAGGACCCTATGACGGCGGTTTTGGATGCGTACCCGGCTCTCACAAGAGCAACTACGCCTTCCCGGATGAGTGGAAGGAGATGGAGGAGCCCGGCCCACTCGTCGAGCGCGTCACTGGCCCCGCTGGCACAGCCATCATTTTCACCGAGGCGTTAACCCATGGCACACTGCCTTGGACCGGTTCCGACGAACGTCGCACCGTATTTTTCAAGTACAGTCCGCACCCGATTTCGTGGTCGGCCCACTTCTTCGATCCGGACGACTACCCCGGTCTAACCGACGCTCAACGGGCTATCCTCGAAGGACCCAACGCGCGGTACCGCAACAGGAACCAGCCAGAAGGGGTGTGAACTGGCAAGCCTCGCTCGAGACGTTAGCGGAGTCGTTTGAGTTCTTGTTGCCTGCGGTATCGCTGCTGGTAGTAGACGCGTTCGTCGTAGGTGCCTGGTTCGTAATGTCCGTCCTGCGGGTCGGGTCCGGTGTACACGTTGGGGTCTGGCGGGTTCGCTGCCACTACGTCCTCGTCGAAGTCCACACCTAGTCCGGGCTCTTCCGGCACCGTGATGTAGCCATCAACGGTCGGAAGGTGCGGTTGGATCACCTCGTATCGTTGCGACACATCGTCCTCTAGACGTTCCAATATCAACGCATTGGCGATGGATGCCAGAATGTGTATCGCCGCGTATTCCGCGACCGGTCCTAACGAACCGGAGTGCGGAGCTACGTTGATGTAGTGGGCTTCGGCTAATGCCGCGATCTTCTTGAGCTGCGTAATTCCTCCGATCCGACCCGAATCGGGTTGCACTACATCGACGATTTCGTCTTCGATGATCTCACGGACGCCCCAAATGTGCGAGTGACGTTCACCAGCCGCGATAGGTATATCGACGTTCTCTTGGACTCGGCGAAGCGCCGCAGTATTTTCCGGCGGTACGGGGTCTTCGTAGAAAAGCAGGTTGTACGGCTCTAGTCCTTTGCCGACGATGATGGCGTCTTTGGTTGTGAACCACGGCGGGCCGTGGGCGTCGACCATGATGTCCATCTCGTCGCCGACCGCGCGACGGATCGAGTCGACGATCTCAACCGTGCGAAACACTCCGCCGGTCTTGACCCCTGTGATGCCCCGATCCTTCAGCTCCAAAGCCCTCTCCGGCGAATGCGCATGGGCGTAGGTGCGGATCTGTTTGCGGACGCGTCCGCCCAGCAAGTTCCAGACCGGTGTGTTTAGCGCCTTGCCCTTAATGTCCCAGAGCGCGATGTCGATGGCATTGATCGCGCCGGAACCCGGCGTGCCGGTCATGCCGTGACCCATCATTGCCACGATCATCTTCTGGTGTAGACGCTCGATGTCCATCGGGTCTTCACCGACGATCACGTTCGACAGGTCTTCGACGGCGGTGCGCACCACGCGCGGCCAACCTGAACCCTCGCCGACGCCGTATATCCCTGCATCGGTGTAGACCTTGACGAAGCACCAGTTACGGCTACCGCCTCCAGACATCAGGAACGTTTTGATTTCGGTTATCTTCATGACCAATCAGTCCTTTTCCGACCCGCCTTCTCGCGGCGCATCGAATAGCAATCATACGCGCTAAACTACAATGCGAGGACACACCAAATCCGATGCCAACAACACTCCGGAGCGGGGAGATCAATCAGATGGCAGACACCACAGTCTCGACTTCAGATAACGGGCCGTATTGGGTCAGCGGCAACTTCGTTGTCGTAGACGCCGACGGTAAAGAATTTCCGGTTGAGGGCGAGGCGTATCTATGCCGTTGCGGTTCGTCAGAGGAAAAACCCTTCTGCGACGGGTCGCACAATATGGTCGGCTTCAACGACTCCTGCAGGGCGTAGCGACTTGGCCGAACCAACACGGATATACGTCTGGAACAACGACGCTTTAGAAGTCATCGGAGATTTCGATCTTCAAGACTCTGAAGGCGGCAAGTTCAGACAACACGGCAAAGTCCGGCTTTGCCGCTGCGGCATCTCAAGCAAGAAACCTTATTGCGACAACTCCCACATCCGTACGGGATTCAGGAGTCAAGTCAGCGCCAACGCTGATTAGTTCGATCCTCTGGCAGGCGGCACCGAATTAGGGAACTAGTACGGTTCTTGCGACAGCTCCGGCTTCCATGTCGCGGAAAGCCTCGTTTACTTCGGTCAACGGGCGCGTTCGGGTAACGAGATCATCCAGATTCAAGCGCCCTTGCTGGTACATCGCGATCAGCCATTGGAAGTCGTAACGCGGGCGACCAGTTCCGGCGCTGCATCCGATGAGTGACCGGTCGAGGAAGAGATGCCGCATCGGGATCATGACCTCGCCATCATCCGGGGCTGCTCCAACCAACACGGCAGTTCCCCCATCACATGTAGCTTCCAACGCTTGACGAAGCGTCGCGGGTTGGCCAATGACTTCGAAAGCGTAATCGACACCGCCATCAGTCAGATCCCGGACCGCTTCGACGGCATCGTCCTTAGACGCGTCCACCGTATCGGTGGCACCGAGTTTGGTGGCGTATTGGAACTTGGATGGATTGGTGTCAATGGCGATTATCCGTGAAGCGCCAGCGATGTGGGCGCCTTGAATCACGTTTAGTCCAACGCCTCCACAGCCCCAAACAGCTACAGTTGAGCCAGGTTCCACCTTGGCTTTGTTGACCACTGCTCCAACGCCAGTGATTACAGCGCAGCCGACGAGCGCAGCGCGATCGAGGCGCACGTCTGGATCGACTTTGACGACGTTGTTTTCCCACGCCACGGTGTACTCCGAATACGTAGCCAAACCTGCGAAGTATGTGGTGCCGTTTTTGTGGAATTGGGCTGTAGGTTGATGGGACGAGATGGGATCGCACAAGTTCCATCGCGCCGTTGAGCAGTACTTGCACTTTCCGCACATCGGCCGGATAGCGAAGACGACCTTGTCGCCCGGTTCCAAACCGTGCACACCCGTGCCGACCTTTTCGACCGTACCTGCGCCTTCGTGTCCCAAAATCGTCGGAAGGTCATCGTTGCGACGATAACCCGAGTAAACGTTGTGGTCGCTGTGGCAGACTCCAGTGCCGCCGATCTTGACCATCACTTCGCCCGGACCTGGGTCGTCGAGCTCGAGAGTTTCGACGGCGGCGGGTTGCCCCTGTTCGTAAATTATCGCGGCGAGCGTCGAGGTAGTCATGGACGTGATGCTCCAGTAGGTTTCGTGGATCGATATCGAGTTGGTGTGATGATAGCAGTGGGTATCGTTGATACCCGTTGCGCTCGGTCCTAACCTTGACCAAGCATGTTGGCGGCGACCGAACTCAGTTCTTTCCCTTTACGGCTGGAAACAAAAAGGACTTGGTCTCCTGCCTCAATATCCACCCCGCTCCGAATCCCGTACATCGTCCACGAAGTTCGTGATGAAGGTGCAAATGGATTGCCACGTCCTCCATGGCGCACAATGTTGTGATCTGTTGGACGCACTGCGGTGATCGTGTCCCAAGTCAGAGTGCGCTGCGTGCCCAATACGCCCAATCTGACCGTGACTCCATCAGAGTCAATTCTGGTTTCCATCAAGGTGGAGTTGAGCATCACGTACACGATGCCGACTACACCAATGGCAAAGGTGACGTAGAAGATCAGTGCTTCCGCACCCGAAAGCAGCGGATCACCAGTCAGGGTTCTAATACCGACGGCCGTCAGCCCCCCTGAAACAGCGCCGAGCAACAATCCGAGAAACGCGAACACCCATCCGGGGGCGCGGAGATTTTCGACGAACGAATGCAATTCAGTTGTACGCGTTGCCATGCTTAGAACCGCTGGTACTTGATGTAAGCCTCTTGGGGACCCATGCCGTCGAGGATCATATTGCGAAGTTCGTTCTCAGTGTTCATCACTTCGTCGACGTGGCTTGCTACCGCGGAAGTGGACGACGCCGGAATAACGACCGCGCCGTCTCGGTCACCAAGGATGTAATCGCCAGTGCGGATCTCCACATCGCCGATTTTGATGGGTTCTCCCATCGTTTGAATTTTCCAACGTTCCACGATGTCGGACGGTGTGAGATAGCGACAGAACACCGGAAAACCCAATTTGAGAATGAAGTCGGCGTCGCGATTGCCGCCATCTACGATATAGCCTTTTACGCCTCTGAACTTGAGAGTCTCAGCTGATAACTCGCCCATGTGAGCGATTGTCGAATCGTTGGGTTGGCACACCACAACCGATCCGGGAGGTGCGCCCAACATGCCTGTCCACGACAACAGCGATTCGTCTTGGGATAATCCGTCAACCATCCCGCCGCTGCAGGTCCAGACTTTGCCAACCAACGGGATAGTGGGATCCAAAGGTCGAATGTCGTTCGGCAGGATGCCGGCATCCAGACCGAGTTCGCGCATCGCGTCGTAAACGGCACCGGAGTACGCCGATTCGAGGATCGCGACGATCTGGATTTCGTTAAGCTCTGCCGTCATTAGATTGGTTGAAGCTTCAGAAACTGGCATCGGTTGTCAAGCGAATGCCAATTCTAAACGGAGGCGCCGTTTTTCCTCGAGCGAACGATCCCTAACACGCGTTCGACGGCATGTCTGGCGAGCTCCTCGTTTTTCACTTCGTGCTCCCAAATTCGTACCACCTGCCATCCGGTGCGCTGCAAGTTCAAATCGTTTTCGGCATCGCGTTCGATGTTGCGTTCAAATTTCGCGCGCCAATACTCAGAGTTGCTCTTCGGCATCGTAGCGTGCTCCGGGCATCGATGCCAAAAGCATCCGTCGACGAATAACGCAATTCGAGCTGTTGAGAATACGACGTCCACCTTGACGCCCCGGCGATGGAGCTTGATATAGCGATCCTTCCGAAATCTAAGACCGGCGCGGTGAAGCATGCTTCGGAAGGCGACCTCTGGCTTGGTATCGGCTCTTCGATTGGACATCATCGACCGGCGGGTAGCCTCGTTTGAGGCAGGCGGCGAGGTCGGGACGGTGCGGGAAGAGACCATGCAGAGGAGTCTAAAGTCGACGCGAGCTAAGTGGCACGCGACAGTTACCAACGCCGCTGCGGTCGCTGGACAACGGGCGACAGCGATAAATCGGTTGAGCGACTTGGTTCTTCAAACCCGCCCAAAATCATCGTCCTCCCGCACGATATCGTCCTCGCCGAGATAGTCGCCCGTTTGAACCTCGATAATTTCCAACGGTTCGATTGACGACGGGTTTGCAATTCTGTGCTTGTGCGTTCGCGGCACGTGGATGGATTGCGAAGGTCCGAGCATCTGATCTTCGCCGTTGATCGTGACCTTGGCGATTCCGCGCGCCACAGTCCATGTCTCAGCGCGGTGCCGGTGCCATTGGTACGACAATCGGCAGTCTGGTTTGACGCTCAGCCGCTTAACTTGGAAACCGGGTCCGCGCGTCAAAACTTCGTAGGAGCCCCACGGACGTTCTTCGCGACGCGGGGTCCTTGAACGGCGCAATGAACCTGCGTCTATCGGTTCGGAATGTGCTTGCTGGTCTGGCATGTCAACGGTCTGATAGTAAGCTAAATCCTACGCCAATCGACAACGCGAACCGAGGTCACCGCCCGCCCATGACGTCTGCTCTTAATCGTCCAAACATCCTGTTCATACTGACTGACCAGCAACGCCAAGATTCGCTGGCTTGTTACGGCAACGATTGGATTGAGACGCCTAACTTAGACAGCATCGCCGATAGGTCGTTCGTATTTGAAAACGCATACGTGACGCAACCGGTGTGCACTCCCAGCCGGGCTTCGATCATGACCGGTTTGTATCCGCATGCGGTCGGATTGCATCGCAACAACATCCCGCTTCCAGAAGAGTGTCCGACGATCGCGGAGCGCATCAGCGAGGACTATTACTCCGCGTACTTCGGAAAGTGGCACCTCGGCGATGACATGATCCAGCAGCACGGTTTCGATGAATGGATCAGCATTGAGGATTCGCATCGGGCGCGTTCCACCAAACGCGAGTATCGCAACGTAGAGGCGGATTACAACGATCATCTGCGGAGGCATGGGGTTGAACCACCTGGACCAGGTCGTTCGTACGAGAACTGGTCAGCCACCGCGGGATTGACGGAAGAGCAGACGCAAGCGTACTTCTTGGGCGACAGCGCGGCCGATTTCATACGCAACCACTCTGAATCCGAGGACGGAGATCAGCCGTTCATGTTGTACGTTTCGTTCTTCGAGCCACACCCGCCGTACACCGGACCCCTCAACGATCTCTACGATCCTGAAGACATCTCAGTCGGTCCCGCGTTTTTGAAGCGTCCGGACGACGGGTCGTTGCTCAATAGACTGCGCGCAGACTACTACATGGCGGGGAATCTGAATCCGCTCGGCATCGACGACTATCACGACTTGACGGGAGAGTTTGGGTGGCGGAAGTTGCGCGCCCAATACTTCGCGAACGTCACTCTGGTGGATCGTCAAGTCGGCAAGATGTTGGATGCCTTGAACGAGACCGGGCAATTCGACAAAACGATCATCGTCTTCACCAGTGAGCACGGCGAAATGGCTGGCGATCACGGGATGCTCGAAAAACGTTCGATGTATGAAGAAGCGTCACGTGTGCCATTGTTCATCAGGTTGCCGGGTTCAACGCCCGATCGCACCAACGAATCTCGACGCATACCAGGCTCGGTTTCGTTGGTTGATCTTGTGCCCACCTTGCTGGAGTTAAGTGGTACTCCATCTGACTCGCCTAGCTGGCAAGTTCGACAACAGTCGCGATCCCGCATGGGCGACGGTTTCGCTCCCAACACGGTGAACGACACATCATCCCGTTGGCAAATGCAAGGCAAGAGCCTAGCACCGGTATTGCGCGGCGAAACTGATCTCGACGAGAACGATGTTTTCGTTCAGTGGAACGGGATGGGTGATCGAAATTTGGGAACGTCCGAGATCAACCGTATGGTGTCCATGCACTGGCGCACGGTGATAACGCCAGACAGGTGGAAATTGAATCTGTGCCCCGCGGACCAGTGCGAGTTGTACGACCTAAACAACGATCCGCACGAGATGACTAATCTCTATGAAGATCCGTCGCAACGCGACCGGATCCGAGACATGGCGGCGCGCATACGGATCTGGCAATCGGCAACGGCCGATGACGCAGATTTGCCGAGAGTGTAGCGCGTCGGGTCGAACGGAACTGGTGCTACCCTTGATTTCCAAACCAACCCAAATCTGATCGATCATATTCATGCCGTCGCCGCAGCGCTCCACGACCCTCGAAGCCGACACAGTTTCCAATTATCAGCGCACAGTGCTCGCCAACGGCGTGCGAGTCCTAACGAGCCGAATGACCCATACGAAGGCGGTTAGCGTTGTCTTTTTGGTAGGTGCGGGTAGCAGGTATGAGACTGACGACGAGGCAGGCGTCTCACACCTCTTCGAGCACATGTTGTTCAAAGGGACGCCGAGCCGGCCGCGCCCGCGAGATATCAGTGGTGTTGTAGAAAGCGTTGGAGGCACCATCAACGCGTTCACCGATCGCGAATGCACGGGATACTGGTGCCGGATGGCGTTGCCGCACTATCGACGCGGCGTTGAGGTTATCGCCGACATCATCAAGTCGCCACTCTTCAGAGAGGCAGACATCGCTCAGGAAAAGCATGTCGTCTTAGAAGAGATCAGGGCCACAATGGATTCACCGGGTGCTATCGCAGGGCTGCTGTTGGATTCAGCGTTGTGGCCTGATCAAGCGCTAGGTAGAGACATCGCGGGTTCAATCGAAACCGTTGAAGCGATCCCGCGGTCGGTGATGATCGACTACCACCGAGAGCAGTACGTCGGGCGCAACATCGTAGTTTCCGTCGCGGGCAATGTGGAGCATGATGAAGTCGTGGAACAATTGGACGGTTTGTTGTCTGACCTTCCCGACGGAGAACCTCGTTCGATGTTTCCGTACGAAGACAACCTATCGGGCCCGAGCGTCACGGGCGATCGTCGGGACCTCGAACAGCTGCATATCGCTATGGCCTTCAAAGGGATAGGGATGCAGGATCCGAGACGCGCTGCACTACGGATTATGACCGTGGTACTGGGCGGTAGCATGAGCAGCCGATTGTTTGAGGAGGTACGTGAGAAGCGTGGACTGGCGTACGGAATAGGCAGTTCGATGCACACCCTGACTGATTGCGGTGTTTTGGACATCCACACCGGCGTTGATTCCTCGCGTTCCGTAGAGGCGTTAAACGTTATCGTTCACGAGCTAGCGAAAATGCGCGAAGGGATTACAGAAGATGAACTCCACGATGCGCGAGAGTTGGCTAAAGGCCGAATGATTTTGGGCATGGAAGAGAGTCGGGCTGTCGCCAATGATCTCGCAGCGCAGGAACTCTTGCGAGGAGAGATCGAATCGCTCGAATCTAGGATCAGGGATCTCGACGCTGTCTCATTGCCGGATGTCAGATCGGTTGCCGAGGATGTTTTGACCCCGGACAAGCTCGCGATGTCGGTGGTGGGACCCGCCGACGAATGGAATGAAATGGAAAAATCGTTAACTTTTGAAACGGTCGCAGAGGTTTAACACCCTCGTCTTTTAGAGTCCGACGCGTTAGCATATTCTTAACTGATCGCATCTTGGATAGGAGATACCGAAAAGACATGAAGACCCGAGCATACATCTTGATCGAGACGTCAGTCGGCAGCACCGCCAACGTCGCGGCAGAGCTAAAGAAGATCGACCAAATGATGGCAGTTGATATGGTCACAGGGCCGTTCGACATCATCGCGGTTGTAGAAGCCGACAACCTCGTCGACATCGGCGGGATCGTGAGCACCAAGATGCATCAGGTTGGGGGCATCGTCAAAACCATTACCAGTTTGGCTGTGACTGCCGACTAGTAAACGAATTCATGTGGTTCGAATTTAACGACGAAGAACTCGAGTTCCGGGAGGAACTTCAGCAGTTTCTCGATGATGAACTCCCGGACGGTTGGATAGGTCCGAACGACGAATCGACGGAAGAGGGTTGGGCGCTCTACCAGCGGATGCGGCGCTCGCTCGCCGAACGCGGTTGGCTCACGATGACTTGGCCGAAAGAATATGGCGGTCAGGAAGCTTCGGCAATGATCAGTTTGATCTTCGCGGAAGAGACTTCGTATCGTCGAGCGCCGGGAAACGACCGTTTCGGAACCCGAATGTTAGGGCCGACGCTGATGCACTTCGGGTCGGAAGAGCAGAAGCGGAAGTATCTGCCCGATATCGCCCGAGGCGGATTGCAATGGTGCCAAGGATATTCGGAGCCCAACACCGGCTCTGACTTGGCGTCTCTGCAGACCTTCGCAGAGCTTCGGAACGACGAGTTCGTAATCAACGGTTCGAAGATTTGGACTTCGCTCGCGCATCGTGCCGACATGATGTTCATGCTCGTCCGAACCGATCGCGAGGCGGAGCGGCATTCCGGGATCTCTTTCTTGCTGGTCGACATGAAATCGCCAGGCATACAGGTGAACCCGATCATCAATATCGCTGGCGCTCACAGTTTCAACCAGATCATGTTCGACGACGTCCACGTCCCGGTAGAAAACATGGTGGGTGAACTAAACGACGGTTGGAACGTAGCCATGAATCTCCTCAACTTCGAACGAGGCAATATCGATTACGTTTCCTGGGCGCGCCGATCTTGGGAAGAGATTCGGGATTATGCCGCCAAGACGAGACGGTTCGACGGTTCGCTGATCATCGACGACATGAAGGTCAGGCGCCGTTTGGCGGAACTCGAAGCAGAGATCGAGATGGCGCGATACATCACCTACGAAGTCGCGTGGCTCCAAACTCAGGGTTATCCGCCATCCACCGAAGCCAGCATGTGCAAAATCGCCGCGACTGAGGCCAACTGTGCGGTCTTAGATTTCGGTGTCGAACTCTTAGGTATGCCAGGTTTAATCGACGACCCCGACGAGCACGAAGATCTCGCCGGCCGCATCTTCAAGATGCGGATGTACCAGACTTCGGGGCCAATCTTGGCGGGCACGAACGAGATACAGAAAAACATCATCGCGTATCGAGGTTTGGAACTGCCTCGGCGCTGACATACAACCGTCATCCCGGCGAATGCCGGGATCCAGAGGGGCAAGGGTGAGAGAAATTTGCAATGGATTTCGGTCTAAATGAAACGCAAGAGTTGATCCGCAGCAGCGCTGCGGAGTATTTGTCAGATCGGTCTCCTTCTGAGTTCGTCCGAGCGATGGCGTCGGACGAACAGGGGTACACGAACGAGTTCTGGTGTGAGGTCGGTGAGTTGGGTTGGCTCGGGTTGATTACGCCAGAAGAGTATGGCGGTTCGGGCATGGAGATGTCAGATATGGCGGTTCTTCTTGCGGAATGGGGAGCCGCGCTGGCGCCGGGTCCGTTCGTTGAATCTTCAGTAGTTTCGGCATCCGCGTTCAGTGAATTCGGTACCGATGGGCAGAAACTGGAGTGGCTACCCGGGATCGCGAGTGGTGAACAGATCGTCGTTCCAGCCTTGGCCGGATCGGATGGCACCTCAAATCTTGATGCAGTGGATGTTCGGGGATCGGAGACATCTAACGGATGGGTGCTCGGCGGCAACTGCCGTTTCGTTCCATACGGGAATTCTGCGGATATCGCACTCATCCCGGCGGAAACCCATGCTGGGGTCACAGTTTTTGCAGTACCGATCAAGTCCGCCGAAGGCACAATAAACGTCGAACGCATCAAGATGGCCTCTGGTGCTCCTGCGTGCAACATCGAGCTAAACGAGGTCGTGGTTCCTGAAGCTTCAGTGCTCGGTGAACCGGGCGGAGGTCGGGATGTCGTGGATCACATGAACTTGCATGGCGCTACTGCCCGCGCCATCCAAATGGTCGGCGCCGGTTCAGCCGTGACCGATCGGACTATAGCTTACGTGAAGGAGCGACGTCAGTTTGGTCGACCAATCGGAGCGTTCCAGGTCATTCAGCACTACATGGCCGACATGGCTACGAAAGTGAAATCAGCGAAGCACTTAGCTGACCGTGCCGCTTGGTCTTTGACGGCAGACGTCGATGCAGGAACGGCTTCGCGGATCGTATCCCAAGCAAAGTGGACCGCCAACACGTTGATGAACGACATCGTGTGGAAGGCGCATCAATCGCACGGAGCTATCGGTTTCACTTGGGAACACGATCTGCACCTCTACACGCGGCGAATACTCTCGTGGCGAGCCGAATTCGGAGACTCAGATTCGCACATCGAAAAGCTAGCTCGAACGCTCTGAGCCTCCCGCGAAGGGATCGAACATGGCTGACTGTATTTTTTGCAGCATCATCGCGGGCAACATTCCGTGCACGAAGGTGTACGAAGACGCCCATGTACTGGCTTTCAACGACATCAACCCGAAAGCACGGATCCACGTCTTAGTGGTTCCCAAAACATGCTTCGATCGTCTGCACGAGGCCGAAGACACGGATGTGGAGATGCTCGGTCGGATTTTGGTGGGAGTCGGTAAGGTTGCGGAGGCTACGGGGATTACGGGTTCGGGCTACCGAGTGCAGTTCAACCAAGGCCGAGGCGCGGGGCAGGAGGTGTTTCATCTGCACGCGCATGTGACGGGCGGTGGTTCAGCCTAGCAGTGGGCTAAACTGGGGCCAACCATGGTTGGTCTGCTTGTACGTCAGATCCTGCGCACGGTCATCTTTCAGATTGTGATGACCGTGGTGATGCGGTTGGTTGGTTTGGTTTTGCGACGGTTGAGGTTGTAGCGTTACTGCGCCCGTTCCATTAGGACGGTGACGCCGAGGTCGATGTATTTGTTGCGAAGTTCAGGGTCGCCGGATCGGTAGCTCATCCTGACATCCAGATCGTTTATCTGATCCATGACGTGCTTGATGCAATCGTCGTCGGTCTTGAACGGGTGGTGCGGATGCATCTCCCGATCGAATTCCAGATCTGCAGGACCCCAGGAGAACAGGTCAACACCGGGCATGGCGAGGGTGCGGATGTTCTCGATGGCGCGCAGTGACTCGACTTGCAGGCAGATGACGCCGTTTTCGTTCCACCACTTGGCGTACCCCGGCCGGTCGTGACCGAGTTCGGCGCCCCAGCGGTAGCCGCCGACCCAGCTCCGACGGCCCTCAGGCGGGAAGTAGAACCAGTCGAGGGCTTCTCGTACCGTCGACTGTTCTTCGACGAGCGGGATCTCGATGAACGCGGGTCCGAGGTCGGCGATGTTGCCGACCAGGAAGGCTAACTGGGTGTGTTTGATGCGGAAATGGATCGGTATTCCGACTTCGTCGGCGACGTTGCAGTGGTCGACAAGCATGTGCTCCGAGAAGGGGCTGTGCTGGCTGTCGCAGGTGGCGAAACCGTAGTCGTCTTTGCCGAGGATGTCTTCGAACTGTGACTTCGTGGAACCGATCGGTATGCCGACTCCGATGACGATGTCGCCGCGCCGGATGCGTTCTTTGAGGTTTGCGTCGTTGCCCATTTGTTGGTTCTCCTTTTTGTCGAGGGGTTAGGTTTGTGGCTGTTCGAAGAGGACGGTCACGCCCATGTCGAGGTATTTGTTGCGGAGCTTGGGGTCGTATGAACGGTAGCTCATTCGGACGTCGAGGTCGTTGACCTGGTCCATGACGTGCTTGATGCAGTCGTCGTCGGTCTTGAAGGGATGGTGGGGGTGCATTTTGCGGTCCCACTCGAGGTCCGACGGCCCCCATGAGAACATGTCGACACCCGGAGGGGAGAGGGTTCGTATATTCTCGATGGCGCGGAGTGACTCGATCTGTATGCAGAGGATGCCGTTGTTGTTCCACCACTCTGCGTACATCGTCATGTCGTTACCGAG
>CAYRHG010000042.1:0-13522 GCA_964424025.1 uncultured Dehalococcoidales bacterium | reverse complement strand
TTAATCTCGCATCATTCTAACCACTGCGCAGACGATCATCGGCACGGATTCGCGCGAGGCTGGTGCGTGCTTGCAATGCGATTCGGGTATGCTGATTGGCGAAGCGACGCGGCGACGCTCTGCCCTGTCTAGGCCTCACATCCGGAGTGGATTCCATGAAGATCACCGACCTGAACGTCTACGTCGTGCGCGCCATCGAGTCGCGCCCGTGGCTCTTCGCCGAAATCCAGACGGACGAAGGCATCACCGGCATCGGCGAGTCGACGAATGTCGGCGGAGGCGGCGCGATCGTCATTGCGCAGGCCTACGAGGTTCTCAAGCACGACTTGGTCGGTCAGGACTTCTCGGATGGGCTGATCGGGCAGGATCCTTCGGAGATCGACCGCATTTGGCATCAGCTGTATCGAAGGTTCGGCACGCTCGGCTCGCGCGGCTTCGCCACGACGCTAATCTCGGGCATTGACATGGCGCTCTGGGACATCAAGGGCCAGGCGACGGGGCGGCCGGTCTACGACTTGCTGGGAGGCAAGATGCGCGATTCGGTGCCGCTGTACAGCCACTGCGGCCCGGCGACCGACATCGAGGCGTGCGTCGCGGATGCGAAAGCGCAAGTGGAGTTGGGATATGAGGCGCTGAAGCTGGACCCGTTCTCGCCGGAGATGGGTCGCAAGCATCGGCGTTATATCGACGGCAAGATATCCGCCGCCGGCGCGGCGCACGCCGAAGACCTGATGGCGGCGCTACGCGAGGCGCTCGGTCCCGACGTCGAGCTGATGATCGATGCGCACGGCAACTTCGATGTGTCGACGGCGACCAATCTGTGCAACCGGATGATGCCCTACAACCTCACCTGGTTCGAAGAGCCGCTGCAACCCGAAAGCATCGAAGCGCACCGCCAGCTACGCCGCAACACCGACATCAACCTCTGCATCGGCGAACGCAAATACACTCGCTGGGACTTCCTCCCCTACCTGACGGAGGGCCTCGTCAACTACATCATGCCCGACATCTGCTGGACCGGCGGCATATCCGAAATGAAGAAGATTGCGCACCTCGCAGAGACCTTCTACATCCCAATCTCCCCTCACGACGCTTCTGGATCGTTCAACGTCATCTCCGGCGCGCACGTACTTATGAACGTACCCAACATCTACCGTCTAGAGATGAACCACCACGCAGTACCCTCCTACAACGCCTGCCTCACCGAACCACTCGACATCCGCGACGGCCATCTTCACCTTTCCGACAAACCCGGCATGGGATATGAACTGGACCGCGACTTCATCGAATCCCATCTCGACACTCAGTGGGCACAGTTGATCTCCTCCTAAGTCAGAACGTCACCGTTCCCAACCATTCCAGTAAAACCACGTCATCCCGGCGAAAGCCGGGATCCAGAGGGGATGGGCATTCGCTAATCCGCCGCAGCGCGCGTCAATTCGACCGCGGTTGACGACGCTGGATTTCCTCCGGCAACTCAAACTTCGTGCCGTAATCGACCAATTGAGCTTCGATGTGGTAATCCTTGCACACGTTCTCTTCCTCAGGGTCGAGTGTCCAAGTCATCTCGTATCGATCGATCGTGAACTCCTCGAGATTTATCTCCATTTCGGCATCCAGCAGCGTTTTCCGGCTCCAACCTGCCCTGACGTCTGCTCCTTCCATTGAGACCTCCAAGATAATTCGCCCGTCATCCCGGGAGATCACCTCAATATCATCGTCTAACGCGTAGATATTGATACTCGACAGCATCCCCAGAGGGTTCGAAAACGAATCGCGGAAACTAACCGCTTGTTGGACTATATTGCCCGGTACAAGCCGCCAACGGCCGATCAACTCGACCCAAAACTGCAACGGTACCTCTCGCGACGTTGACCTGATCATGTAGAAATCATCTTTTTCATCCTTGTAATGGACCCACCTCGGCGCCCGCGGGCGCAGTTCGCCAAATTCGTAATCGGATTTACCAAATCTCAGGTTGCACCCCAGCCATCCCCCGTCTATCTCGTAACGCGCAGAACCGGAATCCATCAATTCAGCGTGCGCCCGTCGTAGCACTTGCCTCACCGATAGATCTGGTTCGCTAGGTGGATCGACCAATTCATCCTTAAACACGATCAATTCCCTGACTTCGCGGAAATCCATCCTCGGTTCCACGAGCGGGTGCGATGAAATTCGCAGCAGTGCTAAGTCCGTCTCGCTCAGTGTTTTGTAGTCCAACGAGTCGTAACTCATCACGCTCGTGCGATCGTCGTGCCGATGCAACATTCCCGTCAACACATGTAGCAGTTCGTGCAGAATAACGCTGTAAATCATGTGATCAACACCCTTTTCGTCTAGCGACGTCGTGGGCGGCCACACGACCAACTTGGCCGAACCTATCGTGCCGTCTGAGTTAATGTCGAACGCCGCACATCCTGCCGCCCTGTTGCAATCCAGACCATCCAGTTTTGTACCTTCGCGGGGATGACCTAGAAACGCCAATATGTCTGCCGTCCGCCTAGAAGATGCGGTCTCGAACTCTATCCCCAACACCGGAGTCAGATCATCTAGCACGCCAAACAATATCCGTTCGTAGTGTTCGTCTCCTGAAGTCCAAAGCCGAATCGGTGCGCCCACTTCCCACTTCGCAACGTACTCGTTGCGCCAACCCCCGCAACCGATACCAACGTCTCTCGGCGTATTCCTGCCCAAATTCGAGGTGTCGCTGAAACAGTCCCATATTTCCCTGGCCACACCCAAGATCCGTTGAGGAACATTCGCGGTCTTCAGGACCGGGTCTCGGTCGCCCTGCGTGAATGTCAATTCGGTTTCGCCTTGCGGTACTCTGACGATTTGGCTCAAGACGTTGGTATGAGAAGTCGGGTCGATCGCCAGCTCATACTCACCACCGCAGCTCTCGACAACCGACTCGCCCTTTGCGCATTCCACCGAAATCGCGATGTCACCCCAAACCAACTCGCTTCCTTCGTTTCGAAGCGTTGTTTCGAATACGACGTTCGCCGAACCATCGCTCCAATACTGGAGTCCCTGAGCGTCCGAAACATCCGTCAAGTGCCATTCCAATGGAGGTGACTCGGGAACGTCGATCAAAGCGACGAACGAGTTTCGATCACCCCACCTGAACGTCTGTTCGTTTGCGCCCGCGTAAAGGTTGCCAAATACGCTGCCTATCGGCATCCAAACCTGTAACGTCGTGTCAATCGATTCACCGGCGCCTATTGGACCCGACATCTCTGAACCCGAACATGTGCCATCGCCGCACACAAATCCAATCTCAACTCCAGACGTTCGATCGACACCTCGGTTCGAAACCTGCAAACCGATCTCCATCAACGCACTCTCGCCAATGATCCACCGCAGGCTTTCTGCGGAACTCAATCTGACGTCGAGTTCAACGAACTCCACGTCGTAAGCGACCTTGATCGTGTCGTCATGTACGTTCGTCGCAACGGTAGACGTCGACACTCCTAGTGTTAGAGAGTATGATCCCGGTGCGATTTCGAACGATGCCGTCGCCGCTCCACTTGAACCAGGCACGAGGCGATCGATGTCGGTCGTCACCGTTGCATCACCTGTATCCGTGCTGGTCGCCGCTTCCCACGCGCCTGACACTTCGATCCCGTTCGCCTCTCGATCTCCCTGGTTCGTTATCTCAAGATCGAGTTCAACTATCCCGCCTGTCACCACCCTCTCGCCCGTTACGCGGACTGTTAGATCAGCGGCCGCGACGTGGACCATTGTCTCATGCACCGCATCGCCAAGAACGATTCCCAGTTCATGCTCACCTGGCGTCAGTTCCAAAATGAAACGGAAAAACGTCGATGCGCCAGCTTCGAGGTCGGTGATCACGTAAACGATCTCGCTGCTCCCACCATCGACTTGGTAGTCCACCCGCGCGACACCATCGAAGTCCGTCGAACCATCGTTCATCACATCCACTCTGACTTCGTGCTTGACCGTCGCCGTAGTTTCGCCCACCTCCGTCAAGGTCACATCCACGACGCGTAGGTCGTGCACTGATTCCTGGGCACTGGCCTCAACCGCGACACCAAACAGGACCACGGCAACGACCAAGGTGATGGACAGTATCCGCACCGACATACGGATCATCCTAATTCGGCGAACTCAACGCGACACCGGAACTCCCATCTCGGACGCCCGGATGCCGGTCAACGCGTGAACTACTCGATGACTCGAGATCTTTCACGCACTTCCGACGGAACACTCAAGCTGGAGCCGTACTCGATCATGTTGGCCGCAACGTTGTACTCATCGCACACCAACCCGCGAACATTGAATGACCAGTCCATCTCAAACGTCTCGATCTCATAGCTTTGCAAGTTGATAGTGAAAGATGCGGCCATTACCGCCTCGTCGGTCCAAGACGGCGCAGCATACGCTCGGAATCGCTCGATGCGGAACTCGACCTCTTCTTCGTCCCGTTCAACTTCGGTCAACAGATCTTCACCGAAAAGTAGCGCTGACGCCAGCAAAACCATAGGGTCCGAATACTGCGGATTCCACGCCGTTTCGTCGATCAATGCCTGCTCGTCAATCGCAGAGAACCTGCGCCAAGCCCGGTTGCCTCCGTCCCAGTACTCGGCCCGACCGTCCTCAGATCGGAGGAATACGAAGAACCGCTCCGACGCGTCCGTTAAGCGATAGTGCAAACCGCGATGCGCTGCGAACTCCGCAACGGTCACCTGCGAAGGACCGAAATTGTCGATACAAGTTCCACCCGACCAGCCGCCGCGCATGTTGAACAGAGCCGAATCAGAGTCGTACAGCTTTAATCGTGCCCTCTCCACGATCTCAATGTTCGTCGGTGCCGTATCTTCAGGCGGATCCAAAACCTCGTCTGAGAAAACGATCAACTCGCGGATGTCCTCCGTCGCGTCGCCCGTCTCGACCAACGGATGCGTCAAAATCCTCACGATCTCGCGGTCAGAACCAGTCATCTCAGGCTCTAGCAAACCGCGGTCTATGCTCATGATGCTGTCCGGTACATCCCGGTAACCAATAGGCACCAACACCGCAAGCAAGTTCTGGATCATCGCGTAACGCACCGCTTCGTCGATCAACCTCAGCTGCCGTAGGCGCGCGTCGTCGATGGTGAATATCACGATCTCCGCAGAGACGATCTCGCCATTTTCGTCAGTTTCGTAATTCGTGCAGCCCCAGAAACCCTCGCATCTTATGAACCCGAGCGATCGAGCGTCCTCCTCCGTTATCCCCACGTACGCCGCTATCGCGGCCCTCCGCTCCTCCGGCACCAATTGATAGCTGATGTTGAGTTGAGGCGCCAACGTCTGAAGCGTGTCCTGCAACTGCTCTTCATAGGTCGAAAGACCGTTTATCCAAATCGTCACCGGCTCGCCGTGGGGCCATTTGCTCACTACATCGCCGTCCCGACCGCTGCAGTTGCCACGCGGGAAGTCTTCTCGAGGGATCGTCTCCGAGAAGCATCGCCACAGACGGCGGTCCACGTTCACTATGCGTTCCGGTATCACCACAATCCGCGAGATCGTCAAGTCCTCATCGATACCTTGGATCTCGCCGCCTTCAGACATTATCTCGATCTCGCCCGCAGGCGCCCGCACAACCGCTGAACCCGTTGATGGCCCAAAACCATCTCTCAAATCTAGTGTGATCACGTCACCGCAACCCGGGATCAACTCCCCATCCTGCAAACACGAAATCGCAATCGGAAACTCTCCGGGAACCGGCTCAGCACCATCGTTCCGAAGCGTCGCAGAGACCACGATCTCACCGTCGCCATTGGAGTAGTAACCGATCAGTCCCGCCTGCACCTCGAACACCGGAGAGATATCTGGCTGCAACGGTACATCGAGCGTAATCGGGATCGTGTTCTTATCGCCGTAGCGATAGCCGTACTCAAGTTCGCCTGCAAATATCACCACCCCGCTGACTCCCTGCGGCAAGACCGCATCTATCGTTCCCGAGTGCGTTCCACCCGGTTGGAGAGGCCCGACCTCTATCTCACCATCGCACGTCGTCTCCGTCGCACCAGGACACGCAATCGCAACTACAAACGCTTCACTCGTCGCAACGCCGATGTTTCTCACCGTGAAATCGACCTCAACGTTCGCAGATCCACCCCTGATGAATCCGATCGCACGCGCCGACCCCGCCTCCAGACTTAACGAAACGTAATCGACCTCCACATCAATCGTGGCCGAGTTGTTCGATAGTCGCGCTTCCCGCTCGTCGGCCGCCGCCGTCACCTCGATGCTGTGCACACCCGCCGCCAGACCCAACGTAAACGCCAGATCCACAGATTCCCCCGCCTCGATCGGCTGCACCGTGGCCACAACATCATTGAGTGCAATGATCTGCACCGGGCGCGTCGCCAACGTCCCGTTATTGGTTAACCTGACGCCGATCGACACCTGACCATCAGCGACCACCTGATAGTGCAACGGCGTGAGCTCAACATCTGATGCCAAAAGATCCAATGCAACGAGCGAATCCGAACCGTGCAGCATCAACCTCACCTGCTGTTGACCCGGGTCTAACCGCAGATCGAATACCAACGTCGTACTCTCACCACCTTCCAACGCAGGCGCACGCGCGACTACACTCGGCTCGCCAGCGTTTATCTCCGCGTTGATTGGAACACCATCCGCCCCTCGTACCGCGCCACCGTTCGTGACCTTCAACGTGAAGCTGACCGCAATCTTGTCACCCTCCGATCCGCGCACATCCCATTCAAGAGAGTCGATTCGATACGAAGCAGGTACCGGAGTCTCAGTCGCCGTTGGCTCCGGCGTAGCCGTCGGCGGAACCGGCGTAGGTGTGGCCGTCGGCGGAACCGGAGTAGGTGTCGGCGCAGGCGGAGGTGGAACAGGAGTCGGAGTCGGCGGAACCGGCGTCGCCGTCGGCGCTACCGTAGGTTCCGCAGTCGGAGGAACCGGTGTCGCCGTGTCAGCAGGACTAGGAGGTACCGGCGTAGGCGTAGCAGTGTTCGTCGGCGGTACCGGCGTTGATGTCGGTGCCGTTGTCGGGGGGACCGGTGTCGGAGTCCGCGTCTGGAACGGTTCAGCCGTCGGCTCTTCCTCCGACGTACAAGCACTGAAGGCAATCGCCCCTACAACCACCAATACTGTGCAAACCACGGCCGCAACGAACAACAAACCGACCCGAGCAAGCTTAACAGGCAAGGTGGCCAACGATGTCAGTGCCGATATCAAGTGCTAAAGATGAGCGCGCGCGGTCAGTCGATAAACCCAGTCTAGACAACCACAACACCACGAATCCACGCCCAGCAACGCGATCAAAAACCAACATTCACCGCTGCTCTCGTCATTCCGGCGAAAGCCGGAATCCACAGGCGCGAGGCGGCCAACTAGACCTGCCCTTTTCGCACTGCAAAAAGGGGCGTGAGCAAGCGAAGCCCAAAACGACCAACAACGGAGCGGGTATGCCGGGGAAGGGAGGGACCACCACCTAAATCCATGCCCCATCCTGTCCATCCATGCAAGTCTCTCAAATCACCGCGTCGTACAACTCCCCCTGCCGCTCCATCGCCCCGCGATAGACCTCCCTAAACCCATCCCTAGGCCGATAAACACCCGCGATCTCTGGCATCACATCATCCAGCTCGTCCCAAACACCAACTGCTCTCAGAGCCAAGATCGCCGCGCCGCGGCTCGTCGCCTGTTCCTCCGAAGGCACGTGCACTTCCGCCTCCAAAACATCCGCCATCGTCTGCAACCACCACGGAGAATTCGTCATCGCTCCTCCACCTGCTATGAAGACACGATCCTCATCCATCTCCCCTTCCAACAAATCCGCCACCAACGAAAACCGATAGGCCACCGACTCCATCAACCCCTGCAATATATCCAAACCGGACGTCGAAACCCGCAATCCCTTGATCACCCCGCTAGCATTTGTCGACCATCCAACCGCCCTTTCGCCGGCGATGAACGGCAACACCGTCAAACCATGACCGTCCGGCTCTACACCCGCCAACGCATCGTTCAACTGCCCCAGCGGCGGCAGATCCAAACTGTTCAACGCCCATTCGACAACGTTCCCACCTTCGCTAAATGCACCCCCAAGCAACGTCCGATCTCCGCCCAATATGTAACCCCATAGTCCATTCGGCACCGGAGGCGGATCAGCATCACCCGGATGATCCACAACCAACCGCATCGCCGCCGTTGTCCCCACCGTCAGCGCGATATTCCGACGGTCCGTGCAACCTGAACCGATATTCACCGCTGCGCCATCACCCACCGCCAAGAAAAACGGCACGTCCGCCAACTGCGGCCACCGCACCGAGTACACCGGACACAGCCCCACCTGCCCCTCGTTATACGGCGCCAATCGCGGCAAATCCGATCGACCTAAACCGACCGCATCCAACATCCCCTCATCCCACTCCAACTCGTGCCGATTCAACAAACCGCTCCAAGCTGAAACACTGTAACTCGCCGGAACATCCGTTGAGCCGAACCACCGCGAAAATATGAACGTCGAAACGTCAGTCCACTTCGCCACACGTTCGAACCTCTCCGGGTCCGTCCGCCGCAACCACATCACCCGACCCGGCACAAAAGACGTGTGCTGCATCACACCGGTTCGCTGATACGCCGCGGCGACATCGATGCGCGCCTGTAGCGTATCCACATCCGGCGCCGTACGCGTGTCGGCGTAGGTGAAAACCGGCGTCACCGGCTCATGTCTAGCATCGACACCTAGTATCGTGCTCGCCATAGCGTCGAAACCAACCGCCGCAATCTGTTCCCCCTCTTCTTCCGCAAGATCCAATACGCGATCGATCGCCAACTCCGTCACGCGTTGGATCAACTCCGCATCCTCTTCATGCGTCCCATCGGCAGCAGTCCGCTGCTGATGCGATATTGCAACCAGCGTGTGCGGCAACGCGTTAGCGTCAGCATCGTACAACCCAGCCTTCACCGCCGAACTACCAATATCAACCGCCAAAATATACGGCAACCGACGCGATGAAGAACCTTTCACAGCTTCCCCTCATTGAAACCTGTGCAACAAACGCCCCTTTCGCTGAGCGAAAGGGGCGCGAGCAAGCGAAGCCCAAAAGACCGACAACAGAGCGGGGTATGCCCTGGGTGGACGGGCGACGAGGGAAATACCGAACTCGAAACAGGCACAATCACCCCCGCGGAAACGCATACCTCTCCAGCGCCCCCTCATCAATCTCAACACCCAGCCCCGGCCGATCTGTCACCTTGTAGTACCCGTTCTCCGGCTCATACGCCTCCTTCAAAATCGAGCTCTTCAACGCATTCGCGTGATGACCATGCTCCATGATCATGAAGTTCGGACACGACGCCGACCACTCAACCGTAGCTGCCACCGCCAATATCCCCCCACCGCCCACATGAGGCGCCACCGGAATGTTGTACGTATCCGCCACGGTCGCAATCCGATGACCCTCCGTGATACCCGTCCTACCGATGTCATGCATCAATATGTCATACGCCCGACGCTCGAACTGCTCCCGCATCTCATACCGCGTCCGCGTCCACTCACCAATCGCCACCGCCATATCCAACGCCCGCGTGATCTCCGCCTGACCCGGAATATCATCCGGTACCGTCGGCGATTCCAACCAAGTGAACCCCAACTTTTCCAACTCCCTACCCAACAAAATCGAGTTCGCCACCGTCTGACGCATATGCGTATCCACCATCAACCACACCTTCGGACCGACCCGTTTCCGAACCTCCCGACATATCTCCGTAACCCCGTCAACATCCAACAACAGATGCAACTTCAAAGCCTTGTACCCATACGCCACATGCTCCTCAGCCATATCCGCCACCTTCACAGGATCAGTCCCGCCAAGACCCGCGTACAGCAGAATCTCATCCCGATACCGACCGCCCGCAATCTTGTGCACCGGCTTCCCAATCGCCTTACCCACGATATCCCACAGCGCGATATCGGTCCCAGCCAAAGCATCGATGTAAAAACCCGTCGGGTGCCCCCGCTCCCGCATCGCACCATAGTTCCGCGTCCAAATCGCCTCGGTGTCGAACGGGTCCCGACCCATAACCAGCGGACGCACCAACTCATGCACAATCGTCGCCGTCACATTCGGAGCCACCGGCGACTGACCCTCACCCCAACCAACGATCCCAGTATCCGTCTCCACACGCACCACCGTCGTCTCATGATGATGCGAATAAATCGACGTAAACGCCGACCGATCCACATAATAATCCCCAAAATCAATCGTAGGCGGCCGCGAAGCCCCCTCCGACTTCTCATCCCCCCGATCACTCACCCGCAAAGGAAAAGCCCGCACATCAACAATCTTCATCGAGAGAACTCCCCGTCATTCCCGCGCACGCGGGAATCCAGAATCAAAACCTCATTGCATGGTAGCCCATACGCGCATCCGTCACACGACGTAACCCAACACCCCCTGTTACATACTTAACGTATGGATTTCATGCATCGCGCCCTTTACCTTGCGGAAGAGGTCGCCGGAGGCCTAGCTCCCAGACCACCAGTGGGTGCCGTAATCGTCGCTGCCGACGAAAAAACCATCGTCGGCGAAGGTGCAACCCAACCCAATCCCGGACCTCACGCCGAAGCCGTCGCGATCGCAAACGCCAAAGAATCCGCCAAAGGCGGAACCATCTACTGCACCCTCGAACCGCACCAAAATCACGCCACCACACCACCCTGCAGCCAAGCCATAATCGACGCCGGAATCAAACGCATCATCTGCCCTACTGCCGACCCTAATCCACTCGTAAACGGTCGCGGATTCGAACACCTCCGAGCAGCCGGAATACAGGTCATAAACGACGTCGACGAAACCTCCGCCCGACGAGCCAACGACCTGATCGAAGGCTTCACAAAACACATCAAAACCGGCCTCCCCTTCGTCACCGCCAAATGGGCCATGTCCCTAGACGGCAAAATCGCCTCACGAACCGGCGACTCCAAATGGATCACCGGCCCCCTAGCACGCGCCCACGCCCACCTAATCCGCTACCGATCCGACGTCATCATCACCGGTATCGGAACCATCCTCGCCGACAATCCGCGCCTAACCGCACGCGACCCTGACACCGGCAAAAGACGATCCAACCGCCCCTACATCCGCGTAATAGTCGACAGCCAAGCCCGAATTCCAAACGATGCAGCACTATTAGATGAAGACGGCGAGGTCATACAAGTCGTCGCCGTAGAAGGCGTGTCCGACGACCGCTGCAACATCCTTCCCCTCCCGAACAACGACAATAAAACCGTAGACCTAACCGCGCTAATCCACCACCTAGGCGAACGCGGCTGCCACAACGTCCTCATAGAAGCAGGCGAAAAACTCACAGGTGAACTCTTCCATCTCAAACTCGTCGACAAAGTAATCGCATACATGGCGACCGACAAAATCATCGGAGGACAAACCGCACCCTCACCCGTCGGAGGATTCGGACCCGCAACCATGCGAAACATCCCGCATCTCAGCCAAACGCGTATCGAACACCTCGACAACGACATCGCGATTATCGGTTACGTTGATTACCCGCAGGAGACCGATTAATGTTCAGCGGAATCGTCGAAGAAGTAGGTAGAGTCGCAGACTTCAACCCCACAAACGGTGCGCTCACCGTCTCAGCTTTCCGTGTCCTCGCAGGCGGCGACGGCTTGCGAATCTCCGAAAGCGTCTCCGTCAGCGGAGCGTGCCTCACCGTCACCGCCATCACTAACAACACCTTCCTCGTCGACGTCTCACCCGAAACCCGCCGCTCCACCTGGTTCACTGACCTAAAACCAGGCACCCACGTCAACCTCGAACGAGCTCTCAAATACAACGCCCGCGTCGGCGGCCACCTCGTCCAGGGACACGTCGAAGGCACCGGCATCGTCACCGCGGTCACGGACGAAATCGACGCAAAACTCGTCACCATCGAATGCTCCAAAACCCTCAGCAGATACATAGTCGAAAAAGGATTCATCACCGTCGACGGCGTAAGCCTCACCACCTTCAACTGCACACCAACCAGCTTCACGTTCACCCTCATCCCATTCACCGCCATCCACACCACCCTCGGCATCTCCAAACCCGGGGATACAGTTAACATCGAAACTGACCTAACAGCCAAATACATCGAACGCTTCACCGCTTGACCCCCGATCCCCATCTCCTACGACCCGAAGCCGCCGCAACCGTCGAGCGCGCCATCGAACGCGTCCGCGCCGCCGGAATGGTCATCATGGTCGACGACGAAGATCGCGAGAACGAAGGCGACTTCGTAATGGCTGCCGAGGACGCTACCGCCGAATCAATCAACTTCATGGCCGTCAACGGACGCGGCCTCATCTGCGTCCCAATGGAAGGACACGACCTCGACCGTCTCGGCATGCCCATGATGGTCCGACACAACACGTCGCCTCACTCCACCGCCATGACCGTCGCCGTCGACGCCGCTTTCGGCATCACGACCGGCATCTCTTCCGCCGACCGCGCACACACCATACGACTCCTCGCCGAACCCGAAGCCACTTCAGATAACTTCGTCCAACCCGGACACGTCTTCCCCCTCCGCTACCAAGATGGCGGCGTACTCGTCAGAGCCGGACACACCGAAGGTTCCATCGACCTCGTACGCGCCGCAGGCAAGCGGACCGCAGCCATCGTCTGCGAAATCATGAACGACGACGGCACCATGGCGCGACGTCCCCAACTCGAGAAAATCGCCGAAAAACACGACATCCCCATCGTCTCCATCGCCGACCTCATCGCATACCGCCTAAGCCGCGAGTCCTTCGTCCAACGCGTCACCGAAACCCGACTCCCCACCCGTTGGGGCGACTTCCGCTGCGTCGCCTATAAGAGCAACGTAGACCCCGCCGAACACCTCGCCCTGGCCATGGGAAAAATCGACCCGGAAACCCCAGTGCTCGTCCGAGTCCACTCCGAATGCCTCACCGGCGACATCTTCGGCAGCCAACGTTGCGACTGCGGCGAACAGCTCGACGCCGCCATGTCGCAGATCGCTCAAGAAGGCGCCGGCGCGCTCGTATATATGCGACAAGAAGGACGCGGCATCGGACTCATCAACAAACTCAAAGCCTACCGACTCCAAGACAACGGACTCGACACCGTCGAAGCCAACAACCGGCTCGGCCTCCAAACCGACCTCCGACACTACGGCGTCGGCGCACAGATCCTAATCGACCTCGGCATCCGCAAATTCCGATTTCTCACAAACAACCCCAAAAAAGTCGCAGGTCTTGAAGGCTTCGGCCTAGAAATGACCGAGCAAATCCCCCTATCCCTAGAACCCAACAACCACAACCGCCACTACCTCCAAACAAAACGCGACCGCATGAAACACCAAATCGAACTCGACAATGAAGATTCCCCTCTCCCAGAAACTTCCTCCCTCCCCCTCTCAGGGGGAGATTCAGAGGGGGTCTCGAGTGAGGGCCAACAACCCCCCACCGGCCCCGCAGCCAGCCGCCGCCGCTCACCGCTCGGACACTGAATGAC